>JBATUY010000170.1:0-13646 GCA_049671465.1 Pricia sp. | reverse complement strand
ACATCAACGATGACGGTAACAAGAGTAATATGGATGTCGGGGGAAACAAGATTTTCACTCAGCTCAACCAACTGATTACGGCCAGCATTCGCGGCGATCTGTTCGACGACGACCAATTCAACATTTCCTATTTTAAGCAAGACGGTAACAGCCTGGTACATTTCATGCCTAAGGATGCCCAGTTCGCGGAATTCATCAAGGCGTTTCACATGACCTTCAATCCGACCGGGGAAGTAATCGAAGTGAAAATGATCGAACCCTCCGACGATTATACCCAAATCGTTTTTAGCGGTCGAAAAACCAACCAACCCCTGTCGGATGCGGATTTTGCTCAGTAGTCTCTTCGCCTTCATGCTTATCGGATGTGCCAGCTATCCGAAGAAAAACGGATATCAATCCGTAGAAACCATCCAAAAAGAAAGCTTGAACCCTTATTTTTCGGACGTTTCAAAAGACTACGTCTACAAAGCGAAAATCGAAGCCTTCGACAAAACTTTCGGGGGACTTTTTATCGTCAAAAAATTGGGCCCGCAGCACCATCGTGTCGTCTTCACCACCGAAATAGGAAATACCCTGTTCGATTTTACGTTTCAAGAAGATGATTTCAAGGTCAACCGTATATTAAAGGAAATGGACCGTAAACTACTCATCAACATCCTCAAAAGAGATTTTAAGGTCCTTTTAGAAGAGCATCCGGGAGTGCTACAAACTTTTAAAAACAATGATGATTTCGTTTACGCAGTCAAAATCGGTTCCAAAAAGCATTATTTTTACCATTCCGACGATGCACTTCAAAAAATAGCTAGGGTCGGTGGCGGAAAGGAAAAGGGTATTTTTTCGTTTTCGAAAATCAGAGACGACCTCGCCGGAACAATCCAGATTTCACATAAAACGTTTCCGTTGACCATAACGCTAAGCCTAATCGAGTCATAACCCATGTTGATAGAAGAATTATACAGCATACAATCCTTTACCGAAAACAACGGCGCCGTAGAAGCTTCGGTGAAATTGAACAAAGACCATGAAGTGTTCAAAGGCCATTTTCCCGGCAACCCAATAATGCCGGGTGTTTGCTCCATTCAACTGGTCAAGGAACTCACTGAAAAAGCCCTGAACAAAACCCTGTTTTTATCGGTTGTTAGCAATGTGAAGTTTATGGCCATTATCAATCCCAATGAAAACGAGACCATACGGTTGACCTTGGATATTTCGGAAGCGGAAGGTTTGGTAAAAGTGAAAAACGCCGTTTACATCGAAGATGCCCTGGCCTTAAAACTGGGCGCAACGTTTAAAGAATTGGCCTAAGATGAAATTCAAATTTTTACTGTTATTTATGGGATGGATGGCCACCGGATACATATCTCCCGATTTGATCAGCGTACGACAAGACTACCGTAGGGCATCCGAAAGTGAGGAGGTGGTTAAAAAACTATTTACCGAGTTGACGGCCATTGGCAAAAATGACAACACCACCCTTATCGCTTACAAGGGCGCCGTAACGACTATGATGGCCAAAAACGTAGAGGGCGTTAAGGACAAAAGGACATTCTTTAAAGAAGGCCGGGAATTGTTGGAATTTGCCCTAGAAACCGAACCGGGCAATGTAGAAATACGCTGTATCCGCCTAAGCGTTCAAGAAAACATCCCTAAGATTACCGGCTATCACAAAGACAAGGAAGCCGATAAACAATTTATTCTTGACCGGTATGCCGCAATAAAAGATAAGGGCGCCAAGGAATTCGTAAAAGGCTATGTCTTATCATCGGACAGCTTTACTACGGCAGAAAAGCAATTGTTTTAGCGACGGCCTTGAATCCTTATCTTTGTCCGAAAACCGCCAAGTGCCCACCCCTACCCTGCACATACCTGAGACCATGCGAGCGCTGAAATGCTGTGTGCTCATTCCTACCTATAACAATGCGGCCACCTTGGCCAGAGTATTGGACGGTGTTTTGGCCATCACACAGAATATTGTTGTTGTTAATGATGGGGCTACGGATGATACTGCTGAAATTCTAAAAAATTACCCCAATATCCATCAGCTACATCTTCCGGCCAATAAGGGAAAGGGCAACGCCCTGAATGTCGGCTTTAAGGAAGCTCGAAAGCTGGACTATGACTTTGCCATAACGATCGATTCCGACGGACAACATTTTCCAGAGGATATTCCCGTTTTTTTGGAAGCCCTGCAACAAGAGGAAACCAGCAACGTGCTCTATATCGGGTCTCGAAACATGAAACAACACGACGTACCCGGTTCCAGTAGTTTCGGCAATAAGTTCTCGAATTTCTGGTTCTGGTTCGAAACGGGAATTTGGCTTACCGATACCCAATGCGGCTATCGACTCTATCCGCTCCGGGAAATTGAAAAACTGAAACTCTACACCCCGAAATTCGAGTTCGAAATCGAGATTATAGTCAGGGCGGCCTGGAGCGGTACCTTAGTGAAGAACGTACCCGTAAAAATCTCCTATGACGAAGCGGAAAGAGTATCCCATTTTCGAAAAGGCCCCGATTTCGCACGTATCAGCGTACTGAACACCGTTTTCGTATTTATCACGCTCTTTTACATCAAACCCCGCGACTTTTTCCGGAAAATCAAGAAAAAGGGGATTTCAAAATTCCTTTCCGAGGATGTCTTGGGAAGTAAGGACTCTCCCCGTAAAAAAGCTTTTTCCATTGCGTTGGGCGTTTTTATCGGACTGAGTCCTTTTTGGGGATTGCATACCCTTTTAGTATTCGGACTGGCGTTTTTGCTAAAATTGAACAAGCCGATCGCCTTCGCGTTTTCGAATATCAGCCTTCCGCCCTTTATTCCCTTCATTCTCTATTTCAGCGTTCAGGTCGGGGTTTGGATTACCGGTGAAGAAAACTTTTTCGCCCTGGACACTATCATGGATAATCTCGTCGCCCTGAAAGGTTTGAAGACCTATCTCATCGGAAGTTTTGCCTTGGCCACCACAGTTTCGATAATTTCCGGATGCATAGGCTATCTAACCCTCACGCGGATGGCCAAACGAAAAATCGCCGTAAGAAATGGGTAGTTTCTTTTTACAGGCCTACATCGCTATCGCCAAAAAAAGATGGTTGGCACTCCTATGCCTATTGGCTATTGTCGGGGGGCTTCTCGGTATCGCCAAGCAGATTGAATTCGACGATGATATTTCATCCTTGATACCCGCCAACGAAGAAACCCAGCGTACACTGCAAGTCTTAAAATCCATCGCCTTTACCGATAAAATCGTCGTTAACATTCGAAAGGGCGAAACCGGTACCGTCAGTGATCTGACCCGATATGCATCCGAGTTTTTAGACAGCTTGGCATCGAGCCAAGGCGAATTCATTAAAAACATTCAGGGAAGAGCCGCTTCCGAAGATGTGCCGAAAACCCTTGATCTGGTCTATGAAAACCTGCCGCTTTTTCTGGAGGGTTCCGATTATGCAGCCATTGAAGACAAGTTATCGGCCGACAGTATCGCAAAAATCACCGGCGACAACTATCGCACCTTGATTTCCCCGACCGGAATAGTTGCCAAAAAAAGTATCGTCCGGGACCCTTTAGGATTATCGTTCATCGCCCTGAAGAAATTGCGCCAATTAGGTTTTGGGGAAGGTTTCAAGCTTAAGGATGGATTTCTGCTCAATGAAGAGGAAGAGAACATCCTTCTTTTTATTACGCCTGCGTTCGCTTCCGGTGAAACGAATAAAAACATGCCCTTTGCCGACGCACTCTATGCTATTCAAGAGGCCTTGAACGCTAAATACGGCGGGCAGGTAAGCAGTGAATATTTCGGGGCGGCCTTAAGCGCGGTATCCAATGCAAAGCAGATTGAGCGGGACATAAAATTTACCGTGGGCATTGCCCTGACGTTGCTCATAGTTTTACTGATGCTGTTCTATCGCAAGTTGTTCTTGCCGCTCATACTTTTTGCACCTACCCTTTTCGGAGGTTTGCTGGCCATCGCTTTTTTGTGTCTGATACGCGACCAAATATCGGCACTTTCTCTGGGTATCGGCGCGATATTACTGGGTATAACCCTAGACTACGGATTGCATATTTTGACCCATATCCGCAATGGCGAAGCCATGAAGAGCCTTTTTAAGGAGGTCGCACCATCGGTCTTGATCAGTAGCCTGACCACGGCCAGCGCCTTTCTCTGTTTATTGTTTTTAGATGCCCAAGCGCTTCAAGATCTGGGCATATTCGCGGCGCTCAGCGTATTGGGAGCTTCTGTCTTTGCACTGTTGTTTATCCCACAGGTGTATACGGGCAAAAAGGCATTGACCGCACCAAAGACCCTACTGGATCGGTGGGCCGAATTTGAATGGCACAAAAGTAAATGGGCGATTGCAGCATTGGCCATCCTATTTGTCATCAGTATTTTCACATACAGCAAAGTAGTATTCGATCAAGATATTGCCAAACTAAATTATGAGACCCAAGCCCTGTTGGATGCCCGGGAACGCCTCGAAAAACTGACGGACATCGGTTCAAAATCACTGTATCTATCCACCTACGGCAAAAATTTTCAGGAAGTTTTGCAGCGCAACGACAGCTTGTTTTCACAATTGGAGATACTTAAAGAAAAAGGCGAAATCGTAAGTTTCGGTTCCGTAGGTACTTTACTAAAATCAAATCGTACGCAGCAAAACAAAATCGAGGCTTGGCAACAGTTTTGGGATACCGCGAAAATCGATTCCCTCAAAAAGAACCTGATAGCAAGTGGTACTGAATTGGGTTTCAAACCGGCTACCTTTTCCCGATTCTATTCCCTTTTGGAGAGCGACTTTAAACCCTTGCAGCTTTCCGATCTTTCGGCGATCAAATCCTTATCCGTAGATGACTATGTCGTCATGGATGAAAACGGCACCACGATTACATCTTTGGTCAAAGTAGACGAGACCAACTCCGCAAACATCCGAAACCAATTCCAAGATGCCAGCAATACACTGCTAATCGATCGCAAAAACGTGAACGAAACTTTTTTGGGCAATCTCAAAAACGATTTTAATCGGCTGCTGAGCTACTCCCTGATTGTAGTGTTATTAATCCTATTCCTTTTTTATCGAAGTTTTACGCTGACCCTCATTACCAGCATTCCGATTTTCGTCACCTGGTTTCTGACGGTCGGCATCATGGGGCTGTTACACATCGAGTTCAACATCTTCAATATCATCATTTGTAGTTTTATATTCGGGCTGGGGGTCGATTATAGTATTTTTATGACCAACGGCCTACTGACCGAGTACCGTACGGGCGAGAAAACTCTGGGTACGCACAAAACATCTATCATACTTTCCGTGATTACCACTGTCGCAGGAGTCGGGGTGCTGATTTTTGCCAAGCATCCGGTACTGTACACCATTTCCGTGGTCTCCCTGATCGGTATCGGGTGTGCCCTGTTCGTTGCATTCACCCTACAGCCCCTTTTGTTCCGGCTGTTTTTGGGAGATACCCGTAAAAGGCCCATTGCCCCGAGGATTTTAATCCATTCCCTATTGTCGTTCGCCTACTTTAATTTTGGGGGCGTACTGCTATCCGTCTATTCTTGGTTTGTGCTCAAATTAAATCCGAATGCGAGGAAGAAAAAACAGATGGGACTGCACCAAGTGACCTCGAAGTTTATGAAATCGGTTTTGTATACAAATCCTTTTGTCTCAAAAAAAATTAGCAACACCCACAACGAGACCTTTGAGAAGCCGACGATGATGATTGCCAACCATACCTCCTTTTTAGATATTTTGGCGATGGGAATGTTACATTCCAAATGCATCTATTTGGTAAAAGACCACGTGTACAACTCAAAAACGCTAGGTTATGCGGCCAGACTGCACGGCGCCTATCCGGTTTCCGGTGGTATTGAAGGTGGCGAGGCCTTCCTCAAGCAAAAATTGGCACAAGGTTTTTCCATTATTGCGTTTCCAGAGGGCACCCGATCGGCGACTAACAAAATTGGCAGGTTCCATAAAGGCGCTTTCTATTTGGCGGAACAGCTCGGTCTCGATATTTTGCCCGTCATGATTCATGGCGGTTCCGAAGTTTCGCCCAAAGGGAGTTTTATCATCAACGATGGTAGTATGACCGTTGAAATATTACCGAGAATTACCCCCAATGACCCACGTTTCTCGACCACCTATTCCAAACGCCCCAAAGAAATCGGCCAGTATTTCAGGTCGCAATTCCGGAGACTGCGCGACCACATCGAGGGTCCGGACTATTGGCACAAATTGATTTTACAAAACTACCGTTACAAGGGAAAAGCAATTTACAAAGCCATTAAAACCGATTTGAAGGATAATGCCGCGACCTATAAAAAATTACTTGAACACATTGGTGATACGGATACTGTTGTACATATCTCCCAAGATTTCGGGCAGCTAGACCTGTTGTTGGCGTTAGATTCCATAGACCGGAAAATCATAACTTACCTCGAGCATCAAGAAGCCAGAGCCATTCTGAAGAATAACTATCTGACCCATAAGTACAGTAAGATTACGGTTGTGGATTCGATGGAAGAAGCAATATCGCATTTTGCTAAGGTATTGATACTCAATTTGGATGGCTTTGACGCTGTAAATTTTGAACAAGAGATGTCTCGTTACGAACGTATCATCCTATTGAAGGGAGGTCGGTACATTCAAGTACCCATGAGTTTCTTCACTTCATATGAAAATGATAACTTTATCCGTATCGAGACGGAAAATCATAAAAAATGAAACCTCATTACGACATCGGAATCATAGGCAGCGGAATGGGCGGCCTGGTCGCGGCCAACATCATGGCGCGTGAGGGAAAATCGGTCTGTGTGCTCGAAAAGAACAATCAGTTCGGGGGAAATCTGCAGACCTTTGTACGCGAAAAAACCATTTTTGATACGGGCGTACATTACTTAGGAGGACTCTCGGAGGGCCAAAACCTCTATCGTTACTTCGAATACTTAGATATTTTAGACGGGCTGCAGCTCAAAAAACTTGACGAAAACGGCTTCGATGTCATCACCTTTGATGACGATGATACGGAATATCCTCACGCACAGGGTTATGAAAATTTTGCATCCCAATTAACGCTAAAATTTCCTGATGAAGCCGAAGCCATTACAACGTATTGCGACAAGCTACGTGAAGTGTGCCAAAAATTTCCGCTTTACAATCTTGAATCCGGCAAACCTTACCATCAAGATTCCGACCTCTTCGCACTTGGCGCAAAGGCGTATATCGATTCGTTGACGGATAACGAAAGGTTGCGAGCAGTACTGGCCGGGTCGAACCTCTTATATGCCGGCGAACCTGATAAAACTCCATTTTATGTACATGCGCTTTCGGTCAACTCTTTTATCGAAAGCTCGTACCGCTGTGCCGATGGGGGAAGCCAAATTACCAAACTGCTTGTCCGAAGGTTAAAAGAGAACGGGGGCGATGCGTTCAAACATCAAGAAGTGACCCGTATCAATGTCACCGGTAAAAAAGTGGTTTCCGTGACTACAAAAACGGGACAAGAAATCAAAGCCGACCTTTTTATATCGAATATAGACCCCAAAACAACCTTGAAGTTTACCGATGGCGAACCGTTCAGAAAATCGTTCACCCAACGTATCGAGGAGATGGAAAGTACGGTATCGGCCTTCAGTATACACCTTGTGCTGAAACCAAAGTCCTTTAAATACCTGAACCACAACTTCTACCACTCCAAAAACTTCGACGCCGTTTGGAACGGCCACAAGTATACCCAAGAAAACTGGCCGTTAAGCTATATGGTATCCATGGGTGTTCGGAAAAATCAAGGGGAATGGGGCGAACAGCTGACCGCCATAAGCTACATGCGTTTTGAGGAAGTTATCCCGTGGGCAAAAACTTTCAATACCGTCGCCGACAAGAACGACCGTGGGGAGACCTATGCGGATTTTAAAAAGAAAAAGACGGAAGTATTTCTGAATGAACTGGAAAAGAAGTTCCCGAACATCCGCGAGAGCATACAATCGGTGCACACGTCGACACCCCTGTCGTATCGGGACTATATCGGTTGCCACAGAGGCGGTATGTACGGCTACACCAAGGATGTTGAAAATCCCCTCAAATCGTTCATCTCGCCACGCACCAAGTTAAAAAATTTGTTTTTTACGGGCCAAAGCCTCAATATGCATGGTATTCTGGGGGTCACCATCAGCGGGGTCGTTACATGCTCGGAGATTCTGGGCGCTGAATATTTGCTCGATAAAATTGTAACGGGGAATAAAGAGGATAGTAGGTTGCCATTAGCAAATGATGAACTCACTTAGACTTTCTCTTTTACCTGCCCGTCTTGCAGGCAGATTTTAGCTTTTATCGCACTGTAACTACAGCTATGATGCTCAAAAAATCTAAATCAGTTCCCTAATTAAAATGGTGCGGCAATCAAAAAAAGAGTACTATAAAACTAAAGTGGGTTTTACTACTAAAAAAGTAACTTCGCTACACCGATAGTTTTTAGAGTAAGCGAATATGAGTGTATTCAATTGTTTTGACCTTATAAAGTTTCGACGCGTACCGACCTTCTTAGCGAACGGGGCAGGCTCTTGCGGCATCCTTAAAAATATATACATATTAGGTATTTTACTTTTTATAGTATGTTCTTGCGGGGTCAAAAAATCCCTTAAAGATATTCCCGAAATAAGCCGTTACCAATCTGAGATTCCAGAACGCACAAAACTTAACGATTCCACCTTCATACTAGAAACCAGCTTCTTAACGAAAAATCGGCAGGGCCAGTGGGAAATGTACGTCGACGGCAACCCCTATGAACTGGGACTAAAAACTGGTAGTCTAACCCAAGAACTTTTCAATCAACAGGAGCAGATCTTTGTAGACAAAATCGATTCGCTGGTACCCTCTAAAGGAAAACAGAAACTCCTCCGAAAATTTCTCGCCTGGTTCAACCGCAAAATGTACCGCAATATCGATGAGCAGTACAAGGCCGAAATCTATGGCATGTCGCAGTACGCCTCGAAAGATTTCGATTACATCGCCGAGCCCTATCAACGGGTCATGTACTTTCACGGGGCGCACGATATCGGTCATGCCCTGCAAGACCTGGCCTTGGTAGGCTGTTCAAGTTTCGCGGCGTGGGGGGACCAGACCGAAGACGGAAAGATGCTCATCGGTCGAAATTTCGATTTTTACGTGGGTGACGAATTCGCGAAGGAGAAAATCATCGCATTTGTTGCGCCTGACGAGGGCCATAAGTTTATGTCCGTCACTTGGGGCGGGTTCATCGGGGTGTTATCGGGCATGAACGACCAAGGCCTGACCGTTACCATCAACGCCGGAAAATCAGATTTTCCGTTGGTCGCCAAAACACCTATCTCATTGGTAACTCGTGAGATCTTGCAATATGCATCCACCATCGACGAAGCCATCACCATCGCCAAAAAAAGGGAAGTCTTTGTTTCGGAATCCATTTTTGTGGGAAGTGCCAAAGACAAACGAGCTGCCATCATCGAAGTCTCGCCGAACAATTTCGGAGTATACGAGGTAGCGAATTCAGACCAACTCATCTGTTCCAACCACTTTCAAAGTGCATCCTATGCCAACGACAAAAAAAACCAAAAGCATATTTTGGAAAGCCATTCGCAATACCGCTACGAACGTATGGAAGAACTGCTGGATGAACAGGCGAAGGTGACCCCTGAAATTGTCGTTGACATCCTCCGTGACAAAAAAGGTCTTGATGACAAACGCATCGGTTACGGCAACGAAAAAGCATTGAACCAGTTGTTGGCCCATCACGGCATCGTCTTCCGACCGGAAGAGCTGAGGGTTTGGGTATCCAGCAATCCGTATCAACTCGGAGAATTCGTGGCCTATGACCTCAACGATATCTTCAATAAAGAGGATGGCCCCGTTGCCCCAAAATCAATGTCGGATGTAGAACTGAATATTGCCAAAGACCCCTTTGTGAACACCCTAGCCTATCAACACTATCAGCGCTACCGCAAACTGCGAAATCAAATCACAAAAGCAATTTCATCGGATGGACATGTAGATCAGAATACCCTACAGGAATTTACACTATTGAATCCCGATTTTTGGGAAGCCCATTATTTGGTCGGCAAATACAACTATGAAAAGGGATATGACCGCTTGGCCTTGAACGCTTTTTTAGAAGCGGAAACCAAAGAAATCACCACCGTTCCGGATCGGGAAGAAGTTGCGCAGTATATTCGCAAGTTGAAGCGCAGGGTCGATAACTAGTACAACCTAGAATTCATTCATCAACGAGAAAATCTTGATGATATTCCCTATAACATGCCAGTAAAAATCGTAAGTAATATGACTCCAGAAATCGAAAGCGCATCGCGGGAAACCATAAAAGCTTTTCAAGAGGAGAAACTGAGAGCACTTTTCGAATACTTGAACACCAATTCACCTTACTATCGGCGTCTATTTCGGAGGCATAAAATTAGTAGCGATGCCCTGCAAACTTTAGAAGATCTCAGACGTATTCCAACAACCTCTAAAGAAGACCTTCAACAATTCAACGACGATTTTTTATGTGTACCCAAAAAGAAAATCGTCGATTTTGTAACTACTTCAGGAACACTCGGCGAACCGGTTACCGTCGCATTAACCGATGCCGACCTTGACCGTTTAGCGTACAACGAGGCCATTTCATTTGCCTGCGCCGGAGTGACCGATGAAGACATCTTACAGTTAACAACGACCATCGACCGCCGTTTTATGGCGGGACTTGCCTACTTTCTGGGCGCCAGAAAACTCGGGGCAGGTATTATTCGCGTCGGGGCCGGCATTCCTGAGTTACAATGGGATACCATTCTAAAATTCAAGCCCACTTATTTAATCGTGGTGCCGTCTTTCTTATTAAAGTTGATAGAATATGCCGAACAGCACCATATTGACGTGAACGCATCGGGAATTAAAGGAGCGATCTGTATCGGCGAATCTTTACGTCATCAAGATTTCTCGCTCAACGTACTCGCGAACAAGATAAAAGCAGCGTGGAACATTGAACTGTACTCCACATACGCCTCTACCGAAATGAGCACCGCTTTTACCGAATGTACGGAAAGGCAAGGAGGCCACGAACATCCTGAACTCATCATTACCGAAATCTTGGATGCCGATGAAAATCCGGTTCCCGAAGGGGAAGAAGGCGAACTTACGATTACGACCTTGGGCGTCGAGGCTATGCCCCTCTTGCGTTTTAAGACCGGTGACATCGTGGTGGCCCATTCGACACCCTGCAGATGCGGAAGAAACACGTTACGACTCGGGCCGGTAATAGGTCGCAAAAAACAAATGATCAAGTACAAAGGTACCACGCTCTATCCGCCGGCCATGCATAACGCTCTCAATGATTTTCGGGAAGTGGAAAGTTTTGTGATAGAAATCTTTCACAATAGTATAGGTACGGACGAGATTTTAATTAAAATCGCTACCAAATCGCCCTCCGAGGAACTCTTACAGACCATAAAAGACCATTTTCGGTCTAGATTACGGGTAACACCCAATATCCAATTCGTTTCAAGGGAGGATGTACAAAAACTAAGGATGTCGAAGTTGGGGCGCAAACCTGTCAGCGTAATCGACAAGCGTTAATAAGGTTCAACATTGGCCATTTTGCGCTCAGTCGTGCTCGGTGAAGCCGAAGCGCTTGAGGTCATGAATCGAACGAAATTTTCGACCGCGCTCAAACTGACATGTTAGACTGTACTAAAACTCACTTTTTTAAGGGACTCGGACCGAAGTGTTCGAATGGCTCGGCATTTTAAGGGTATCTTTTAGGGAACGCCCGTTATTTCTCCGCCAAATAAAGCCCCATCTTAATTTTCCAGTAGGGAATCTTTTCTTCAAAATAATCAAAGTAAGCCCGTAAACCTTCCGGGGCTTCCAATTCGGATTGTGCTTCTTTGATATCCACTACTTCCTGATGGGATACAAATTTGTTAAGGTCAATGGGTTTCCCTTCATCTGCCATTCTTAAAAAATGGCTGTATACCGTGTTCTCCGTAATTTCTCTTTTTGCGGCAATTTCCGGGACCGAAAGACCGTTCTTAAACAAATTTAAGGAACGCTCTTGCGTGGTCAGCTTTTTAGATTGTAGAATTTCTTGATGGGCATTGATTTCCTTGAGAAAAGCGGTGGCATATTTTTCTAATTTGGCCGCCCCTACGCCAGAAATTTCTAGAAAATCAGTTTCGTTTTGGGGCATTTTTGCTTCCATATCCCGAAGACTGGCGTCGCTGAAGACCACATAGGCGGGTACATTGGCTTCTTTGGCAATCTCATGTCTGAGCAAGCGTAATTTTTCAAAAAGTCCGGACGGTTTTGCCGCCTTGCTTTCTTTCTTAGGCTTGAACTTTTCTTTTTCCAAAACGGCCAAGCGGACCTCCTTCCTTTCGAAGAGCACTTGTTTCGCGGAGGGCGTAAGGGCTATTCTAGAACCTTCCCTGAAGTTGATTTCCAATATGCCTTGATTCAATAATTGAATGACATATTGTTGAAGATCCAACCAAGATATGTCTTTGACTGCTCCATAGGTTTTTATGTTCTGATACCCGTTGTCGAAAATTTGGGCATTTCGGGCACCACGCAGCACGTCTACGACCGTTCCCATCGCCTGGTTTTCCTTGAGCCGCACCACGGCGGAACAAATTTTTTGGGTCAACAGGGTTCCGTCGAAATACTGGGGAGGGCGTTTGCAGATATCGCAATTACCACAATTCGTGTAGACCGGTTCTCCGAAATAATTGAGCAGTGCGATTCGGCGACAGCTTAGGGCCTCCGCAAACTGTTGCATACGTTCGAGCTTGGCGTACTCGACCTCGGCATTTTCGCTATCGGCAATAAACCGGCGCAGCAAGGTTACATCGCCATAGCTGTAAAACAACAATGCGTGTGCAGGTAGACCGTCACGACCGGCACGCCCGATTTCCTGGTAATAGCCTTCTACATTTTTCGGAAGGCTATAATGTATCACAAAGCGAACGTTGCTCTTATCGATACCCATTCCGAAGGCGATGGTGGCCACGATTATCGGCACCCTGTCGGTAATAAAATCTTCTTGCACGGCAGACCGCTCCTCTGAGGATAATCCAGCGTGATAGGCTTTGGCCTTATAGCCCGAATCGCGAAGCCGCTCGGCGATTTTTTCGGTATTTTTTCGACTCAGGCAGTAAATGATTCCACTTTCATCAGGGCGTTGCGCCAAAAAATCGATGATTTTTTTGATTCGATTCTGCGCTGGGCGTACCTCTAGAAAAAGATTCGGTCTATCGAACGACGCCAAATGCCTATCAGCATGAGGTATGCCCAATTGGGCGATTATATCATCTTGCGTCGTCTTATCCGCTGTAGCGGTGAGCGCCATAATCGGCACCTTGGGAAAACGCTCTTTTAAACTGCCCAGTTGTGTATAGGCGGGACGAAAATCGTGACCCCAAGACGAGATACAATGTGCCTCATCAATGGCGAACAAACTGATTGAAATATCTTGAAAGACCGTATCGAACTGATGCAAGCTTTCGGGAGCAACGTAGAACAGTTTCAGTTCGCCTTGCTTTAGCGAACGCCACGTTTCTTGTTTTACCTCGTCAGGCTGGGAACTATTGTAATAGGCCGCCGACACACCGTTAGCCTGCAGTGCATCTACC
>JBATUY010000169.1:0-3223 GCA_049671465.1 Pricia sp. | reverse complement strand
GTGCAATGGCCAATATTCGTGCCTGGCTGTCTTCAAGGGCGGAAACGGCTTCTTGGCTGTTCAGTTTGCGTTTCTGCATGTTCATTAGGCTCGAGGTAATCTGCAGGTTGTTCTTTACCCTGTGATGAATTTCACGCAGCAGATTTTCTTTCAGTTCGTTCGAAGCCTCCAGCTCCGAAGTCCGCAGGCGTACCCTAGCTTCTAAACGATCGTTGTAGCCGTCCCGTTTTTTTACGGTGTAGGTCAATAAAAGCGTTGTCATTAGGCCCAATATGAGTACCACATAAGATTCAAAGGCGTGGGGAAAAGAAAGATATTTGGGCTTGGGTATAAAATGTACGTCCCAAAGACGATCGGCCGCCATTATCCGTTTGGTTATGGAATTCTTGATAATATTTTCGGTTCCGCTATCTCCGAAACTAGAATATAATAATTCGCTATCGGAGGTTACATCATGCAAGCAGATTTCGAGGACTTTCAATTCGGAGGACAGGGTATTCCCGATAAGGGCGTCCATACGATACACGGCCGCCACGACCCCTTTTGTACGGTTTAATATCGTGTCGGATACTGATTTTACGGCCATCACCCCGGGCACGCCGTTATTGTTCAGAATGAGGTTCATGGGCGCCGTCAAAGCCAATTGTTGGGTTTTGATGGTTCTATCTATTGCCGTTCTTCTCGTCTCATCGGAATACAGGTCATAACCGATGGCTTTTTGTAAAGATGCCAAAGGATTCAGTGCCTGAATGGGGTAGTGTAGGCCCTTTGTATTCGAAACGACCAAGCTGTCCGTAGCATTCGTTTTGGTAATGATGGTGAACCGTTCAAAATCTTTTTCCAAGGAATCTTCTACCTTGGGTGCCCATTCCAAGGCCCCAATACCGTTAAGTTCTTTTATAAAAGGATCGGTAAAGCGCTCAAAGAGCTGTTGCGAGACTTCCGACGTGTTTTCGTAGAAAAAGGCCATCGACTCGATGACCAGGTTTATTTTGTTCAGCTCTTCGCCCAATTTCAGTTCGGCCTTGGCGACCGTACTGTCTATCGTAGCCTTATTGCGTTCTTGATAGGTCTTATTTATGGAAAAGAAAATGAATACCGAGATGCCGGTACCCAGAAGTGTGACCGCCGCATATTTGGCTATTTGGGACTTCGTCATAAGGCTGCAAGTTAGGAAATTACCCAACAAAGCATTGTACGATTAGTATTTGTAAAGTATACGATTTTTCTTAATAAGATTTATCGCCCCACGGTGAAGGCGCTATCGACCCTTAACGGTCCGCCACATAACGCTCATCGACCGGCATTACCGTACCGCAATTGTCGCAGGTACGCAGTTTTTCCGAACCATAAAATTGCTTAAAATGCCCAAGAAAATCTTTCTCTATATCGTTCAGTGTAAAATAGGCTTCGTAAAGCTTGTGGTTGCAGTTATCACAGAACCAGAGCAGTCCGTCATCAACATCCATATCCGCTCGCTTTCGTTCGACGACCAGACCTATGCTGCCCTCATGGCGTACGGGTGAATGTGGCACTTTGGCCGGGTGCAGGTACATATCGCCGGGACCCAGCTCAAACGTTCTTTTTCGGCCTTCTTCTTGAACGTGGACTTCAATCGTACCCTCTAACTGATAAAATAGCTCTTCGGTTTCGTTGTAATGGTAGTCTTTTCGAGCATTCGGGCCGGCCACGACCATTACGATATAATCACCCGCATCTCTGTACAGGTTCTTATTGCCGACGGGAGGTTTTAGGGTGTCGCGATTCTCTGAAATCCACTTTGTGAGATTGAACGGGGGACTGATCGGCATATGGGAAGAGATTTAGTTATCAACCATTATGTTGACCGTGAAAGAAATAAATTTCCTTTCAAAAAGGCCAACCCACTAACAAGATATACCAAATGTATTAAAATAACTTAGCGATAAAAAATCTGTGTGAAGTAAAGGATACCCTTAGAATCTTTTTTGACACTTACGGCGGTATGATTAAAATCACCTTCCATGGTACGCCTGTGATTGGGGCTTTGCAGCCAGCCTTGAAAAACCTCGGTGGCCGTCGTATACTCTTTCGCTACGTTTTCCGCTACGAATTCGACGGCTACATCAGCGGCAAGTGCCGATGCCCTGGCGGTAAATCTGTCGTGGTTGATTTCGCCTTTGGCAATCATATAATCGGTATGTTGATTGGCGTACCTATACGCCGTATCATCGAATTTTAGGGCGTTCAGACCCGATGAGACCCGATACTCGTTTACCGTGGCCAATACGTTCTGTTCAACTTCAGTGATATTCTCGTTCTCGACGACATTCACGCTTTCCGTAGACTCTTTACTACAAGAGACCAAGGTAATGGTGCATACGGCGAGGACAATCATGTGCATCCTCATTTTCATACAAGTTCTATTTGTAAGCAGGCGTGTTCCGGGACGTAGGCGCGAGGTATGGGGTTCTCGTGTTCTCGATGTCAATGCGGGGAACATCAACACGGCGAATATTGAAAAAAATCTGCGGACTATCCTTTTTTAGTATTTCTTTTCGATGAAATACCTATTTCTCGGATTTTCCGATGTCGCGGCCGCGGCACTAAAATACCACCATTTTCGTTCTATTTTCGAACCGAAGTATCTATCGGATTTTTTCACCTAAAATCTCATAGCTTTTTGTAAGAAACTCCGTTATTTTTACCGTATTAGATGACCTTATGACAACCAAACTCTTTTTACGCAACGTTCTACTTTTTCTTTTAATAATAGGATGTACTTCCGAAAAGGAAAGTATGGCCGAGCAAAACGATAATCTCGACCGATTTCAAGCGTATGTGACCCAGGTATCCCATGGGATGATGTCCGCGCAGGGCGACGTTCGCATCGTATTGAACGAACCTGTGGCCGGATGGTCCGCTGGCGACGAACTCGATATCGACCTGTTAGACGTATCGCCCAATATAAAGGGAAAGCTGGTTACCTTGAATGAAAGTACCCTCGCCTTCGTCCCCGAAAGCGGATTCAAACAGGACACTGAATACCAATTTTCCCTGAGTTTGAAGGATATCATCAAAGACCTTCCCAAAGACTTGGAAACCCTCACATTCAGCGTCAAAACCTTAAAACAGCAGTTCAATATTTACACGGACGCTCTTCAGTCATATTCCAAGGAAAGACAATATCTGACCGGAACCCTACGCCTTTCGGATGAATTCATATTGGATAAAGCCCAAAAAC
>JBATUY010000168.1:0-8206 GCA_049671465.1 Pricia sp. | reverse complement strand
AACCAAAAAACACGACTCTCACGGGGAAAGTCGTTTTTGAAGTTGTGGTTGATTTTAAAATTTAAGCGCTGGCATTTTGTGGTGCCCAGTGTGAACACAGCATGCCCGGTGCCGCCTTTTGCGGATTGGCACAATCACTGGTTTCATATCGTACACAGGTCACACAGTTTCGGTCGTCTTTTAGGGCCGCCTTCATCTCAAAAGTGTCACAGGTATAGCTGTTGCTTACTTTGACGCCATGTACCTTACATACGCTACCTTCTATTAAATTCTCACAATTAATGCAATTATTCGCTAATCTTATCGACATGATCTTCTTTTTTAAGTTCACATCTAATATAGGACTGAACCCCCTTAGAAACAATTTAAATAGCTGATTATCAATTATTTATATTTAGATTGATTTAAAATTGCTTGCTTAGCGATTGACGCATAACGTCTTAACAGAAGATTGCTGAAAAATAAAGACCTCCTAAACGTATACATCAGTCACCACAAAATCCAAAAAAAGCCCTGTACCACCTTTGGTACAGGGCGTTTGGTTATGCCTCACAACTCGCACAATCTTTCTTCTGCTTGAATTTTTGGGCGGCGTTCATGCTGTGTTGGTAGTAGAGTGATTTCAAGCCCAGTTTCCAAGCGGTTACGTGAATTTTATTGATATCCTTTACCGGCATATCGGGGTGCACGATAATGTTGACGGACTGCCCTTGATCGATATGGTTCTGCCGGTTGGCGGCTTGATAGATAATATCCAATTGATCGATTTCGGAGTAGGTCTTGAAAACGTCCTTTTCATTATCGGATAGGAAATCCAAGTGCTGTACGGAGCCGTCCCTGTCGCGGATACTGCGCCAGACTTCGGTGGTACTCTGCCCTTTTTCCTCCAATAGGGCCTCCAAAAACGGATTGCGTATCGTGGTCTTGACCTTGGCGATGTCCTTCACGTAGACATTCGACCAGATAGGTTCTATCCCTTGAGATACCTGCCCCAAAATAAAAGCGGATGACGTAGTCGGCGCGATAGCGTTCAACGTTGCATTTCGTCTTCCATATCCCTTAAGCACCGCTGGCTCACCGAATTTTTCCGCCAATTCTTCGGATGCTTTGTAGGATCTTTTCTTGATGCCCTCAAAAATTTCGCTGTTCAGGTTATAGGCTTCCTGACTGTTAAATGCTAGTTTTTTGGACTGCAACAACGAATGCCATCCCAAGACCCCAAGCCCTAAGGCGCGGTTATCTTTTGCGAAATTGTAGGCACGTTCCATAAATAGAAAGGTCTGACGGTCTTCACGGCTTTCCGAATCGCGGTAGCTTTCCAACTTTTCAATAAATTCGGTAATGACCGCATCCAAGAAATATACCATGGTCTCGACGGCATCGGTATTCTTCCATTTATCATAATGCAAGACGTTCACGGATGACAATACGCATACGAAAGACCATTCGTCATTGGACGGCAACATAATCTCGGTACACAGATTACTGGCGTACACGGTATGGTTCTTGTCCTTATACACATCGGCCGCACCGTTGTTGGCATTGTCCTTAAAGAATATATACGGATAGCCCATTTCTCCCCTACGCTGCAAAACTTTGGCCCAAAGTGCCCTTTTGTCAACATCACCGTCGATCATGTCTTGCATCCAGGCATCCGTTACGGTGACGCCATGGGTCAGTTCTTGAATGGGATTTCCTTCGGTACCGATTTCCAAAAATTCTTTGATATCGGCGTGTTCGATAGGAAGGTAGGGCGAGAAACGTCCGCGACGTACCGACCCTTGGCTGACCACATCGACCATGGATTCGAAAAGTTGCATGATATGTACGGAACCGGAAGCCTGTCCGTTGTTCTTGACCGCCGCTCCACGAGGACGTATTTTGCCGAAGTATCCGGATGTACCACCGCCCAATTTGGACATCATACCCACTTCGGATTGCGTATACAGAATGTTGCCCATATCGTCATCGATGTGCGAACCGAAGCAGCTGATCGGAAGCCCTCTTTCCTTTCCGAAATTGGACCATACAGGTGAGGCCAAGGAGAAAAATCCTTCCGACATGTAGCCGTAAAACTTATCGGAGAAGCCCGGCATATCTAAAAGCTGTTCGGCCCTGTCGGCAATCTCGCGAATGCGCTGCTCGGGACTTACGCCTTCGGTCAGATAGCCCGAAGCCAAAAAATTGCGGCTGTGTTCGGTCAGCCATTTGAACCCGTCCTGTTCTTGCGGTTTACGGTTTTTAAGCGCCTCTTTTCTGGCGTTTACCAATTGGTCGCCGTGTGTAAGTGTTTTTGCGTGTGCGTCTGTGGTGGTTTTTGTGTCGTTCATTTAAAAAAGGTCATCACTGGTTATACTTTGGGTTCTTTTGCTATAATTGATGGAGCGTTTTACGAAGAAATCACCGTGTTTGGTGCCGATAATCTCATCGTCGAACCATTCGGTCTCGTTCAGCAGGCTTTCATCTATTTCGAAAACTTTGGCGACGCCGATACTTTCAAGAGAGGTATTAAAACGGTTCTTGATAAATTCGTTGATGACGTTTTTGGGCAAGAAATCGACCTCACCTTTCTCGAAGATCCAATCTACAATCTTGCTTTCGGCCGTAAAGGCGTCGGTGCACATTTGCTGAATCATGAGCGAGTGCTCGACATCGAACCAATCGGGATTCTCGTTTTTGATAATCTTGATGATGTCGATTCCGAAATCGCCGTGAATCTGCTCTTCCTTCGAAGTTGCCTCGACTACGTTCGAGATACCCTTCAAGACGTTTTTATGCTTATTGAAGGCCATAATAATCAAGAATTGCGAAAACAGGGATACATGCTCGATGAACAGGGAAAACAACAATATCGACTCCGCGTACTCCCGATTATCCTCGCTTTTGGCGTTTTTGAGCGCAGTTTCCAAATACTGCACCCGCTTCATCATCACCGGTTTTTTCTTAAGGTTCTTGAACTCTTGGTTTAGCCCCAGAATTTCAAGCAAATGCGAATAGGCGTCCGCATGCCGCACTTCACTCTCGGCGAAAGTGGCCCCTACAGATCCGATTTCAGGTTTGGGCATCTTGTGATAAATATCGCCCCAAAAACTCTTGACCGCCACTTCGATCTGCGAGATGGCGAGCATGGTATTTTTTATAGCGCTGCGCTCAACTTCGGACAAAGACGTCTTGAAATCTTGAATGTCACTGGTAAAGTTGAACTCGGTATGTATCCAGTACGAATGTCGTATAGCCGGTACATATTCGTAGAGCTCGGGATACTCGTACGGCTTCAGGTTGATTCGCTTTTCGAAGATATTGCTCTTTCGTTTTTGGGCCTGTTCGTTACGATACAGGATGTATGCCTTGGCGACTTCGAAAAACTCACTTTCCATGAGCTTTTTCTCGACGAAATCTTGAACCTCCTCGACCGTAGGCGTGTACGTTTCGTCTACGTTTTTGCGTTCGAGCAGGCCTTCGTAAACCTTTTCCGAAATACGTTCGGCATCGGCTACACCACCGAGCTCAACGGCCGTCATAGCCTTTAAAATCGCATTTGTAACTTTGTGTAAATGAAAGGGTTTGGTCGTAAAATCCCGTTTAATGACCTGGGTAATTTCCATAGCAGATAGAATTAATTGTTTGTATACTGGCAGAGTATAAAGGTCACAATTAATTCGTCTTATTTGTTTTAAACTTGACGATGTTTTTCCACAGGGTTATCAACAATGGGTCGAATTTGTAGGCTGAACGGGGGCTGGGGAACAATGATAAATTGAAAAGAAATTATATCCGATTCGGCTTGCTATTGTAGCCAAATTTAGCTAAAGTAAAGGCTGGTATTCAACGATCAATGGTAGGCCGAAAACAGCTCCGTAGCCTTATTGTAGGCCGCCTCGAAGACCATCCAATTCACTCCTGAATCCGCTTTTGCGGCCGTAAAGTAAGATAGCATTTTCTCGGTAGGCATGTTGCCCGTAAGCTCGTCTTTGGCCATCGGGCAACCGCCGAAACCTTGCACCGCGCCATCAAAACGACGACATCCGGCGGTGTAGGCAGCGTGAATTTTTTCGTGCCATTGCGTCGGGGTAGTGTGCAAATGGGCCCCGAATTCTACGTCGGGATATTTGGGAATCAGGTTCGAAAAAAGGTAATCGATGTTCTCAGGGGTCGATGTGCCGACCGTATCGGATAGGGATAGGATTTTAACCCCCATACCGGCCAGTTTTTCAGTCCACTCCCCCACCACGTCAACATCCCAAGGGTCGCCGTAGGGGTTACCGAACCCCATGGAAATATAGGTCACTACTTCTTTTCCGGATGCCTTCGCGATATTCAATATTTCTTGAAGGATATCTACCGACTCCGCGATGGTCTTATGGGTATTGCGCATCTGAAAGTTTTCGGATATCGAAAAAGGATATCCTAGGTAATCGATTTCCGGGTGTTCGGATGCATCTTGTGCGCCGCGAACATTGGCCACGATGGACAGCAGTTTACTCTGGGTTTTGGACAGGTCCAAGAGCGCCAAAACCTCAGCGGTATCCACCATTTGGGGAATAGCCTTTGGGGAGACAAAACTGCCGAAATCCAACGTATCAAAACCACAGCCCAACAAGGCTTGAAGGTATTTCGCCTTTTCCGCCGAGGGAATAAAGGTCTTGATGCCTTGCATGGCATCGCGGGGACATTCGATAAGCTTCACCTTCTCGGACATAATACATTGGGAATGGTTTCAAATTTACTATTATTTATCCGATAGCAGCAGATATACCGCGATACCGATGAACACTACGATCTGCAACCATTTCAGCACCGGCCCGATGTTTTTGTTGTCGACCAAAAATTTCGAGATAGTTCCGGAAAGAACGGCAATCCCACAAAATATCAGTGCGGATACGAACATAAACGTCAATCCGAGCACATAGAATTGTAGGACGGTGCTCAAGGTCTCACTGAACAAAAATCCCGGGAAAAACGCCAAAAAGAAAATCGTAACTTTTGGATTGAGTACGTTCATGATAAACCCCTTTTTGAATAGGGACCACAATCCCTTTTTATCCTCGTTGTCATCGGAAATATTCAGCGCAGCATCACTTCGATACACTTGAAAGGCCAGGTACAGCAAATAAATAGCCCCCAGAATTTTGATGGTCAAGAATAGGGTATCGCTTTCCCGGATGATAACCGATACGCCAAAAGCCAGCAGGGTCGTATGAACCAGGCAGCCCGAAATGAGTCCCGCTGTAGTCGCCAAACCGTATTTTTTGCCGTTCGCCAAGCTCTGGGTAAGCACATAGATATTGTCGGGGCCGGGAGATATGGCCAGCGCGGCGGTCGCAAGGGAAAAGGCGTAAAGGGTTTCGTAGTTCAAAGTATCGATTGGAGGTTCGGAATTAGGTTTGGATTTGGATTCGAGTTCAAAATAACTTGGGTCCTTTTAAGGGCCATGTCAAAACAACGGTACTTTTTCATACCTTGGCAAAAATCGGATTAAATCATGAAACCTTTCCATCAAGCGACCCTTCTATTTGTTATTTTTCTATCCTTAACCCTGGTATCTTTCAATTGGAAAGATTTTAAATCGGATAAAACAGAGATAACCATGCAACAAGATAGCGTTTTGCGCCACGTAGTGATGTTCAAATTTAAGGAAGGTACTTCACAAGAGGAAATTAACAAAGTACAGGAAGCCTTTAGCGCATTACCCTCAAAAATTCCACAAATCCATTCTTACGAATGGGGTACGAACAATAGTCCAGAAGGACTTGACAAAGGATTTACCCACGTTTTCTTCTTGACTTTTAAAAGCGAGGAAGACCGCGCCGCCTATCTCCCGCATCCAGACCATAAGGCGTTCGGCGATGTGCTCGGGCCTCATTTAGATGATGTGCTTGTACTGGATTATTGGTCGAACGAAGCATAAACTTTTACCAACGCAAACGGCGGTTGATTCCATCGAAGTTCGGGGTAAGTTAAAAACGGAATAACTGTCATCCAAGTTGAGCTGAGTTCTTTATGTCCGTGCCTTTTGGTGGTCTAAAATCGCTTTGTTTATCCGTTTCACCAAACTCGGCCCCTCATAGATAAATCCCGTATACAACTGAATCAGATCGGCACCGGCATCCAGCTTTTCCAGTACATCCTCCGGAGAATGAATGCCCCCTACCCCGATTATCGGAAAGGACCTATTGCTCTTTTCGGCCAAAAAACGGATGACCTCGGTGCTTCGTTGCGCCAGTGGCCTTCCACTGAGACCGCCTGTTTCTTTGGTCTGTACGGCATCCGATTTTAGATTTCTACGCGCGATGGTCGTGTTGGTGGCAATGACCCCGGCAATCTTAGTGGCCTCAACAATAGCTATGATGTCGAGAAGCTGGTCATCGGTCAAATCGGGAGCGATTTTTAAAAGGATGGGCTTTTCCGCAATCAATCGCATACTCGCTAAGGTCGCATTCTGTTCTTTTAGCCGACGCAGCAAAGCGGTCAAAGGCTCTTTATCTTGAAGTTCACGCAGACCCGGCGTATTCGGGGAACTGACATTGACCACAAAATAGTCGACGTGATCGAAAAGCGCATCAAAGCAGATAAGATAATCGTTTACGGCTTCGTCGTTCGGCGTGACTTTATTCTTCCCGATATTCCCACCAATCAATACTCTGTGCTTTTTTTTCAATCGTTCGACGGCATCAAAAACGCCGTGATTGTTGAAACCCATACGGTTGATAATACCTTGATCCGCCTTGAGACGGAACAGCCGCTTCTTAGGGTTTCCTTCTTGGGGTTTAGGGGTCAGCGTTCCAATTTCCACGAACCCGAATCCGAAATCGGATAGTTCATTGTAGAGTTTGGCATCCTTATCGAAGCCGGCGGCCAATCCCACAGGGTTTTTAAAGCGGATACCAAAGACCTCACGCTCGAGGCGCTTGTCCTCCAAGGTATACATCCTCCTAAAAATACCGGAAAAACCGATCTTCGAAAGAAAATTGACGAGCGAAAACGTCAGGTGGTGGGCACGCTCGGCATCGAAGAGAAAAAGGAAGGGGCGGACAAGAATTTTGTACATAGACGACCAAGTGGTTTTGTCAAAAGTACGAACTTTTAAAAAAGTTTACGGGTTTATTCGTGTGGCGGGTATTGGTGAAAAAAGCCATTAAAGGTAGCAAAACGAACAAATGACCTTCAGACTCTTCTATTCTGGGGCGATGGAGTCATTATACACTTTTGGAACTACGAAAATCGGCCGTCGAATCGCAGCCTGGCAAAGTTGAAGATACCGATCGTATTGTTTGGCATTGAATTCCGACAAAAGTTTTTTATCGCTTTCATAGGAGGCCGTGACCATCTTTTGCTGCAGTACCTTGTACTTGTCCGCCAGTTTGAGAAGTTCTTCCTGGGTACTTTGCGGATGCTCGGCCAGCAGTTTTTCGATTTGATCGTTGATACTTTTCGTCTCGACGGCAAGCTCTCCTTGTAAGGCTTCCAGAACCGCCATTTGGGCCTCGTTCAATTGAAATACCGTAACCATGGTTTCTGCGTTTTTCCCACCGATATCCAAGGTACAGATCTGTGCTTGCAATGAGCCGGTAAGTAATAACAGCGTTATACTCAAAATATTCAATAACTTCTTAAGGGTCATTATATATACGCTTTAGAGATTGTCTGTAGTTTAAACGTTTTTTTTTGGGAATAGTATATATTGGGACAGCTTGTTAGGTAACAAAAAAAAGGCCGCCTTTTCAGGTAGCCTTTGTACTCAATTTTAATCAGGTTTTATTTCAGTGACAGGTTCAATCTAGCGAATAAATATCGCCCGCCGATACCGAACTGCTGTGCCCTTCGCGACCAGTCAAAACGACCGTCGCTGCGGTTACCGTATTGCTCAAAAGCCCGTTCGGGATATATATCGAGCAAGTTGTTGGCACCCAGGGTCAATGTAAGTGCATCCGTAAATTTGTAGCCTACTGATAAATCGGTAACTATTCTTGGATCGAATACCTGTTGGTTTTCGACAATTGTGGTCGCTTCGGTGACCTCCCCGAAATAGACATTCCGCAAAAAGAACACCAACCTATTGGATGTCAGGCTGTTCGAAAGGTTGACTTTCGCCCGCGGAACGGCCTCTTCAAGGTATACCCTACTATCTTCAGGGAAATAGGTGTCTACCAAACCGGCATTGGTCAATACTTCGGAGGCATTGATATCTCCAATCTGGTTGGTTCTG
>JBATUY010000167.1:0-9169 GCA_049671465.1 Pricia sp. | reverse complement strand
ACCTATATATGGTATACCGGGGTGCCGCACCATGCCGTTATCCGTGATTATACTGAATACGGAATCTCGAACGACGACCCTGACGTGGTAAAGGGCAGGGCCGGTTCCCCTTATGCGGTCAAGGACTATTACAACGTGAATCCTGATTTGGCCGATAATCCCAAAAAGCGTTTGGAAGAATTCCAGGCACTCATCGCGCGCACCCATGAAGCCGGACTCAAACTGCTTATCGATATCGTACCCAACCATGTGGCCCGAAACTATGAGGGCGGTTCTACCCCTGATGGCCGTGAACCGTTCGGGGCCTCCGACAATACTTCGGTAGAATATGTACGGGACAATAATTTTTACTACATCCCCGGTGAGGCCTTTCAGGTGCCAGACTGGCGCGATGGCTATTTACCGCTTGGCGGTGAAGACCACTCGATGGCCGATGGAAAATTCGACGAAAACCCTGCAAAGTGGACGGGCAACGGTTCCCGAATGGCGAAACCCGACTTCAACGATTGGTACGAGACCGTAAAAATCAATTACGGGGTACGACCAGACGGCTTGCATGATTTTGACAGTTTGCCCGAAGGTTTCGAGGCGGAGGATTATACATCCCATTTTGAATTTTGGAAGGATAAAAACGTGCCCGATTCGTGGGTAAAGTTCAAGGATATCGCGTTGTATTGGCTCGAAATGGGCATTGACGGCTTCCGCTACGATATGGCCGAAATGGTTCCGGTGGAATTTTGGAGCTACATGAATTCCCACATCAAGATGAAAAATGCGGACGCCTTTCTGCTGGCCGAAGTCTACAATCCCAATGAATACCGCAACTACATCCAAAGAGGAAAGATGGATTACCTCTACGACAAGGTAGAAATGTACGATTCACTTAAAAATATCATGCAAGGCGAGGGGTGGACGGACCACATTCCCATCGTAAAAAAAGGGACGCAGGATATCGAACACCATTTGCTGCACTTTCTTGAAAACCATGACGAACAGCGTATCGCCAGTCCGGCTTTTGCCGGTGATGCCCAAAAAGGAAAACCGGCCATGGTCGTTTCCGCCACCATGACCACGGCACCGGTCATGATCTATTTCGGACAGGAAGTCGGTGAACCCGGAGCCGAAAACGCTGGTTTTGGCAGCCCCACGCGTACATCCATTTTCGATTATATCGGCGTGCCGCACCATCAGCGATGGCTGAACAAGAAGAAATTCGATGGCGGACAACTATCCGAAGAAGAGGCAGACCTTCGCGATTTTTATCAGCGCCTGCTCAACTTTACGGTGCAGAGCGATGCCTTGATGGGGGAATATCAAGACATCCATTTTTACAATAAAGAGCATACGGAATGGTACAACCATCATGTGCTGTCCTTCGTGCGATGGTCCGAAGATGAGCGGCTGATTATCGTTTCGAACTTCGATGCCAACGACCGCTTCGGGTTTGAATTAAAAATACCGGAGGATGTTGTTCAAAAATGGGAACTGGCCGAGGGAGACCATCAGATCAAAGACGTTTTATATGGTAGTGAGCGTACTTTGAAAGTCAAGAACGGCAGGGGGGAAGTACGGGTTGATATTAATCCGCTGGAATCGTTTATTTTAATAGTCCAATAATGTTCGACGTAATCATTATCGGAGGGGGAGCGGCAGGGTTCTATTCAGCTATTCACATCGCGGAAGCCCGACCCGAGCTGAAAATCGCTATTCTCGAACGGGGCAAGGAAGTTTTAGGCAAGGTCAAGGTGTCAGGGGGAGGGCGTTGCAACGTTACCCATGCGGAGTTCGATCCGGGGGAACTGGTCAAAAATTATCCGCGGGGCGAAAAAGAACTGCTAGGTCCGTTCCACACGTATTGTAGTGGCGATACTCTGGCGTTCTTTGAGAAAAGGGACATTCCTTTAAAAATCGAGTCCGACGGACGTATGTTTCCGGTTTCGGATTCTTCGCAGACCATTATCGATTGTTTTTTGAACGAGGCCGACCGATTGGGCATTCGGATTTTACGGCACAGCGCAGTAACGGACATCCGCCGTATGATGGAGGATAACAGCGGTCCGGAATGGGAAATTACATCCATCAAACATACCTACCGCGCCAAAAAAATTGTCGTCGCCACCGGAAGCAATCCTAAAATATGGAAGCTACTGAGAAAATTGGGCCATTCCCTCGAACCCGCCGTGCCCTCGTTGTTCACCTTTAATATAAAAGACAAACGAATATCGGGCATTCAGGGCGTAAGCACCTATGCGGAAGTCGATGTACTCGAACCGCGGCTTTTCAGTCCCAAAATCACGATCAAACTTCGAAGCCAAGAAAACGAAAAACCTTTGATGAGCTCCGATGGCCCCTTGATGATTACCCATTGGGGCATGAGCGGTCCGGCGATTCTGAAGTTATCCGCATGGGGCGCCAAACTGCTGAACGAAATGAAGTATCGCTTCCGGATACGGGTCAACTGGTTGCCGGAATACAGCGCGGAAGGTTTATTGGGCCTGCTTATGGAAATTAAGGAGGTCGAGGCCAAAAAAACCGTTCTGCGCACCAAGGCGGTCGATGTGCCGCGGCGTTTATGGACGAATCTTGTCAGGGCGTCGGGCATCGAAGAGGCTGAAAAATGGGCGGATGTCACCAAAATTCAATTAGAAAATTTAGCTAGTCAACTGACCCAAAGCGAGTTTTTGGTCGATGGCAAAAGTACTTTTAAGGAAGAATTCGTCACCGCAGGGGGAGTGAACCTCAAGGAAATCGATTTCAAGACCTTCGAGAGTAAAATACTGCCCGGCCTATTTTTCGCGGGAGAAGTTATCGATGTCGATGCCATTACCGGCGGATTCAATTTTCAGAACGCATGGACGGGCGGGTACATTGCGGCGCAGGGTATCGTTAAGACAACGGTTGCGAAGACGTGATTTTGGAATTTCCATTTACGTCTGAACGATTTTGCCAGACCAGTAGGTAGTTATTTCCTTTCGGTTTCCTTTTTGCGATGGATTCGGTTTCCTTCTTTTCTTATCGTTTAATAGGGTATACTTAGAATTAAAAGCTATAGATGGATGCGGATTGCATGGGTATGTGCTGTTTGTTTCAATCAGCCGAATAGCATGCAGGTACACCATTAGTGCGTCTTAATTTTTTCCAATAATAGTTCGGGTTCGTTCGTAGTGATATAGTGAAACTCCTCCTCGAGCAGCCAATCCAAATCCTCTGGGTCGTTTACGGTCCACGCGTTCAGGACAATGCCGAGCTTTTTGGCGCTTTCGATCCATTCGGGATGTTTTCGGAACACTTTAAAATGGTAATCCGCCCCATCGATACCATCCGCTTTTAGGGCCTCGGGCGACTTTTCGCCGTTGAGGTACTGGGTATGCGCGTTCGGATTGATTTCCTCAATTTTTTTTAGGATGTTATACCCGAAACTGATATATACCGTCATCGCTTCCGCGTTCAGCTCTTTGACCAGCTCAAGGGCCTTTTCCGCCATCTTTTCACCGCGCTCCACGGTCTTGGCAGGCTTGAGTTCGCAGACCAAACGCGTAGTGGTATTGTTATCCAATCCCGCTAGAATGTATTCCCGCAAGGTCGGCAATTTTTCTCCGTTAGATAGCGTGAGGTCCGCCAGGTCGGCATAGGAGGTTTCCGAAATCGATACCCCTTTAAACACGTCATCGTGGTTGACCACCAAAACATCATCGGCGGTCATCTGTACATCGAATTCCGAGCCGGTACATTTAAGGGCTATGGCCTGTTTTAAAGCCGCTATCGAATTTTCGGGATGCCCTTGGGCCTTCCATGCACCGCGGTGGGCGACTACTACATTTTTCGCGAATTTAACTTCGGTATTTTGTGCTTTGCCCGAACTTATAGAGAGTAACGACATAATAATAATGATAAAATAGCGCATGTACATTCGTAAAAATTTAAATAAAACAGCTCGATTTCAAGCAATCCAAATGCAATCTAATTTTTTTAACCTAGGCTTGAAAATTTATTGAATAAAAAATATTGCGACGCATTTTTTTTACCACTTTGTTCAAACATCGTCTGTGTAAACGGAATATCATGCTATCACGATATCGAATCAGTTCATTTCCCAAATTTTGTAATTGAGTGCGGTAGCAAAACACACCCATAAAAAATAGGGAACCAAAAGAATCGCCGCCCATCGGCTCACCACTTTGAACCAACGAACGGTCAGTACGATCAAAACCAGTAAGATTGAAATTACGATTAAGGCCCAGAACGGTTCTTTGAGTCCGAAGAAAACGATGCTCCACGCCCCGTTGAACAAGAGCTGGAACCAAAATAGGTAAAGGGCTTTCTTGACGTGTCGATGATAAAACCCCCTTGACCATACAAGGCCTGCGGCAATGCCCATCAAAATATAAAGACTAATCCAAACCGGGGCGAAGAGCCATCCCGGAGGTGTGAAATTCGGCTTGTTCAGGCTTACGTACCAATCGTTGACGGAGCTTTCGGTAGCGAAACCCGCTATCAGACCCGTCACCAGACATATACCGACGGCATAAAAGATATAGGTTTCCTTTTTTTTCAAACGTACGGGTATTTTTAAATCGGTTTCCCTTTAGAACGAAATGGACAGACATCCTCTAAATCGGTATGCACCAAATCGGTATCCCCTAAATCGACATCCTCTCAATTGACATTCCCTGAATAGTGGTCGCTTAAATCTACATCCCAATATTTTGGCATCCCCTAAAATAGTAATTTATTCCGTGGGCCTAAGGGCACGCGTCTAAAAACTATATTTGTAGAAATTATGATTCCGATGACCGAGAAAGATTTTCTTCCCTCTGCATATCCATCCCCAAAAGATGAAGGTATCGTCCGATGGAAATCGCCCAGTAATATTGCACTTATCAAATACTGGGGCAAAAAGCCTCAGCAGATTCCCGCGAATCCGTCGATTAGTTTTACGTTGAACGATTGCGCGACGGATACCCAGCTATCGTACCGGAGGTTGACCAGTACATCACCGAGAATGCCATCGGAAACCTCATCGGGAACTACGTTGAATAAATCCTCATCGATAACTGCGTCGGATGAGTCCTCATCGACAAAACCATCAGAGAAGACGGCTAGAAGCCCCGCCCCTGCCGGCAAGTTCAGTTTCGACCTATTTTTCGAGGGCAAATTAAGGGAAGACTTTAGACCGAAAATAGAAACTTTTTTTCAACGTATCGAGCGATATCTTCCGTTTTTGCGTGAGTATCATTTTAAGATTGAGACCTCCAACTCTTTTCCGCATAGCAGCGGTATCGCTTCGTCAGCTTCGGGAATGAGCGCTCTCGCCTTATGTCTGATGTCGATGGAACGGGAGTTCGCGCCCGAGATGACGGAAGATTTTTTCAAAAAAAAGGCATCCTTTCTAGCCCGATTGGGTTCCGGTAGTGCCTGCCGTAGTATTGAAGGGACATTGGTACAGTGGGGCGAGCATAAAAACACCAAGACCAGTTCAAATTTATATGGTATCCCTTATCCATATACCACCCATGAAATTTTCGATAACTATCAAGATACCATTCTGCTTGTCGACGAAGGCCAAAAGCAAGTCAGTAGTACCGTGGGGCACGACTTGATGCATGGTCATCCGTTTGCTATTCAGCGTTTTGCGCAGGCGCATGCCAACCTTGACGATTTTCGTACTATTCTGGCCGACGGTAATCTTGAAGAGTTTATAAAAATTGTCGAAAGCGAGGCCTTGACCTTGCATGCGATGATGATGACGAGCCATCCGTATTTTATATTGATGAAGCCCAATACGCTCGAAATCATCCACCGCATATGGTCTTTTCGGGAAGCGTCGAACACGAACGTCTGCTTTACGTTAGATGCGGGAGCCAACGTACACGTACTCTATCCGCATAATGAAAAGGAAACCGTATATGCCTTTATAAAAAGTGAGCTACTTCAGTTCTGCCAAAGCGAAAAGCATATCTGCGATCGAACGGGTCAAGGCGCACAACAGTTGTAGGCCCTAAAACGGGATTTATGCGCTCAATAAAGATTATGGGATAATTGTCAGACCGAAATGTCGTATCTTTGCTACGTAATTGACCACGTATTATGAAAGGGCCGCTGTTCTATTCAAAAATTCTGCTTTTCGGGGAGTATGGCATCATTAAAGATTCCAAGGGACTCTCCATTCCCTATAATTTCTTCAAGGGCGCTTTGAAGACGGATGAAAATCCTTCTAAAACAGCCAAAAAATCGAACCTTAGTCTACGCGAGTTTGCCGGATACCTTGAAATGGTGCACAAAAACAGTCCCGACCTGGTCGATTTTGATTTTGAGGCGCTGAAAAGTGATATTGCCAACGGCATGTATTTCGACAGCTCCATTCCGCAAGGATATGGCGTGGGCAGTAGCGGTGCCCTGGTCGCAGCGATTTACGACAAGTACGCCAAGGACAAGATTACGGTGCTTGAAAACCTGACCCGTAAAAAACTGTTGCGCTTAAAGCGGATTTTCGGAAAAATGGAATCCTTTTTCCATGGAAAATCTTCCGGACTAGATCCCCTAAACAGCTATTTGAGCCTTCCTATTTTGATCAACTCCAAGGAGGATATAGAGTCCACCAGCATTCCTTCACAAAATTTAGATGGCAAGGGCGCCGTTTTTCTATTGGATAGTGGTATGACCGGCGAAACCGCCCCAATGGTACAACTTTTCATGGAAAAAATGAAACAGGAGGGGTTCCGCAACATGCTCAAAGACCAGTTTATCAAACATACCGATGCCTGTGTCGAAGATTTTGTCAACGGCAACGTCAAATCGCTTTTCGGAAATCTGAAACAGCTCTCCCATGTGGTACTTGACAATTTCAAGCCGATGATACCTGCCAAGTTCCACGAACTTTGGAAGAAAGGTATCGAAACCAACGATTATTACCTCAAACTATGCGGTTCCGGCGGCGGCGGATACATTTTGGGCTTTACCCAAGATATTGATAAGGCCAAAAAAGCCTTAAAAGACTACAATTTAGAAGTCGTCTACAACTTCTAGCAATTATCGCCCAACATGCTGAGCAGAAAAAATAGACTCATACTCTTAAAGTTGTTGAGCCTGTTTTCGGTCGTACGCGGCTACAACATTCTCATTATCGCCCTGGCGCAATATTTGGCATCTATCTATATTTTGGCCCCGAACCTGCCGTTGCGCGAGGTCGTTTTCGACCTGAACCTTTTTATGATCGTAGTCGCTTCCGCTTTGGTCATTGCCAGTGGCTATATCATCAACAATTTTTACGATGCGGAAAAGGATCTGATCAATAGGCCCCGCAAAAGTATGTTGGATCGGTTGGTCAGCCAACGTTTCAAGCTCTCCACCTATTTTGTGCTTAATTTTATGTCCGTTCTCGCCGCTAGCTACGTTTCGTTTCGGGCAGTGGTATTTTTTTCCACTTATATTTTTGGTATTTGGCTGTATTCGCACAAACTGAAGCGCATCCCCTTTTTGGGTAATTTGGTATCCGCCATATTGGCGATTTCACCTTTCTTCGCGGTTTTCGTGTATTACAAGAATTTCGACACCGTCATATTTGTGCACGCCATTTTCCTCTTCCTACTCATACTGTCGCGGGAAATGATCAAGGACCTCGAGAATATGACCGGTGATTTGGCGCAGGACTATAAAACGATTCCCATTTTATATGGTGCCAAGGTCTCTAAATTCTTGATTTCCGTTCTGATTTTACTGACGTTGATTCCTTCGTTACTGCTTATTCTTAAGTTCGATGTCGGGTATATGCACTATTATTTTATCGGATGTGTCTTGTTTTTATTGCTCTTTCTGATGCTGCTGATAAAGTCCGATACCAAGAGACACTACGTCTGGCTGCATAATATCTTAAAGCTGATTATCGTGGTCGGGGTGTTCAGTATTTTGTTGATCGATGTAAATTTGGTTTTAAATAGGATACTTTAAAAGGATGGAAAATGAACTAAAAGTAGCACTCGCCCAAATAGCCCCGGTTTGGCTGGATAAGATGGGTACCCTTGAGAAAATTGAAACGAGTATTAAGGATGCCGCGGCGCACAAAGCCGAACTTATCGTTTTTGGGGAAGCTCTACTTCCCGGTTATCCGTTCTGGCTGGCCTTGACCGATGGCGCCGCTTGGGATACCAAGGTCAACAAAGAGCTACATGCGCACTATGCCCGCAACGCCATACAAATAGAGGCCGGGGAGCTGAAGTCGGTATGCACACTGGCCAAGGAGAATAATATCGCCATCTATCTGGGCATTATCGAACGCGCCAAAAATAGGGGAGGGCATAGTCTGTATTGTTCCCTGGTCTACATCAATGCCGTTGGCGAAATCAGATCTGTACACCGAAAACTGCAGCCGACCTACGACGAACGTCTCACTTGGGCCCCCGGTGATGGCAACGGACTGCAAGTGCACCCCCTAAAAAAGTTCACCGTAGGCGGGCTCAACTGCTGGGAAAACTGGATGCCCTTGCCCCGAACCGCACTTTACGGTCAAGGCGAAAACCTGCACATCGCCGTTTGGCCGGGAAGTGACCACAACACCAAAGATATCACCCGTTTTATCGCCCGGGAATCGCGAAGCTTTGTGATTTCCGTTTCATCACTGATGAAAAAGGAAAATTTTCCGGGGGCGACACCGCATCTGGAAAGAATTCTCGATAAAGCCCCCGATGTTCTCGCCAATGGTGGCTCCTGCATCGCCGGACCTGATGGCGAGTGGATCCTGCAGCCTGTTCTCCACAAGGAAGGATTGATCTACGAAACCTTGGATTTTAACCGCGTCTACGAAGAGCGGCAAAACTTTGACCCGGTCGGACATTATTCGCGGCCCGATGTGACAAAGTTGATGGTGAATCGGGATAGGCAGTCAACGGTCTTTTTTGACGAGTAATTAATTTTCAGTACTATGGAAATCCCATAGTACACCTTCCATCTAAGACGGTGGAAACATTCTCTTACAGCCCAATAGTATCTATAAGCAGTATCGAATTGGAAGTACCCTCCGTGTCGTTCAAGATGACCAATCTGGCTTTTTTGGTATTTGTATCAAATTGCAATAATGCATTGGGATTAGGGTTAAGGCCTGTAAGGTTGACCACGGCCACATGTTCTCTGCTCAAGGCGTTGTAATGGCTTTTACCAAGGTCAAAGGGTATAC
>JBATUY010000166.1:0-21138 GCA_049671465.1 Pricia sp. | reverse complement strand
ATGGGGAATTTGGTGATGTCGATACCATCTAAATAAATATTTCCGCCATTGGGTTTTATAAGGCCTACGATCATGTAGAAAGAAGTCGTTTTGCCTGCTCCATTAGGACCGAGAAGGCCAATAATCTCCCCTTGGTTGACTTCCAAAGAAATACCTTTTACAACCTTTCGGCCGCGATAGGATTTCATGATGTTTTCGGCTCTTAGTTTCATTTTGTTAAGTTCGATCGCTATTTCTTAGCTGTTGATGGTCAATCATAATTTCGTAGCCGCTCAGATTCATGACTAAATAACCCTTCGGCAGCTGTTCAAAGGTCAAGGAAAAAAAGTAAGGATTTTAAGGTTTTTGAAAGATTTAAGAAATAAATTGTGGCGACTGCGACTGCGACTCCTCAATACAAAAAATTCCCGTAACTATTTGGTAAAACCTATTTTTTCACCGCCTTCCCCTTTGCCCGGCGTTCTCTCCTGGCTTCCCGTTTCAAGACCACTTTCGAAATATAGATGCTCACTTGATACAGGATAAGTACCGGCACCGCGACAATAATCTGACTGGCAACATCGGGCGGTGTGATCACAGCCGATAGAATCAATACGATGACCAGGGCAATCTTTCGATATTTTTTGAGAATTTCTGGAGTGACGATACCCACTTTGGTCAGAAAATAAATAATTATGGGTAATTCAAAGAGTACGCCACAAGCGATAACGGCGGCCCGTACCGTACTGATGTACGAACTGAGATCGAACTCGTTCAAAACGACTTCGCTGACTTGATAGGTGCCCAAAAAGTTGATGGATAGGGGAGCCACCACGTAATATCCGAAAAGCACTCCCATAAAAAACAATAGCGATGCGATAAAGATAAAGCCCCGTGAATGCTTTCTTTCGTTAGGATGTAGCCCGGGGCTAATGAATTTCCACAGTTCGTAAAGTACGTAGGGAAATCCTACGATAAATCCCACGTATATGGCGGTCCAGATATCGGCCGAGAACTGTCCGCCCATGGTGCGGCTTTGAATGGTGAAGGGCAATTCATCTTTACAGAAGTCGGAATCAAACCCGAAGTAGGTCGCAATATCGCAAAAGAACTCGTAGGTGGGGAAATCCATCCGCGAAGGCCCGAAAATAATGACGTCAAAGACGAACCTACTAAATACAAACGCTACGGTGCCTAAAATGACCACCGCTAGAACAGAGCGGATGAGGTGCCAACGCAGTTCTTCCAAATGATCAAGGAACGACATTTCGTCAGGGGACTTGGTATTGGTTTTTGCCATTAGGGGTATTTAGATAATTCCTTCGTTGATTAAGTTGTGCAAATGTACGACACCGCAATATTTTTTTCCATCTACGCCCAATAATTGAGAGATGCCCTTGTTCTGCATGAGCTTTAAGGCCTCAATGGCCAATTGGTCAATCGCTATGGTTTTGGGATTTGAGGTCATGATATCTTTGGCCGTAAGTCCACTAATATTATCATAGCGGTTCAGCATTCTACGGATATCGCCATCGGTGACGATACCGATAATTTCCCCCTTATCGGTAACCGCCGTCACACCCAGCATTTTTTCGGATATCTCGACGATCACCTTTTTGACCGGGGTATCACTTTCTACCTCCGGTTTTTGGTTGTTGGCGACCAAATCCGATACTTTTAGATACAAACGCTTCCCCAAAGCCCCACCAGGGTGGTATTTGGCGAAGTCCGTACTGGTAAACCCCTTGATTTTTAAGAGACATATCGCCAGTGCGTCGCCGATGACTAATTGCGCGGTGGTACTGGTAGTCGGGGCCAGGTTATTGGGGCAAGCCTCTTTCTCTACAAAAGTATTGAGCACGAAATCGGCCTGTTGGGCCAGATATGAATCGAGGTTACCGGTCATACCGATAAGTTTGTTCGCGCCCCTTTTAATCAGGGGCACCAACATTTTGATTTCAGGAGTACTACCGCTTCTGGAAATACAGATAACGACATCGTTTTCTTGTATGGTGCCCAGGTCACCATGAATGGCGTCACCGGCATGCATGAATATGGCGGGCGTTCCGGTGGAATTCAAGGTGGCCGCAATTTTGGTGGCGATGATGGCGCTTTTTCCGATTCCGGATACGATTACCCTTCCCTTTGATTGCAATATACAGTTTACGGCATCCGAAAATTCTTCGGTCAACAGCGAGGCCAAGTGCAAGATAGCGGCACTTTCCGTTTCTATGGTTTTCTTTGCTATAGCGAGAATGGCGTTGGTATCGGTCAAAATGTAGATGTGTTGACGCAGACTGTTCTACAACGGTCTACCAATTAGTGTATACGGTCAAAACCTTTTCAGGGTTTTGGTTCTTGCGAATCTATTCAAAAGGCAAGCTAAGTTTATAATCCATGTTTTATTGGACTGTAATGCCGTTTACCGGCATCGCACAAAATTACATAATCCCGAAAGATGATAAATTCTAATTCACCAAAAATAAATTATGAGGTATTTATAGGTCTCTACGCTAAAAAATATGTATCTTAAACCTTTGATATTTAGTAATAACCATGACAAATAATACTACTGCCCTGAGCAAGACGGATTTACACTCCTTGCTCAAAAAATACTTCGGTTTTTCAGAATTTAGGGGCCTGCAAGAACAAGTAATCCAAAATATACTCGCCGGTGAGAACACGTTTGCCATCATGCCCACGGGCGGTGGCAAATCACTGTGCTATCAGCTACCGGCGCTGATTCGCGAGGGAACCGCTATCGTGGTTTCCCCGTTGATCGCCCTTATGAAAAATCAGGTCGATGCCATTCGGGGCATTTCGTCGGAGCATGGCATTGCCCATGTTCTCAATTCGTCGCTGACCAAGAACGAGGTCAAACAAGTCAAACAAGACATCACCGATGGTATCACTAAGCTACTCTATGTGGCACCGGAGTCATTGACCAAGGAAGATTACGTTAACTTCCTGAAATCCGTTCCGCTTTCTTTTATAGCTATCGACGAGGCCCATTGTATTTCGGAATGGGGCCATGATTTTAGGCCCGAATACCGAAATCTCCGATCTATCGTTGACCGTTTAAATCCCGAAATGCCCATCATCGCGCTTACCGCGACCGCCACGCCCAAGGTGCAGGAAGATATTCTGAAGAACTTGGGCATTCCTTCGGCAAAAACTTTTAAAGCCTCGTTCAATCGACCCAATCTTTATTATGAGGTACGGCCCAAAACGGCGGATGTCGATTCCGATATCATCCGTTTTGTAAAAAAGAATGCCGGAAAATCAGGGATTATCTATTGTCTCAGTAGAAAGCGGGTGGAGCAACTGGCCCAGATCCTTCAGGTCAATGGGGTGAGTGCCGTGCCCTATCATGCCGGTTTTGATGCCAAGACACGGTCTAAATATCAAGATATGTTCCTGATGGAAGATGTGGATGTCGTGGTTGCTACCATAGCGTTTGGAATGGGTATCGATAAACCGGATGTGCGTTTTGTCATTCATAACGACATCCCAAAAAGTATAGAGAGTTATTATCAGGAAACGGGTCGTGCCGGAAGGGACGGGGGCGAGGGCCACTGTCTGGCTTTTTACGCCTACAAGGATATTGAGAAGCTTGAAAAATTTATTTCCAATAAACCTGTGGCCGAGCAAGAAATCGGAAATGCCCTTTTACAGGAAGTCGTGGCCTACGCCGAAACCTCTATGAGCCGAAGACAGTTCATGTTGCACTATTTCGGGGAGGAATTTGATGCGGTCAATGGAGACGGAGCCGATATGGACGATAACATCCGAAATCCGAAACAACAACAGGAAGCGAAAGACGATGTTGTAAAACTTATTAAAACGGTGGTGGAAACCAGCGAAAAATTTAAATCCAAAGAAATCGTAAAGACCCTTCGCGGAGAGGTCAATGCCCTGGTCTCTTCGCATAAGGCGGATGAGAAGTCCGTTTTCGGCATCGGTGCGGACAAAGACAAGGGCTACTGGATGGCGCTCATCCGTCAGGTACTGGTAGCGGGAATGCTTAAAAAAGAAATCGAACAATACGGTATTCTTCACATTACCGATAAGGGCAAGGCTTTTTTAAAGGACCCGGTATCGTTTATGATGACCAGAGACCACACTTACAGTGAGGAGAAGGTGGGGGATATTGCAAGCGTGGCCAAAGGCGGCGTTACCGATGAAAAATTATTGAAACAGCTCAAAGACCTGCGAAAGGCCCAAGCCCATAAATTGGATGTACCTCCATTTGTAATCTTTCAAGACCCTTCTTTGGAAGATATGGCATTGAAATACCCTATAAGTATTGAAGAGTTGACCAATATTCATGGAGTAGGGGAAGGGAAGGCTAAAAAATATGGCAAACCGTTTATCAGTTTCATAAACGACTACGTAGAAGAAAACGATATTATTCGGCCCGATGACCTAGTGGTCAAAAGTACCGGTGCAAATTCCGGTCTTAAGCTTTACATCATTCAAAACGTCGACCGTAAGCTCCCATTGACCGATATTGCTTCCTCAAAAGGTCTCGAAATGCCCGAGCTGATTCAAGAAATGGAACAAATTGTCTATAGTGGTACCAAACTGAACCTAAGCTATTGGATCAACGAGGTACTTGATGAAGATCAACAGGAAGAGATTCACGACTATTTTTTAGAGGCCGATACCGACGACATTGAAGTGGCCATGGAAGAGTTCGATGGCGATTATGAAGATGACGAGCTTCGGCTGTACCGATTGAAATTTTTTAGCGAAGTGGCGAATTAAGGAATAATAAACAACTTCGTATCCCTAAACTACCGCTTGTTCTAAAAGCTGCAATGTCATTTTTTGGGTATCCAACGTTGCTTGTATACCAATGGGAAAGGTAAAGTTGTTTTCTACATGGCCAAAGCTCATGCCATACACGGCAGGAATATTCAAAGGCGTTATTCTATCTAAAATCACTTCCTTTAAGGTAAACGAATCGCGCTCGGTCGAGCTGTCGCAACCCGCGCAGACGCCGAATATAATTCCGGCGGCCTTGGTAAAAGTTTTGCCCTCGATGAGTTGGGTCAGCATTCGATCGATACGATAAGGCGCCTCCTCGACGTCTTCTATACAGACTATGTTATTGGTGAAATCGATTTCATGCGGGGTTCCGATGAGGGCATTTATCAAGGTAAGGCTTCCTCCTACCAATTTCCCGGTGGAAATACCTTTGGTGATTTCGTAGCGTTCGTATTCGGGGTCGGCTTTCAAGGTACTATCCGTTAACTCAACATTTTCAATAGTAAGATTGTCCTTTGGATGTATGACTACATCTTGCAGGCGTTTCATACTGTAGGGGTCATTCAAGGTACTGCCTACCGGTCCGTGAAAGCCTATGAGTCCCGTTTCTATTTGGATTGCGGCCAGCAAAGCGGTCACATCGCTAAAACCGATAAAGACTTTCGGGTGGGTTTTTATGGCTTCGTAGTCTATTAAGCTCAAAATACGCGTGCAGCCATATCCGCCCCTGGCACAAAGAATACCGTCTATTTCAGGATTCGCGAACATTTCGTTGAGATCTGTGGCCCTTTCTTCATCTGTATTGCTGAAATAGCCGTGATGGCCTAAAATACGATCGGTATGAAAGGGTTTAAACCCCATTAGGCGAAGCGCCTTTTTAGCATCTGCGAGCACTTCGGGCTTCACGGAATATCCTGGTGCGATGAGTCCGATCGTATCTCCTTTTTTTAGACGTTTGGGTAGAATACGTTCGATAATTTGATAAGGGGCCTTGCCGGTTGAAACCCGTTTGGCTGAGACCCCATTGGCCGAAACCAGTTGAGGTGTCAGTACGGTGGCCGTCAGCCCGAGTGCCGCTGCCACAAACTCCCTTCTATTTGCCATGAATAAATGTGTAGTGATGGGTTAAATCCTAATCCTATTATAGTAAGAGGTCGGAGACTAAGTTACATCAATCCCATAAAAAAAATCGGCTTTTTAGGGCCGATTTTGATACTAGAAAACATTTTTAAAATTATCTGGCAGAAGTACCGCCGTTGTCATTTGTTCTTCTCAACTGCCGCTGAATTTTCTCGATGGCGGATTCGATGGATTTGTCCGGTTCGATAATGTTGTATTCGCCCCAAAAATCGGGATCGGCAAACCCCACTGCTTCATCGGCCAAAATGATGGACGATTTCATCCGATCTCTAGACCTTGGATAATCCGCTGCCATATTTTTTTCCCAATCTGTAACGGCCATCTCGCAGGTCATGCTGTATACGGAATTGAACAATCGCTTATCCCAATTGATTTTGAATTCCATCAGCACGTTGCTATAGCCATAGTACCATTTACCGTTCTTTTCGCGATAATCGACCCGGTATGCCACTTCGGTGGGCCAAACTCGGGCGTTGGCCGGTTTTTTACGAACAAATAGGCGGGATGCCAAATCCCGATCCGTGATGTTTAACGAAAAGATGGCGCTGGTGAGAATTTTATTTTCCGCATCGATATAGAGTTTACCCTCATAAAGGGGCTCCAAGATATTTTCCAACTGTTTGAAATCGACCACATAGATCAATCGGTCATTGACGCGGGTCGAGCGGTTGAAGCTAAAATCATAATAATCCAAGGTATTCTCGTTGAATATATATTCCGGATACTTCATGACATCAACGAAGAGCGCATTGAAAGGTCCACCTTGCAGTTTCAGGGCTACTGTGTCCAATTTACTATAATCCGTACTCTTACGGGCCTTATATAGCTTCAATCCATCCTTTTTAATGGAGCTGTATGGTGTCTTGTAAATGTTGACTACCGCTTCGGACAACGAAACATTTTTACGTCTTTTTTTAATGGTTTCGCGATAGAATGCCGTCATCAGGGTCGGGTCATCAAAATAGTTTTCGCCTTTTCGTTTCAAGGTCTCCCTTACTAGCGCTTTCGCATCCTTAGGTACTTCCACGTTTATTTCTGGAAGTTCCGTGACAGAGATACCCAGTTCAATTTTATTGTTGCCGTTCTCGTCGAATTGGGCCAAGGGTATGGTTTTGGTGCTATACCCTAGAAAGGATACGAGTACGTTCGCATTGGCCATATCGGCGATGATATCATTGGGAACCTTAAGTGAAAATTCACCGTCGGAGTTCGATATCGTGCTCACGTTGGTGCCTTCAATGGCTACGGTAGCAAAAACCAGCGACTTGTTGGAATCGGAACCAATGACTTCACCTTTAAATTGCTTGAAGTTTTGATCTTGCCGTTCTTGCTGGTCATCCTGAAAAAAAGCGGATGCAGATTGGGTTCCAAGTACCAAGGTCAACGACAGCATGATGCACGCCGCGAGCCAGGATTTATTCCGGTTTTGAATGTTTTTACGTTTCATAGTTCCTATTTGTTTGACCGCTCAAATTGTATTGAGTACTCTAAGTTAATGATTATAAATGAAATAGAGCGTTAAAAAAAGCAAATAAGTATAGAAATTTTTTAAGGGAAATTAGAATCAAAACTCCAAAGACAGTAACGGCCGTGGACGGAATATGTGGTCAATCTACTATTTTTTAAAAATTTTATCCGAATTAGCTGTTAACCGATTGATTTCATCAAGTTCCGCATCGGTTAGGTCTCGCCATTTGCCCACAGGAACATCTAATTGCACATTCATGATACGAATGCGTTTCAAATGCCGTACCCGATAATCCATATGCTCGCACATACGGCGTATCTGTCGGTTGAGACCTTGGGTCAGGACAATTCTGAACTCTCGATCTCCGATCTGGGTTACCTCACATTTTTTGGTGACGGTATCTAAAATGGGAACGCCATTGCGCATTTTTTGTAGAAATTCTTCGGTTATCGGCTTGTCTACCGTGACCAGATATTCTTTGCCATGATTGTTTCGGGAGCGTAAGATTTTGTTGACGATATCACCGTCGTTGGTCAATAGAATAAGGCCCTCACTGGGCTTGTCCAGCCTCCCGATGGGAAAAATGCGTTTTGGGTAGTTGATAAAATCTATGATATTATCCTTTTCTACCCGGGTATCCGTGGTACAGACGATACCCACAGGTTTGTTGAAGGCTAGGTACACCGGTTTTTCTTCGGGTTCACTGATTATTTTGCCATCGACCCTCACCTCGTCGCCATCGGTAATCTTGGTACCCATCTCAGGAACCTGTCCGTTGACGGTCACCCGACCTTGCCCAATGAGCTTGTCGGCCGCACGGCGGGAACAATAGCCGACTTCGCTAAGGTATTTGTTGATACGGGTCTGTTTTGAATCTGGCACGTAATCCTTGAATTTTGAAAACGCTAAGGTAAGGGAAATACGGATTTATCAGGGCTGGTTTTTCCCTATTTACTTTTTAGCATCCCCAATGTAAACCATCCCAGAACCAGAATAATAACCCCCATAACGGCCCAAAGCCACAGTTTGTTCTCAAACAGCGGGGACACCTTGGCCCTCGATTTTTTCGGAATCCGTTGTTCGTCGCCCAAGGTCAAGGCTTTCGGGTTATCGGGAATTTTGGTGACCGCCTGTGCAATGTCGTATTTTGGTTTTTGCGCTTGCGCTTTCCCATAGGCTAAATAATAAGTGGCGGGTCGGGTGAACCGGGCGATCAGTCGATGTTCGAAGCCCTTGGCCTCGGCGGCTTGGATCTGTAAGGGTTGGTTGTCATAGTTTTCGATGACGGCCCGGAACCGTCGCGCCAAGGTTGTCGGAAATTTGAAGCTGTTGTCTTCTACCGAGGTCAACGTACCATAGGTCAGGTCGCGATAGCTATATCTGGTGCCTTTTTCGCTGACGATGCTATCGTAGACGTATTTTATGTTTATGGACCGGTAATAATCGAAGTTGTCGGCGACCTTAAATTGCAGGTAGCTTACGGGCAGACGCCGGTTTAGGTCCAAATCGATAATGGTTCGCTTCCCTTGCTGGTCGATATCCATATACGTAACGGGATACGTTTGATAGGTGGCCTCGATATGCTCGTCAAGGCGGATACTGGCGGATTGCAGTTTGGGTCTGTCTTCGCTTTTGACCAAAAGCCGATAGTACCGATATTTTGATTCGGGCAGGGACAGGTCGGTGAACTCGTAATCCGTTTGCCCGTTTTTGATGGATAGGATGCGGTAGTCATCAAGTAGTGTAAACCATTCCCTTTGATTTTCGCTTCCTTCCAATTGGATTCGCCAATCGAAATTCTCGTTTTCGAACGCCAGCTGTATTTCGTTGATGGCCTCGGTAGTGGGGATTTCATAGGTGAAATAATATCCCCTTGCGTTCGATGCCGTGTTGAGCAGGTTGAAAGCCACTTCCTTTTTGGTAAGGCTTCCTTGGGCTATCCTAAAGGTGTAGGGCGCTTCCAAGGTGTCGTTTTCGGTGGTTCCATAAATACGGATGTCGGACATACCGGGATGCATCCTATCGAAGATCGTGTTCGGTAAGACAATGCTGTGCCAGGTATCCGAAATGCCCTGCAATTCTTGTTTATGGCTATAGGTATCCAACTGGGCCATCGCCGGCGAGAGGCCCATCCATCCAAAGAAAAATAAGAAAGCGTATTTCAGCATAGCTACATTGGTTTTGGATTACCGGAAATCCTAGCCTTATATTTATTGTACAGAAACGAAACGATCAGCATTAGGATACCCAGCGAAATGAATACGACCGTTTTTGAAATGGTATCGAGCGCCGCGATGTCGTAAAAGAACAATTTTAACAGGGTGATGGCAAACAGGATCATGCCGCCGATACGGAGATAGGCCTTTGATTTTTTGATGCCGAGGGCAATGAGTAGCAGCGCATATACGCCCCAGAGAATGCTCAGTCCCAATTTATAGGTTTGGCTCGACCCGGCGATGTCCATCCAGTTCAGGAGTTCGCTGCTTAGTATCCACAGACTGCAAATGTGCATGATGATTTCTGCGGGCACGTTAAATTGGATGTTCATGAACTTTTGTAGGGTCAATTTTCTGAGGGCGAACAGCATAAGGGCCAAAGCGGCAAAGGCGACGTAACGGATGCCTACATAAAAGAACGTGATGTCGTAAAACTCGTTGGTGCCGCGATTGATATAGCTTTCGCGCAGCTCGCTCAACATAAAGAGTCCGCCGCCCAAGAACAGTAGGGTGGTAATCAGACCGGCGACCAGGGTAACGATACCCAATACCCGATTTTTAATTTTTTTTATATTGACCAGGCCTAGTGCCGACAGAAAAAGCAGGGTGTAAACGAACAGCCATACCCGATTGAAATCCAACAATGCATGGTTGTTATGTAGCTCAACACCTCCATATTCCATGGTTTCCGAAATTTCCGAGGCGTAATAGCGCTGTTGGCCGTATTGCTCGATTTCCAGAAAAAAGGCCGCGTAAGTGGTGCCGATCAAGATGGCCGGAATGAGGTAGCTTATCAATTGCAAGATTCCGCGGTTCTTAAATTCTTTGGATGCCGGCCTGGTGGCATTTATCCAGTAAATACCTGAGAATGCGGCAATAAATAGTACGGATGTCAGGAAGTAGCTATTTAGAATGGGCGTTAGCGTATTTGCATCCACAAAATAACTGTCATAGCCTTCGGACCAATCTTGCATCAGGCTTAGGAAGCCCAACAGCATTAGCGGATAGGACAGTTTTTCATAAAAAGGGATGCCCTTGGTACGGCCGACCCAAAATAAGAGGACGGCCTGGAGCGTCCACAATAACGTGACCCAGTTGCCGTCGAGCTGCACGGGAACGGCGATGGTTATAAATACCATTACCAGGCCCGAAATCAGATAAAAGAGATTGCGGTCAGCGAGTTTTTTCCGATGTAACAAGGTGGCGACCGCGAAATGGGCGATAGCATTGCCTACCGTAAAGAGCCCGAGAAAATGCTCGCCTTCATCGTGGTGGTTCAATATGCCGTAGCCAAGCGCGTAGTATATGAAGGAGTTCAGGAGCACGAGAACGATATCCGATTTTTGGAACTGCTCCGACTTTGCCAATTTGTAGGCCAGAAAGGTGACATAAAAAATGACAAAGAAAAGGCTGGCGTAGAACAAGGCCGTACCAAAGTGTTCCCCGGGTTCGTAGGATAGGCTGTTCCACGAAATAAAAATCAACCAAGTCAGTACAAAGGCGGAATAGAAGAGCGGTTTCCAATACTTTTTAAGGGAAATCACCAGAATGCCGACATTGATAATCGCGGTATAGGTGAAGAGGGTCACCACATCGCCCGAGCCACTGCTCAATAAAAACGGAACGGCGTACGCACCTACCAACCCGATGTGGGCAATGACCTGTTTGTTATAGTTCAGGGCGGCCACGACCCCGAACACGGTAATCATCAGCATCAGCCCAAAGGCCACGAGTTGTGGAAAAAGTCCGTAAAAGCTATAGGCCGCGAAGGTGATAAAATATAGGGTCGCCAGTGCGCCACTGATCAAGACGGCGCTAAAATTTTCGTATTTCGCCTTTAGTTTCATGCCAAAACCTATGAGGCCCAATCCTGCGAGATAGCCGATTATGATTCGGGTCAGGGGACTGATCAAGTTGTTCTCAATAGAATATTTGGCGAAAATGGCCACGCCGTTAACGGTAATGGCGATACCCAGTTTGCTGATGAGGTTTTCGCCGATAAACTTTTCCAAACTTGATTTGGTCGGGGGTGATTGGTGTGCTGCTTGCCCGTCGATTAGCGGAGTGGTGCCAGTTGGTATGTCTTGTTCAGGAGCATTCGTTCGTTCGTTTGCGATGGGTCGTTCGGTTTGCCCAGGAACGGAGGACGTGTTTTCACCATGAGGAGCTTTCGGTTCGGCTTGTTCGGGCGAGGCCTTTTCAGCAATGACCTCAAAATCCGATGTTTCGGAAAATGCGGCTATCGGCACTTCGGTATTCTCGTCTTGTACAGGTTGGGTCGTATCGGTTTGAGTTGTTGCTTCTTCCGATTCCGCCGACGAATCCACGGTCTCCTGGTAGCTATCGTCCGGTATCACCAAATCTTCGGGGCGCATTTGTTTGACGGCCTCGATTTCCTGATAGATTTCCATCAGGTTGATGGCAAAGTTTTTTTGCCTGCCCTGAAGAATTTCCTGTTTGCTTTGCAGTATATCTTGTTCGCTCTTCAGTAGCTCCTGTTTACCGAGCAGGATCTCGAGTTTGCGGTTGAGCTGGTCAATGCGGTCTTGATGGTTTGACATTGGCGTCGAATTTGGTTGGGACTTTTGGAAATATCTTGTTAGAAATCACCCAGATACCATAAAGAACGTCAGAATCAGGTATTTATTGATTGAAGAATACTATTTGAACTGACAAAAATGCCATAATACGCCTGACGGGTCATGCAGAAAAATTTCCTGACCATACTCAAAGTCCTAAATACCGGAAATACGTACGCCCTTGAACTGCTCAAGAAGATTTCTATTTATCAAATCTTTCTCACAGGCTTCGAGATTGTCAACGGTAAGTAAAAGCATCGAATTATCGATCCAGTCCTTCACGTAATAATCCTGTAGATAAAAAGATAGTTCGTCATTGACTTTTATCAGGCACATGGTAGCATCGATTTCCAATTCTTCGAAGCCGAGCGCCCGATAGAATTCCCTGCTATAGGTATAGTCTTTGGCCCCGATAAAGGCTCTGATAGTGGTTGACGTATATTCCATTTTGAAAAAATTAAAACGCGATTTCGATTTGCCGATACAGTTTTAGGTAAAGATTAGGCAAAGAAATGAAGCACCATTTTTAGGCACAACTATTTTTTCCGTGTCATTTCATAGTTGTACAACTGCCGCCCCAACTCGGCCAAGAAGGGAATGCCGATATTCTCATATTCGTAGGTGTCATCATTAAAAATGCCGTTTTTGTTAACTAGAATTGTGGCGGTCAGCATAAATTCCACCTTGTTCTGTGTGTCCGTGATATAGGCGCAATCGGTCAGTGTGCCATATGCGAAGCCTACTTTGTTATAGATTTTGATGTTTTCGGGGATGTTCTTTTGTGTATCCCCGAACATGAAAAATTTACAGTAGCCGTCGTAGTATTCTTCGGGATCGTATCCCACATTTCGGGGAACGGTATGCATAGCGGTCATCAAGAAATTCCGTTGTGCTTCGCTCAGGTCAAAACGTTCTTCGGATGGAACCTTTTGAGGGAAGATGATCCGTTTCAACAGTCCGTGCTGCGCTTGGATGGGATAATAGTTTTTAAGGCTGAAATCGAAAGCTTCCTCAACTAGCGCACCGTCTTCGTAGAATCCGGTTCCTTTTTGTATTCCTTTTAGTTCCAGCGGTTCGGGGTCGGTATTGAAGCTGCCTTTTAAAATCGTGGTGGTACTGTCATTTTGATAGATGACCAAGGGTCTGGTGGCCAGGTCTTCGGAGCGGTACCCCAAGCGATGGGCGATGCGAACGGGTCGGATGCCTTTTTCCTGCAGGCCAAAATTTATGGCATCTTGCCCCAAGAACTCGACCAATCGGTTATTGGCGGCGTTATCGCTGACCGCAAAGATTTCGGAAATGGCCTCGGCAAAAGTGGTCTCCACGGAATCGCCTTCGACGTAAAAACGGGTATCTTTGTTCAGTGAATCCATCCCATTCAGTTTTTCAAGGGCAAGCACCGCTATTGGGAATTTTACCGAACTGGCAGGATAGAAATAGGTGTTCGTATCTACCTGAAAATCATAGTCCGTAAAGGTGATGTCATCTTTTTTTCGGTCGATTTGGGTATACCGAATCTGCACCTCGTACTGCGATACGCTGTCCATTACCCTTTTGATATTTGGGTTTTGAGAGGACAGCACATTTTCCAATGGATTAGCTTTCGGTTTTTGTACCGAACACGAAGATAGGGTAGCAGTGAGTATAACTAGGGAAAAGACGCGGCGGGTCATGGGTAATGTATTGATTTCAGATAATACTTTTAAGCGCTGAGATTGCGGCAGTTTTGACGGTCTTGCCTCAAGTCGTTACGGTACTATGAAAGCTCAAATGTATAGGCTTGACTTCTCGACCTAATCCTATCCTTCTTCATAAATCTCTCCCCGATGCGGTTTCAAGGCATCGCGAATCGGTATCATCTCGTTTTCCTCGACGACCATAAAGGCAAAACTGAGCATGTCGTTGACATTTTTGCAGCCGGTGATGTTAAGGGCCGTTTCTTCAATGGCTATATATTCCTTAAGGTGCTTTTCGTGGTGTTCGGCGGTCTTGGCCGCCGCGGGACCCCGAAAATCCCAAATCAATTTAATCTTTTTTCCCATGTATCGGTTCTATACGTTTTTCGATGGTCTTTTTAAGAATTCAGACTTTTCAAATCTAAGCGCATCCGAAGGCGTGTCTATGTAAATTCGAGACATTTCAGTGCATCCAGCGGTATTCAAGGATATCAAAAGTTTAAGGATTTTCAAAAGCATCCTTCTTCGGTTTATCTTTCTCTATGTTATGCTGTCGATCATTTCCGATGATGCGCGCTGGCCCTTGCCTCCCGTCATCCTCCTCTTACATCCTCTCATATCAACCTTATCATCCTCTCATATCAACCTTATCATCCTTTTATATCATCCCAGAAAATCCAATTCCGACAACCGGAACGAAAATACTCAATATTCGCCCACACCCCCAAAATTCTGTTAAGTAATAATAAGGTATACTTGTGCAGCGTTTGGCTTTTAGTATTTTTGCGCCATGAAATCGATTATGCCCACCCTGAAATACGCGATATGCTGTCTTTTTGCGACAGTATTTTTGGGCGCCTGCAATTATGTTTGGAAGAAAGAACAGCCAAAAGCTTTGGCCAGGGTCGGTGAAAAATACCTGTTCAAAGACGATGTGAACGCGATTATGGGCAAGAACCTATCCCCAGAGGATAGCGCTTCGTTCGTGACCGACTACATTAATACGTGGGCTTCGAAGCAACTACTGCTCGACAAAGCGAAAATCAACCTCCCGGAAGAGAAATTGGCGGAATACGATGCGTTTGTAGCCGATTACCGCACAGACCTGTACACCCGCGCTTACAAAGAGGCGTTGATGCAACAGGTCAACGATTCGACGGTGAGCCAAGCGGAGCTCGAAAGTTTTTACGAAAGCGAAAAAGAGAACTTCCGGTTAAAGGAAATGTTGGTGAAGCTTAGGTTCGTAGCCCTTCCCAAAGACTTTCTGAACAAGGTCGAGGTGGCCGAAAGATTGAAGAATTTTGGGGAAAAAGACCAGAAAGTTTTGGACTCCATCAGCGTGCAGTTCCGAAAGACAAGTTTCAACGATTCCATTTGGATTCCGGCGTCCCGGGTTATCGACGAGATTCCGCCCTTGACTTTCGAAAACGTGGAGAAACAACTAAAGAAATCACAATTTTTGAATTTAGAGGACGATAACGGGGTATATTTGGCTAAAATCCTTGACGTGAGGAGCGTGGACGAAATTGCGCCACTTTCCTTTATCGAACCTACCATCGAGCAGGTGCTTTTAAGTCGACGGAAATTGGATTTTATACGCAAACTGGAAACCGAGGTTATAGATGAAGCGATTAAAGAAAAAGAATTTGAGGTATATGAATAGGATGAGCAAGTTAGTAGTAGGTATTATGTTTTTGGGTATTTGTGGAATCAGTTTCGCACAAGAGCCCGATGAATTGCCCGACACGCAAATCGAGCCCGACGAGCCCGTTTTGGAGGCCAGTCTTGATGTCGAAAAAAAAGATTCCACCAACAACTTTAAGAAGATTAAATTGGATGGTATCGCGGCCGTGGTCGGCGACTATGTGATATTGGATTCCGATATCGAAAAGACGCTGATCGATTTGAAGAGTCAAGGCGTGAATACCGAAGATGTCACCAAATGTGGTCTCCTCGGAAAGCTCATGGAAGATCGCCTGTATGCCCACCAAGCGGTGCAAGACAGCCTTTTGGTCTCCGATGATGAGGTTGCCGCGACCACCGAACGCCAGATTCAGTCGTTCGTGCAGCAGACCGGTTCCATGGAGAAACTGTTGAAGTTCTATCGAAAGGAAGACGAGGCCAGCCTACGTGAGGATATCAATAAAATCAACAAACTGCGTATGCTATCCGAAAAAATGCAGACCAGTATTGTCGAGGAGATAGAGATCACACCGGAAGAGGTGCGACAGTTCTATAATAACATTCCGGAAGACGAGCGCCCCGTTTTCGGAGCGGAAATGGAAATCGCCCAGATCGTCAAGGCACCAAAACCCACCGAGAAAGAAAAGCAGAATACGATTGATAAACTGAACAAGATCAGGGCCGATGTTTTGGATAACGATTCCAGTTTCAGTGTAAAGGCCATTTTGTACTCCGAGGATCCGGGATCTAAGCCCGATGGCGGATTTATCGGAAACGTCACACGCGAATCGGGTTACGTGAAGGAGTTTAAGGATGTTACCTTCAGCCTAAAACAGGGCGAGATTTCCGAGCCTTTCGAAACCATGTTCGGTTACCATATTATTTTACTGGAAAAAATAAGGGGACAAGAACGCGATATTCGCCACATTCTGATGCAGCCCGAAGTTTCTCAGGATGCCCTTGCCAAGGTGAAAAAAGAATTGGATACCATCCGACAACACATCATGGACGGCAAATACACCTTCGCCGAAGCGGCGCTTAACTTTTCAGATGAAAAGGAGACCAAGTTCGATGGCGGCCTTTTACGGAATCCCGTAAACTACGATTCCCGTTTTGAGCTGACCAAGATGGATCCGGCCCTATACAATCAAGTCCGTAACCTGAAGGATGACGAAATTTCCTATCCGCTTATCGAAGAAGACCCTCGCGGGGGCGGACCGAAATACAAGTTGTTGAAAGTAACCAACCGCTACGATGAGCATTCCGCTGATTTTGCTCAAGATTACACCAAAATCCAAGAGCTTGCGAAAACCGAGAAACAGTATAAGGCCATTAAAAAATGGATGGATAAACACATTAAGGATACGTACGTCAGCGTAGGCGAGAGCAATAGAGATTGTGATTTCGCCAACAACTGGGTAAAGGAGTAGGTGCATGTCAGACGTAGCCGCAATCAACAATCTGGTAGAAAAGCACAAGGCCCTCAAGGCAGAAATCGCCAAAGTGATCATAGGTCAGACCTTGGTCATCGATCAGATTCTTTTGAGCATATATACGGGTGGGCATTCCCTGCTCATTGGGGTGCCGGGCCTGGCGAAGACCTTGATGGTCAATACCATCGCCCAGACCTTGGGTTTAGATTTCAAACGTATCCAATTCACCCCGGATCTAATGCCCAGTGATATTTTGGGTAGCGAGGTACTCGACCAAAACCGGAATTTCAAATTTATAAAAGGGCCCATTTTCGCCAATATCATTTTGGCGGATGAAATCAATCGTACCCCCCCGAAAACTCAGGCGGCCTTGCTCGAGGCCATGCAAGAGCGCTCGGTAACCATTGCCGGGCAACAACACCAACTAGAACTGCCTTATTTCGTGTTGGCCACACAAAACCCGATAGAGCAGGAGGGTACCTACCCCTTACCGGAAGCCCAGCTCGACCGTTTTATGTTCGCTATTGAATTGAAGTATCCATCGATTGCCGAAGAGATGCAGGTGGTCAAAACTACTACCTCCGATAGCAAAGCTACGGTCAACGCCCTGTTTAACGCCCAAGAAATTTTAGAGGTCCAACATCTCGTACGCCGTATTCCGGTGCCGGACAATGTGGTGGGATATGCCGTGAAACTGGTGAACAGTACCCGGCCCAACTTGGAGTCCGCATCTGATTTTGTCAAGCAGTTTATCGACTGGGGCGCCGGCCCCCGTGCCTCCCAAAATCTGATTTTGGGCGCTAAGGCCCACGCCGCCATCCACGGAAAATTTTCTCCCGATATCGAAGATGTGAAGGCGGTCGCTATGGGTATCCTCCGACACCGTATCATTAAGAACTATAAAGCGGAGGCCGAGGGCATCTCGGAAGAGGATATCATTGGAAAGTTGCTGTAACTTTTGAATGGGCAACCAAAGGAGCATTATTGAAGAAAGAGTGGAGTTCCCCCTGTGACTTCCACCGATGCTAAAAATCCCTTTAAATGCTTAAAAGCTTAGTCCTTTTTTAGTAGCTTTGCGAGACTACAAAACCTTAAACAAAACATAGAATGGCATTCGACATAGACATGATCAAAGGGGTATACGCCAAGATGGCCGAACGCGTTGAAAAAGCACGTGAAGTAACCGGTAAACCCTTGACACTTTCGGAAAAAATATTATATTCCCATTTATGGGACGGCAATCCCACCAAAGCCTTTACCCGTGCCAAGGATTATGTCGATTTTGCCCCTGATCGTATCGCTTGTCAAGATGCTACGGCACAAATGGCCCTGCTGCAGTTTATGCAGGCCGGAAAGCCCCAGGTCGCTGTACCCACTACGGTGCACTGCGATCACCTGATACAGGCCAAAAGTGGTGCTGCGGCCGACTTAAAATCCGCCAATAGCAAGAGTGCGGAGGTCTTCGATTTTCTGGAATCCGTTTCCAATAAATATGGTATCGGATTTTGGAAGCCGGGCGCAGGTATTATTCACCAAGTTGTCTTAGAAAATTATGCCTTTCCCGGAGGGATGATGATCGGTACCGACTCGCATACCGTCAATGCGGGCGGATTGGGTATGGTCGCCATCGGGGTAGGCGGTGCCGATGCCGTTGACGTCATGGCCGGAATGGCTTGGGAGCTGAAATTTCCCAAGTTGATCGGTGTGAAGCTAACGGGTAATATTTCAGGATGGACCTCCGCCAAGGATGTTATTCTAAAAGTAGCAGGCATTCTTACTGTAAAAGGAGGTACCGGAGCCATTGTAGAATATTTTGGGGAAGGTGCAAAGAATCTTTCCTGTACCGGAAAAGGAACCATTTGTAATATGGGGGCCGAAATCGGTGCAACAACTTCTACTTTCGGATATGACGATTCGATGGAACGCTATCTTCGGGCGACCGACAGAAGCGATGTCGCCGATGAGGCGAATAAAATCAGGGAACATCTGACCGCCGATCCCGAGGTATACGAAAATCCCGAAAAGTATTTTGACGAATTGATCGAAATCAATTTAGATGAGCTCCGTCCACATTTGAACGGTCCGTTCACCCCTGATTTGGCCACACCTGTCGGGCAGTTGGGTGCCAAGGCCAGAGAAAACAATTGGCCCATCAATGTAGATTGGGGTCTGATCGGTTCTTGTACGAACTCCTCTTACGAAGATTTAACGCGTGCGGCTTCCATTGCCAAGCAGGCCGTAACCAAAAAAATAAAACCGAAGTCCGATTTCGGTATCAATCCCGGTTCGGAGCAGATTCGGTTCACCGCGGAACGCGATGGCCTTCTTCAGATATTCGAGGACCTAGGTGCCACGATTTTTACCAACGCTTGCGGCCCTTGTATCGGCCAATGGGACCGAAGTGATATGAAAGGCGATGAAAAAAATACCATTGTACATTCTTTCAACCGTAATTTCTCCAAAAGGGCCGATGGCAACCCGAATACCCATGCCTTTGTCGGTTCGCCCGAGTTGGTAGCCGCCATAGCGATTTCCGGGAAGCTTGATTTTGATCCCATGAACGATACTCTCATCAACGAAGATGGTGAAGAAGTGAAATTAGACGAACCCATGGGCATTGAGTTGCCCCCAAAAGGTTTCGAAGTCGAAGATGCCGGATATTTGGCGCCCCGTGAAGACGGGTCGAGCGTTGAGGTGAAAGTGGCCGAAGATTCGGAACGTTTACAGCTATTGGAACCTTTCGAACCCTTTACTGCAGAAGACTTGCAAGGTGTAAAGTTGTTGATCAAGGCTTTCGGTAAATGTACGACCGACCATATTTCTATGGCGGGTCCTTGGCTACGGTTCCGTGGCCATTTAGACAATATTTCTAACAATACCCTTATTGGTGCGGTCAATGCCTTTAACAAAAAGACCAATTTCGTCAAGAGCCAGTTGACCGGTGAGTATGGCGGAGTGCCCGATGTGCAAAGGGCTTATAAGGCTAAAGGTATCAAGACTATCGTTGTTGGCGACCATAACTACGGAGAAGGGTCTTCGCGGGAACACGCTGCTATGCAACCCCGTTTCTTGGGCGTTGCCGCTGTGTTGGTGAAGTCTTTCGCCCGTATCCATGAAACGAACCTGAAGAAGCAGGGCATGCTAGGTCTGACCTTTGCCAATGAAAAGGACTATGATTTAATTCAGGAAGACGATACGTTCAATTTTATCGATATTGCTGACTTTGCTCCCGACAAACCCTTGACCATTGAAGTCGTACATGCCGATGGAAGTAAAGACACTATCAAGGCGAACCATACGTACAATGCCGCTCAAATCGGTTGGTTCAACGAGGGTTCTGCCCTTAATGTCATCAAGCGGGAGAACGCGGCATAGTTCCCCGTAGTAAACTAATAAAGAACTCCCTTTAGTTTTAGGGAGTTTTTTAGTTTTGAGCCCATGAAAAGAAAAACCGTAGCAACCCTTGCCGTTATCATACTAGTGCTTTCCTTCTTTGTGACCCCGTTGGGCGACTTGGGAAAAAGTTGGCTGATGCGGCTGTTTGCGGCGACACCTGATATCATTGCGGTAGACAACCAAGAACAGTTGGCCCATTACGACTGGCGCCTTCGAGATGCCGAGGGTACATTATTTAATTTTGACCAATCAAAGGGGAAGGTTATCTTGGTCGACTTCTGGGCTACTTGGCATACCCCGAGTGTGGCCGAGCTGCGCGACATCCAAAAGCTATATGATCGGTATAGGGGTACGATGGATTTTTATATCGTGACCAATGAAGAGACCTATCCCGTTACGGAATTTATGGAAAATAAGGACTATTCGTTTCCTATAACTTTCCGAATAGTTGGGGAACCGTGCCCCCTAGTAATACCGGAACCATCTGGGGCCTATCTCATTGATAAAAATGGAAGGGTTGTAGTCAAATCCGATGAAATAAAGGATTGGCACAACGAAAAAACCATTCAGCTTTTAGATAGCCTGATTTCAAATTAAAGCTATAGTCCCCTATGGCACAAATAACGACACTTAGTATATTTAAGTTTACTTCTTTAAAAAGTAAAATTTGGGCATTCGCAATGATGCAATTTGCACATGCCCCGCTCAGGCGAGTGCAAGGGCAGGAGGTCTATAAACTTCTGGGAAGCGGGAAATCAGGTTTTAATCCTTTACCGGATTGGTCGACCTATGCGATAC
>JBATUY010000165.1:0-2799 GCA_049671465.1 Pricia sp. | reverse complement strand
TCAGACGGGCGATGGCAACAGTGCCACGGTCAGTCAGACCGGTGATGGTCACCTCTCGGATGTCGTCGTAAACGGCGATGACAATACGACCAATGTCACACAGGAGGAAAACGGGGATCAAAACGCCTGGATACGGGTACAGGGTCTCGGTGGCTCCGATGGCAATACGGTTATCGTAGAACAATTGGCGACCGGGGAGAACAACAACGCGACGGTTCGCGTATCGGGTGACGATAACTCCGTAACCATGACACAGACCGGCGACGAGAACAATAACGGTCCCAATTCGGGAAGTGAGACCGGCAGTAATCCCGAAGGTGTCGATATCTATGGTAACGATAATGAGGTATGGATAGAGCAGCACGGGGACCGTAACGAGGGTTTCGTCGAAATCGGAGATAGGGGCGGTGCCTCAACGGCCAACGGTAATTACGCCGAGATCCGCCAGCACTTCAACGCGGAGGAAAATCTGGGCTACATCACGGTTACCGGTGACGACAACTATGCCCAGATCGATCAAGACGGCTCTTTCGATTATGCCGAGATTGTTCAGGAAGGCGACGGTAACTGGGCCGAAACGGAGCAGCAGAACAGCAACGTCACGGGTGAGATCTATGTGCACCAATCAGGTGACGATAACTTTGCGATGGCTTACCAAGATGGTAATAGCTCGTATAGCGAAATCCATCAGCATGGTGATGACAACTCGGCCGATACCTATCAAGAAGGAGAAGATGCCTTTAGCTACATAGAGCAAGATGGCGATGGTAACTCTGCTTCGGTGGATCAGGCGGGCTCTGAGAACGAGAGCTACATCATCCAGCCTGGCGACCATAATACCGCAACGGTAACGCAAGTCGCCGGTAGTCTCGATGAAAGTTATATCGAACAAAGCGGTGATGGCAATGATGCTACGGTGACCCAAGATGGAGCGGTACTTTTTCCCGGTGTAGGGGGCAACTATAGCGAAATCGACCAATCGGGCGATAATAACTCGGCTACCGTGAATCAGACTTTTCACAATGACGCCGATGTGTTGCCGATAGACCTCGGAAGCTACATCGACCAGTCCGGAGACGGTAATACCGCCAACGTGACCCAAGATGGGATCAATGCCAGTGAAATCTTTCAGTCCGGTGACCATAACACCGCTATCGTTAACCAAACGGGAGCCAACGCCAGTTATATCGATCAAGCGGGCGACGGTAATACCGCCGATGTCACCCAAAACGGTCTGTTGAATGCAAGCGAGATCGAGCAGTACGGGAATGATGGAAGCGTAACCATAAACCAAGACGGTGCACTTCATTATAGCTACGTTGGCCAAGCTTTTGGCAACAACAATACGGCAACGGTAACCCAGACCGGCCTGGGCCAGAACAGTAGTTTTGTACAGTTCGGCTCTAACAACATGGCCACTGTAGTTCAGAACTAACAGGCTGTGGGGTACTATAATAATGGGATGGTGAAATTTTTCACCATCCCCTTTTAACCAAATATCTAGAAACCATGCTATATATCGTTACACACTTCAAAAAAATCTTGTCCTATGCCCTGATTATTTTCGGCTGTGGCTATCTATCCGCACAGGAAGCGGATGGTGTAGAAACCCCTTCCATCGAAACCATTTTGCAATCGAATGCCCTTATGCTGACAGATTTGACAGGTCCGGCAGAGCCTTCCGCCAACGCATCCGGTTCGGCCTATATTTATCAGATTGGCAACGACAATATCGGAAAAATCAAAACCTATGGGGAAAACAACGCAGTGGAACTGGTTCAGAACGGCAATGCCAATAGGGCCGATATCAATGTATCAGCAAATACGGTAGTACACAGTACGCTACAGAACGGGAACGGGAACGTATTTCTGGAGTATGGAAAGGCGTCCCATTTGAATCTGGAGCGAACTATACTACAGAACGGTAACCATCAGAACCTATCGATTTTTGGAAGCAATTCGTTGACCGAGAGCATCCAACTGAATATGGAGGGCGACGCCCAGGCCCTGACCATCCGAAGTTTTAATTGAAACCGGCCGTTGACCCCGTGATTCCTATGGTAAAGACTCCTACCGAAAATATCCTAAACGCAGCCGAAACCACATTGACTATCGAAAAACCTAATCATGAAAAATAAAATCTACATCCTTGGTATCGTACTTATCCTTCCTATACTTATACACGCACAAGGGTACAATACCGAAATATCGGCCAGTATCGATTTAGAGGTCCGTGACCATAGCCTATTACAGATTACGGGCCTGGCGGAGAACAAAACGGCTATTGAAAAAAGTCTGCGCTACGAGCTGTCCGTCATCAAATCCGATAAAAATAAAGGGGAAAAGGGAAATTCCAGCAAAACCGGACAAGAGGGGCGCTTCGTGCTGCCTGCCAGCGATAAAAAGGAACTTTCTACCAGTACGATCAATATCGACGCCCAAGATCGCACGATAATCCTGCTGCTTATTTATGACGAAGAGGATAATTTATTAGGGAAGGATAGGAAAGTGCTCAATGGTATCGAAGGCGAAGTCGACGGGACCTATATACCTCGGAAAAACACCCAAGCGACGGCGGAGCCGGATATTAAAGAGGCTGGTGATGACGGTTTTATTTTAAGGGGGATGGTCATCGAGGATACCAAGACCAAGGCCGGTAACGACTTTTATGATTTCTATTACGGCCGATACCTGGCGAAAAAAATAGAGGGCGATGATATCGTTAGCATTGCCGAAAAACTGGCCATAGGCGGTAATACCCAGATCGAGGTAAAAGTGGGCGACGATGTGATCATGCAG
>JBATUY010000164.1:0-1585 GCA_049671465.1 Pricia sp. | reverse complement strand
GTATCGCATGATAATGCAGATTCGAGCGGAGAAAATGCCGATGGCTTTGCCGCCAAACGTACGGTGGGCGCCGGGAATATTTTTCGCCATTGCGTCGCACACCATAATAGCGATGACGGATGGGACTTTTACACGAAAGCCGATACCGGCCCGATTGGTAAGCTTACCGTCGAGCACTCGATTGCCTATCAAAATGGCACTCTCAGTGACGGACGATCATTTGAGGCCGGCGATAAAAATGGATTTAAATTAGGTGGTGAGAATATTCCGGTGGCGCACATTGTGCGCGGCAACCTTGCTTTTGAGAACGGCCGACACGGCTTTACCTACAATCGAAACCCAGGCGCGATGGACATAACAGACAATATCGCGATCAACAATCGAGGCCGGAATTTTAATTTTAAAGAAAGCGCGGCAATTTTTTCGGACAATTTATCGTGCAACACAGCGCCTGCCTCAAACGATATTATCAGCGAAATAGAGCCTAGGGAGCCGCTGATCAAGTCCATAATGCTTCTGCGCGAGACCAAAACGTTTTTCTGCAAGGCGTTGCTCGAAGGCAATGGCCGTAGCCCTTGGCGAGAGCAACAACGCTGCAGAAGAGCGTTTTGGTCCGGGGCGCGCAGCCGCGCCCTCCGGGGCTTTCAGGCATTCACCCTATCAGCGTTGCCGAGTTTTCAAAGGCCTCGGCATTCGTGCAACTCGGCGCCGGAGTGCCGGCCCAGCTTGATAGGGCAAATGCCTGAAAGCCAGAAGTATCATGGACTTGATCAGAGGTTCCCTAGCAAGTTAGTCTGGTAAGTTGGTCTGGTAAGCTGCAAAGTCTTTTTATTGTGGGGTAGCGAAAAAATTATCTTTCTAAACACCTAAGATGAGCAACTTATTTATCTCTTTTTTCGAGCGGTAAAAAAACACCTTAATCAGCCGATGCTTTAGAGGGCTCCGTTAATTTTTTATACGCTGACCTTGCGAGAGCATACGTGTGGTCTAATATATCAGCATTACCAACGTTACCATGACCAGGAACAATTGTTTTAATATCATATTTTTTAGACTTGATATTCTCTATCGAATTTGCCCACGAACTTATTGAAGCGTCACGCACATTACCTAAGCTTTCCCATTCATGGCTCCTAACAATGCAGCCCCCAAATAGTATTTTACTCTTCGGTAACCATACAACAATATTGTCCTCTGTATGGCCTGCACCGGGATAATATAACTCGATTATTCCACGCAGAAAAATATAGTTATCCCCCTCGAATGTATGCGTTGGAACGTGTTTTCCCTCACGTACAAGAAGTGCTTTAGTCAAGTCCGACGTGTACGTAGGAATTGACTTTGAATTTAGCAACTTGATGCCAGCAGTGCGATCGTCGTGAGAATGCGTTGAAATACTTGCCATAGCTTTATAGCCTTTATCAGCGACCCAAGACAGAAGCAACTTTGTATCTTCTTCAGACCATGGCGTATCAATAATATAGGCTTGGTCAATCTCAACCACAATTAATCCATTCGAATCAACAAGCCCGTAGCCTTCGATCTTTTTAAAAGAAGTATGAAGATATACCCCCCGCGCTAGCTC
>JBATUY010000163.1:0-11347 GCA_049671465.1 Pricia sp. | reverse complement strand
GTATCGCCACGTTTGATCAAAGAAACGTTTGTTACTCCCGAAAACTATCGCTATCCATTTTTAGGCTAACAATACGCTGATTTTTAGTATCTTGCAGGTCGATGCGTTTCCAATCGCATCGACCTATTTTTTTTTACTAACAACTAAAGCCATTGAAAATGAAAAAATTAGTCGGAATCTCAGTATTTATGTTTGCGGTAGCTTGCTATGCACAAGACAATTTGACCCAAAGTACGATTCAAGGAGTATTAACTTATAACCAAGAACAAGTCGTGCAATTGGCGGAAGCCTTTTCGGAAGAACAGTACGACTGGCGCCCCATGGAGGGCGTTAATTCGGTCGGGGAAGCTCTGATGCACGTGGCCGGCGGCAATTATTACCTCGCCTCAAAATTGGGCTTCGCGCCTCCGGAAGATGTGGACATGACCAATTTGGCCAAAACAACTGGAAAAGACAACATCATAGCTGCGCTTAAAAAGTCGAACGCTTTCGTGAACGAAAAAGTGGCAATGGTCGAAAACGAAGAACTCGGCGAAGAAGTCGATTTCGGTTTTGCCAAGATGAACAAGCTAGCAGGTTTATTGTCTATCATGGAACACAACGGGGAGCACAAAGGCCAATTGATTGCCTATGCCCGTTCGAACGGGGTCACCCCGCCTTGGAGCGAGAAACAGTAAATTCCCAGCTGCCCTGTTGGGCTTGAGGACCAAAATGGCCTGAAATCTTATGGAAGTACCTGAAGTCCTTACCAATGCATCGGTAAGGACTTTTTGTATGAATAATGGCATTCAACGGCGATTTTTATTGATTTCATCGACCAACTACACAATATCAATGTAAATTTAACGTTAAGTAATCGTAAACTTTTAGTAACTTTATGTAAAGTATGTAAAAAACGGTGTTATGAAAACGGATAGATTACGAGTGAAGACCAAGAAGATAAAGAGATCATTGCTGGCACGCATCCATTTATTTATGAAGAAGTATGCGGAAAACTGCAAATATTCTTTTGAAACGATGTTAAAGATTTAATACGTTCAATCTATCCCCTATACTTCAGAGGAAGATAAACCAGTTTTTTGGTCGCAAAAAAATCCTCCTCAAAATAATTGGTCAGTGCAATAATCTCTGCCGTTTTATATCCTTTTAACTCTTCCCCCAAATCGCCGCCTTTAAGATACAGAATACCGTTTTTTCTTTTGTGTCGGGAATCCTTTTTAATCTTCCCTTTGACCCAATGCACGAAGGTCGGCATGGCCGCTACCGCCCTACTTATTATAAAGTCGAATTTTCCGGGCACGACCTCTACCCTATCGTTGATGGTTCGCACATTTTCAAGGCCCAAACCCGCCACGACCTCGTCGACCACCTTTATTTTTTTTCCTATGGAATCGACCAAGGTAAATTGTACTTCCGGAAACAGAATGGCCAAGGGTATCCCGGGAAAACCGCCGCCAGTTCCTACATCCAGAATCGAGGCATCCGGATTAAAGGTTTGAATTTTAGCGATGCCCAACGAGTGCAGCACATGACGTAGGTAGAGCTCATCAATATCCTTTCGGGAAACCACGTTGATTTTCTGGTTCCAATCTTTGTACAAATCTTCCAAATGAAGGAACTGGTTTTTCTGGGTTTCGGTTAAATTGGGAAAATATTTGAATACTAAGTTTGAGTTCATGCGTATATTTGTCAGTAGTCGTTGCCGTACGACGGGCGCAAAATTACCATATCTAGGCTCAAAAACCGCTGCTTCGTACCTCAGGCTATTGATTTTTACCGATATTTACAAAAAAGATTGCAACTCATGGAGCAAAATACCATACGTTTTTCACGAAAAGATTCCGCGAAATTTTTTAGGACGCTGAATAAACGTGTCAATAGCTATTTTAAGGATAATAAAATAAAAAAAACAGGAAACTGGCGACTGCATCTCAAGACCGTCATTATGTTCGCCCTCTTTTTAACGCCCTATTTCTTGATTTTGACCCTTGGTCTGCCGATATGGGCCAACCTGCTTTTGACCATCGTTATGGGCGTGGGCATGGCCGGTGTCGGTATGAACGTGATGCACGATGGCAACCACAACGCCTATTCGAACAAAAAGTGGGTCAACAAGCTTATGGGCAGCAGTATCTATATTTTGGCGGGAAACGTCTACAATTGGCAAGTGCAGCACAATGTACTGCACCACACCTACACCAACATTCACGAGCATGACGAGGATATGGAAGCCGGTCGCATTCTCCGTTTTTCGAAGCATACCGAGTGGAAGAAACACCATAAATTCCAACACCTATATTCCGTGTTTCTATATGGATTGTTGACTTTCAACTGGGCCATAACGACGGATTTTATGCAGATGTACCGGTATACGAAACGCAAACTGAGCTTTGGGAAGTTTCCCAATCCCATTGTAAATTGGAGCACCATGGTAATATCTAAAATCATATATATTACCATTTGGATCGTACTGCCGCTAGTATTTATCGATATCGCTTGGTGGAAGGTGCTGCTAGGATTCTTTATCATGCATTATGTGGCAGGTGTCATCTTGAGCGTTGTTTTTCAATTGGCGCATATCGTCGACGAGGCCGATACCCCCTTGCCCGATGACAGTGGTACCATGAAAAATACATGGGCGATTCACCAGCTATTTACTACTGTGAATTTCGGTACCAAGAATCGTATTGTCAACTGGTTTACAGGCGGATTGAACCATCAGGTAGAGCACCACATTTTTCCGCATATCAGCCATGTGCATTACACAAAAATTTCAAAAATTGTGAAAGAAACGGCAAAGGAGTTCAATTTGCCATACAACGAGTATAAAACTACCCGAAAAGCCATAATTTCGCACTTCAAGCACTTGAAAGATTTGGGAAGACCTCCCGCGGCCCTGCAGGTCGGGGCTTGATTATTTGAAAATCGACACAGTGGGATTTGATTACCTTTAAAACGTGCCGATAATAGCAATTTAAAAAACCACCACTACATGAACCAACATCTTTCGGAACGGATCAATAACATGTCCACTTCCGCTACTTTGGCCATGGCCGCCAAGGCACGAGAACTGCGTAACGAGGGCAAAGATATCATCGGACTGAGCCTTGGGGAGCCCGATTTTAATATTCCCGATTTCATTAAGGATGCGGCCAAACAGGCCATTGACGACAACTACAGCAGCTACTCCCCCGTTGACGGATACGCTGACCTGAAAAAAGCAATTTCCAATAAATTCAAACGGGACAATAATCTCGATTACGGCCTGAACCAAATCGTAGTCTCCACGGGAGCCAAGCAGTCCTTGGCCAATTTGGCCATGTGTATGTTGAACAAAGGCGATGAAGTGATTCTGCCCGCCCCCTACTGGGTCAGCTACAGCGATATCGTTAAACTGGCGGAAGGCGTGCCGGTAGAAGTGCCGACCAGTATTGATACGGATTTCAAGATGACACCGTCGCAGCTCGAGGCGGCGATTACGCCAAAGACCAAAATGCTTTGGTTCAGCTCTCCTTGTAATCCCAGCGGTTCGGTCTATAATTTAGAGGAGCTTGAAGGATTGGCAGCAGTGCTTAGAAAACACCCCGGTATCTTTATCGTATCGGACGAGATTTATGAACACATCAACTTTCGGGGCGGCCATGTCAGTATCGCCGGTATCGAGGGCATGTACGACCGCACCATTACCGTAAACGGCGTATCAAAAGCCTTCGCCATGACCGGATGGCGCATCGGCTACATCGGCGCAGCGGATTGGATTGCCAAGGCTTGCACCAAATTCCAGGGCCAAAACACCAGCGGAGCCAATGCCATTGCCCAACGCGCGACCATTACAGCGCTGGAGGCTCCCGTCAGCAAGATTCAGTTTATGATTGATAAATTCCACGAGCGCCGGGATTTGATTTTAAAATTGTTAAGCGAAATCGAGGGCTTCAACCTCAACGTGCCCGAGGGTGCCTTCTACGTCTTTCCCGACATTTCAAACTTCTTTGGAAAGACCTTACAAGGTACCACCATCAACAATGCATCCGATTTTGCGCTCTATTTGTTGGAGAAAGCCAATGTGGCCACAGTAACCGGCGAAGCTTTTGGAAATCCCAATTGCATCCGTATTTCGTATGCGGCATCGGAAGATGAAATCCGTGAGGCCGTGAAGCGTATTGCAGCGGTATTATAAAGGTTCGAGAAATAAATGATGAGAAGAAACCCGTTACTATTGTGACGGGTTTTTTGGTACATCAAATCGAGCCGTAAAACGCGGAACCTGTTAGACTAGTAAAAGACTTTAGGGGTTCATTTCAAAATATTTGCGGTTCATCGGTTGCATAGGTCATAAGTAAGCTCATTTGTTAATTTTCTTTATTGACGTAATTACTCCTTTAATGCCTAGATAATTGATTATTATGTTCGTATGTTGCCAATCTTCAATGGGTTTAAAAAAGACTTTAGTTGAACGTGAGTTTAGCAGTAATAATTTATCTAACAGCATTACGCCGAATGAAAACATTTGAGGATTTCAAAATCAAAAAACAATTGCGCAAGGCCGTCGACGATTTAGCTTTTGAAAAGCCGACGCCCGTTCAAGAGGCGTCTTACTCCCCGATTCTTAGTGGCCGCGACTTTGTAGGTATTGCACAGACCGGGACCGGAAAGACAATGGCATATCTGCTTCCCGTTCTCCAAGATCTAAGCTATTCCGATCAACCGAATCCGCGCGTACTGATTCTGGTTCCCACTCGGGAACTGGTCATTCAAGTCGTCAAAGAAGTTGAAAAATTGACGCCCTACCTCAGTGTACGCGTTTTAGGAGTATATGGCGGCACTAACATTAATACCCAAAAACAAGCGGTCAACAAAGGCGTGGATATCATTATCGGTACGCCCAGAAGATTATACGACCTCGCGCTCAGTAATGTTCTACGTTTAAACGGCATCAAAAAATTGGTCATCGACGAAGTCGATATTATGCTGGATTTCGGTTACAAAACCCAGCTGAAAAATATCTTTGATTACCTGCCGGCCAAAAGACAAAACCTGCTTTTTTCCGCTACGATGACTACTTATGTAGATGAATTGATCGATAGTTTTCTGGTTAACCCGGTGAAAAAAACTATTTCCATTAGCGGAACGCCTTTGGAAAATATCAGCCAAGAAGCCTATGCGGTGCCCAACTTCTATACCAAGGCCAATCTTTTGAACCACTTGTTGAAGGACAAGGAGGCGCATGGTAAAGTCCTAATTTTTGTGGCGACCAGGGTGAGCGCCGATAGGCTATTCGAAACCCTGAATTTTGAAGCCGAGACTTCCGTAATCCATTCCGGCAAGGAACAGAATCATCGTACACGATCTATAGACAAGTTTGTCGATGGCCGCAGTAGAATTTTAATCGCCACCGATGTCATCTCCCGCGGTATCGATATTGAAAAAATAGCGACCGTGGTCAGTTTCGATGTTCCGTTTTATCCTGAGAACTATATCCATCGTATCGGCCGAACCGGAAGGGCCGAACAGCAGGGAAAAGCAATTTTGCTATTCAGTGAAAAGGAAATTATTTTAAAGGAATCGATTGAAAGCCTGATGGACTATACCATACCGCAGACAGAATTCCCGACCGCAGTTGAATTCACATCCCAGCTGACCCCTGAGGAAAAGCCCAAGCCCTTGGTCGAGCAAGAATCGCCCCATAAAGATTCCGCTGCTCAAGCTGGGGCTTCCTTTCATCAAAAATCGGCCAAGAACAGTAAAGAAAAAACCGAGAAGAAAAGCTATAAGAAATCTTTGAAAGAACGCTATAAAAAACCGGTTAGGCGTGGCGATAAGATTCAAAATATGCGGAAGAAGAATAAAAAGCGATAAACTGGGCTAGTTTTTTAGCAACCTGTAACAAGCTTTCTTGAAATATGCCGCATACGACGGAGTTGCGAGCGAAAAATATCGCAATCCACCCAAACCAATCTGAACTCCCGTATATTGCATGTCTAAATTGGTGATATGAAAGTAAATTTATTGTCCTGCGATGCCCAACGGCCCGATAAGAGAGCAATAGCTAGATGTATAGCCGAAGTTTCATCGAATATCGATGAATCATTGGCACATGAACTTACTGCTATACTCTTAGAAGGCGATGCCGTAGATATAGAAGTGGAGGACAAAAATTCCGGTTCTGCGTTACGGGCTTTTCGAAAACTGGATGTCGATTACGAAATTATAGAATAAGGCGCCGTTTTCATTACAGATAACACCTTCCATTGAATGAGCTTCAGCCTATTAAAACTTTTCAAAAAAACCATGATTTTTATACTCATTGCCATCGGGGTTCTTCTTGTGGCTACGCTACTCTTTATGCAACGCGATACGTTCGGTAAACATCCGAGTGGTGCGCGGTTGGAGGTACTTAAAAAATCATCCCATTATAAAGACGGTCAGTTTCAAAATCTGAGTCCCACCCCTGCCCTCACCGAAGGCCATACCTATTGGGAGGTAACGACCGACTATTTCTTTAAAGATAGACCTAGGCGGATTCCCGCGGATACCATCCCATCCAAAAAAACGAATTTATTGGATCTGCCCGATGACGAGAATATACTGGTGTGGTTCGGGCATTCATCCTATTTTATGCAAATAGACGGAAAACGTTTTTTAGTCGACCCCGTTTTTAGTGGAAACGCTTCTCCTCTTGCAAGTTCCGTGAAAGCCTTTACCGGAACCAATGGGTATACCGTGGCCGACCTTCCGAAAATCGACTATCTGTTTATCTCGCACGACCATTATGATCATGTAGATCATGAGACGTTGATTGCCCTGAAGGATAAGGTTGAAAAGGTAATCTGTGGCCTTGGTGTAGGCGCCCATTTTGAGTCTTGGGGCTATGCTTCCGAAAAAATTATTGAAAAAGATTGGCACGATAAAGTGGAACCGGGAGATGGCTTTACCGTTTTTGTAACCCCTACCCGACATTTTTCCGGAAGGGGCTTTGCACGGAATAAAACCCTGTGGGCTTCTTATGTACTGCAGACCCCGACCCTGAAAATCTATATCGGTGGTGATAGTGGCTATGACACGCATTTTGCGGACATTGGCAACACCCACGGGCCCTTCGATCTGGTAATTTTGGAAAATGGACAGTATGACGAGGCTTGGCATTATATTCATCTCATGCCCGAGGAGGTTTTGAAAGCCGGACAGGATTTAAAAGCAAAGCGTATTTTTCCCGTGCATTCCTCAAAATTCGCACTGGCCAACCATGCCTGGGACGAACCCTTAATCAAGATTACGGAGCTCAACACATCCTATAATATTCCATTGGTCACACCCATTATCGGAGAAGTCGTACACCTTGATGATACCGATCAGAAATTCGAAGCTTGGTGGGTTGGGCTTCATTGATGAGCAATTGAAAATGAGGGAACAAGCCAGCAATAAGCGAATTTTCACCTTGCGGGAGGTAACTGGAAGCATTCAAAAAACGATTGCCAATAGATACACCAGCTCGTTTTGGGTAAAGGCGGAGATGAACAAACTCAACCTGTATGAACGCTCGGGACATTGCTTTCCGGAATTGGTGGAGAAGAAAGAGGGTAAGGTCATCGCCGAGATGAATGCCACCTTATGGCGAAGCGATTACCAAAGAGTCAATGCCAACTTTCAAAAGGTCTTAAAAGAGCCCTTAAAAGATGGTATCAAAATATTGTTTTCGGCGATGGTCCATTTCGACCCAAAATTCGGACTGACCTTGAAAATCGGCGATATTGACCCCAGCTACACCTTGGGCGATCTGGAAAAAGAAAAACAGGACACCATCAAAAAATTGAAGCTGGAAGGTGTTTTTTCTCAAAACAAATTACGCGAACTCCCGTTGCTTCCGAAACGAATCGCCATTATCTCTGTGGAGAGCAGTAAGGGCTATGCCGACTTTATCAATGTTTTTGAATCGGCCCAAAGCCGTTACGGCTATGCATTTTTTCAACTGCTCTTTCCATCGTTACTTCAAGGCGATAATGCGGCGCGAACTATCATCGCGCAATTACGGAAAATCAAAAAAGTAATTGACCATTTTGATGTAGTGGCCATCGTCAGGGGCGGTGGCGGCGATATCGGGCTTTCCTGCTACAACAACTATAATTTGGCCAAGGCCATCGCCGAATTTCCTATTCCCGTGATTACCGGTATCGGCCATTCCACTAACGAAACGGTCGCGGAAATGATTGCCCATGAAAATGCCATTACCCCGACGAAATTGGCGGAATTCCTGATCCAAAAATTTCACGATTTCTCGGTACCTGTAGCCAGGGCTGAAGAGACCCTTGGCGAACGGAGCCGCAGATTAGTCCGTGATGCGCAAACTACATTCGCATCGGAAGTAAAATTGTTGCGTTCGGTTACACGGAATATTTTGGATGACAATAACAATCAGGTCATGCGATATGTACAATCCCTATCAAGGCAATCCCGTTTTCGGCTAAGCAACGAGAAGCATACACTGGCGACTGCCCAAGACGATATTAAAAAAAGTGCCTATCAATTCTGTGCCGAAGAAAAGCAGTACATATCGCAATTTGCGGCGAGCCTGAAAAGAGATGTGCAAAGACAGCTTGAATACACGAACCTACGTTTAAAGAATGCAGAAAAGAATATCTATAATCTCAGTCCGCAAAACGTATTAAAACGAGGCTATAGCATAACCCAATTCAACGGTAAAGCCCTGCGTTCTTCGGCGGAGGTCAAAGCGGGCGACTCGCTCACGACCATTTTAAATGAGGGCAGCTTTAAAAGTATAGTTAAGGAAATAGGCAAGACTGAGGATGAGGAAAAGTCTAAGGTTGTGAGAAAGACTAAAAATAAGCACCGGGATAAAAGGTAACGCGTATTTTGTTCCGGCTTTGGATGTATTTTTTTAGGGGATTTTTCATTTAAGTACTTATCTTGACCCATCTAAACTTCCGGGACGATTTTAAAAATCAAACATACGGTTTCAAAAATGAGCAAAAAAGATACTCCGAACTATTCCGAAGCCTTCAAGGAACTGCAGGAAATCGTTGGCGAAATCGAACAGGGCGAAATCTCGGTCGACGAACTTTCCGAAAAAGTGAAGCGGGCATCCCTCTTGATTTCGATATGTAAAAATAAGCTCTCGACAACGGAAGAAGATGTGAACCAAATACTGCGAGAGTTAGATGCCCCATCCAAAAAAACATAAGCATCCGTACGCTAAGTTCGCTTCCAGAAATAAGGTGTAAGCAGAATAAGCACCGTAAACAGCTCCAATCGTCCCGCAAGCATCAAAAAGCCGCACCACCATTTTCCGGCATCGGGCAATCCGTTGAAATTACTGAGCGGATACAGACTGCCGAATGCCGGCCCGACGTTGCCCAGGGAAGAGGCCGCACCTCCGATAGCGGTTACGAAATCAATGCCCATTGAGCCTAGCACCAAGGCACCGATAATAAAAAGGAGCATATACAATACAAAGAATCCGATAATATTATAGACGATATTCTCTTTTACGGTTCTACCGTTATACCGCACCGGTAGAATCGCGTTCGGGTGAAGGCTACGCCTAAATTCCAGTACACCATTCTTGATGATCATGATATGCCGCATCACTTTAATGCCCCCGGAGGTCGACCCCGCAGATCCACCCAAGAACATCAATCCGAAAAAGAATATCGTCAGAAAGGGCGTCCAACCCGTAAAATCCGCCGTGACGAAGCCTGTTGTAGTTATCACTGAAATAACTTGAAACAAGCTATGTCTAAAGGCACTTTCCGCGACCCCGAAAACCTGGGGGTGATAGTCCGAAACCGGTACCTCTGCCCTAAAATAGATGACCAGGCCAACGGCTACGGTAAAGCAGATGACGAACAGGGTATAGACCTTGAACTCCTCGTCCCTAATGATCCGTTGAACTTTTCCCTTAAGCGCAAAATAGCTCAGTACAAAGTTCGAGCCGGCCAAAAACATGAATAGGATAGTAATGTATTGAATCAGAGGTTGATCGTTCCAATAGGCCAAACTCAAGTTTTTTGTTGAGAAACCACCGGTAGACAAGGTAGCCAGCGAATGGTTGATCGCATCGAAAAGGCTCATTCCCGCTAATTTCAGCAGTACCGTTTCCGCTAGGGTATATCCTATGTAAATCAACCAGAGACTCTTGGCAGTATCCGTAATTCTAGGATGTAGCTTATCGGCACTCGGGCCGGGCGATTCTGCGGCGAAAAGCTGCATACCCCCTATTCCCAATAAGGGTAATATAGCAATGGCCAATACGATGATACCCATACCACCGATCCAATGGGTAAGGCTTCTCCATAAAAGTATGCCCTCGGGCATGATTTCGATATCATCTAAAATGGAGGCTCCGGTAGTGGTGTACCCCGAAATGGTTTCAAAAAAGGCGTTTGTAATCCCTGGAATAGCCCCGGAAAAAAGATAGGGCAGCATCCCTGAAAACGTCAGCGCCAACCATCCGAAGGTGACGATAATATATCCCTCTTTACGCTTTACCTCCTTTTTGTGTCCCCGTGTAAAAAACATACCGGTTATGCCAACGAACATGGTAACGATTGCGGCGAGCGAAATACTCAAGGTCGCCCCATCATCGTAAATTCCGCTGACCAATGCGGCCAGCAGCATAAAACCGCCATTGCAAAGTATGAGCAGCCCCATGATATGGATTATGATTTGGGAATTTAAGCGCATAAAATGGGATACAAATTATAGGATTTCAAGGAGTTGGTTACTTTTAGGATATGGCTTTTCATCTATACACTTATCAGCGACCTGGGCCCATTTTACAGAAACAAACGCTCTATTTTCGGGATGCTCTCGGGCATACAACAGACCACTACCCGATCTCCCGGGCGGATTTCGAACCCACCGAGCGCGATAATGCCTTCATCGTCACGGATTACACCACCGATAGTAGCCGTTTTCGGAAAATCGAGCTCGCGTATCACGCTGCCCGTGACCTTGGAATCGGGTTTGACCACAAATTCCAAGATTTCTGCGTTCAAATTGTTCAAGCGCATCAGCGCCACGACCTCGCCTTTACGGATATGTCTAAAGATATTGTTGGCGGCCAATAGTTTTTTATTGATCAGGGTGTCGATGCCAATGGAGTGCGATAACTGAAAATAATCCATATTCTCGACCATGGCGATGGTCTTTTTAATGAATTTCGATTTTGCCACAAGACAAGACATGATGTTGGTTTCGGAATTTCCGGTCACCGCGATAAAGGCATCCATAGATTCAAGACTTTCTTCTTGCAACAGCTCAACATTTCTACCATCACCGTTTATAACGAGCGCATTGGGCAATTCATCGGCCAAATCGAACGCTTTTTCTT
>JBATUY010000162.1:0-14590 GCA_049671465.1 Pricia sp. | reverse complement strand
GTGCAGGAGGGCACTTTCGACGGTTTCGATGAAAAGAAGGAAGGCTGGTACGTATGGCAAGCGGCGGGCACCCCCGATGAAGATGTGGTTTTCGAACCTTACAAATCGGTTATCGGTATTTCAGATTGGTCTGAAATTTACAATGAGGTTACCACGGAAACCACCCCGTTTAGCGTTCAAATGAATATCGCGAACTGTGGTGCCGATCTACAAGACCTCGTTGTGAGCTTTAACGGTGAACTTAAAATACCGCAAGAAGATGGTTCTTTAGACTTTTTCAATGTGGCTTCCAATGTAGACCATGCCTATGAAATTAGCAAAAACGGGGCGCTTTTAGCTGCCGGATCCGTTGTCGTTTCGCAAGACCTGATTTTGGAAATTGACCTGCAGGCCATCGATAACATTTCTGCCACTGGCATATCGCCTTCCGAGGTCGAAGTACAATGGCAAAGTGCCATGATGGAAAACTCCGGCTACGTACTGGAATTCAAGACCGCCGATGGTACCTTCGAAGAATTGGCACGGCTGGCTTCCGATGAACTTAGCTATAGCCATACCGGTTTAGTGTCGGGAGAACTATATAGCTATCGTGTTGCGGCCATCTTCAACGAAGATTCGCAGTCTTGTTATTCGGAGGAGGTGGAAGTCTTCGCTCCGTTTGTCATCGTAGACTATAAAAACGGGGACAGGAACAGACCCGGAAACAATCAGATCAAGCCACAACTTATGCTCAGGAACGAGGCGGATAGCGATATTGACCTAGCGCGAATCTCGGTCCGATACTGGTTTACCGCGGAAAACTTCGACCCCTTGAACCTCTATGTCGACTATGCGGCTTTAGGAAATCAAAATATTTCAGGAAGCTTTGTAGCCCTGGAACAACCCAGGGAGGGTGCGAATTATTACGCCGAGCTATCCTTTGCAAATGGGGCATCCATTTCCGCCTTGGGAAACTCCGGTATCATCAAGACCCGAATTTCAAAAAGCGATTTTTCCGATTTTGACGAAAGCAATGATCACAGCTACACCAACAGCAATAGCTTTTCGGAAACCGATAAAATAACCGTCTATTGGGACGGTGCGTTGATCTGGGGCGAAGAACCATCCATTTTAACGGACCAAAATGTACAGCTATCCGTCCTACACAACAACAGGGACAATCCAAACAATAACAGCATAAAACCATACCTGCAACTGATCAATTCAGGAAACATCCCCGTGGATCTAAACGATGTTACCCTACGGTATTGGTTCACCCCCGAAGGCACTGCGGCATTGAACTATAAGGTCGACTATGCCGAAATAAGGGAGGATGTCATCACCGGCAGGTTCGAAACGCAGGGTTCGGACACCTATCTAGAAATCGGTTTTACGGACACCGCAGGTATTTTATACGCCTATAGCGGAACCGGCGAAATAAAATCTAGAGTATATAAACAAGACTGGTCTTCGTTCAATGAAAACGACGATTACTCTTTCAAGGCCATCGACAATACCTACGCGGAAACCAGTACGGTAACCGCGTACATCAATGGCGAATTGGTGTGGGGCATAGAACCTTCGACCTCGTTGACAGCGGTCAGAAAATCCGCGGAAACCTTTGATGTCACGGTATATCCCAATCCCGCCGTTGAAACACTTCAAATAAAATGGAACGAAGAAATCAGTTCTTTAGGCAATTTTATGCTCTTAGACTATAGGGCAGTAGCACATCCCATTAAAGAGGTCTCCACTTCCGGTGAGGATTTGACCATGCGCCTTGAAAACCTGACAGAGGGCATCTATCTTTTAAAGGGTGAGATAAACGGACAAGAAGTCTCGCATCGAATTGTTGTGGAATAAGGGTTTCTAAATTAAAGACTTTTGTAAGAAAGCCTTTAACGGCTCAAGGCGATGGCCAAAGAAAACAAAATCCTACGGCCATCGCCTTTTTATTTGTATAAGTACAGAATAGCAAAAATAGGCGTCTAAACACCTCAAGTTTTACTGGTATATTCTTTTATAAATCCTTCAATCGAATATTCCGAAATTCGACCGTCATGGGCGGACCGACGTGTACCTGTACCCCAAGATGTCCCGCTGATTTTCGATTGATGGTGTCGTTATCGGTAACGTCGCTCATGAGAACATCATTGACATAATGTTTCAAGCGATTGCCTTTAACAATTAAATGTACTTCGTTCCAATCGTTGCTGTTGATTTTGGTTTTAAGGGAATCGGATGCACCTAGGGAAGCCACCACATCCCTACTCTGCCAGCAGTTTTTTTCGACATTGGCCCGTAATGAGCCAGATTCTTTTGGATTGGGCTGTGAATTTATAATGACCTTCTCACCGCGATAGGCCAAGGTAGCCCGCTTTTTTTCCTCGTAGTTCTGGCCCGTATATCGGATTTTTCCATCTATGTCGGCTTGGTAACCGCGCAGGGCATACTCCATGGTGTCAATTTTTTCGCTGCGATAGTTGATGCCACTATTACCCGATTCCGCGATTTTGAATTCCAGTTTCAGTTCAAAATCATCGGGTTGCCCCCCTTGCCAGACGATAAAAGTGTTGTTCTTGAGAAGCGTTTCAGGGGTGACCTCGCCGGTCAAATTTCCGTTCTTGACGCTCCAATAAGTAGTGTCACCTTTCCAACCATCCAAAGTTTTCCCATCGAAGATGTTAACAAAACCCTCATGGTCGGCCTTCATCTCGTTGGTCGTTTCTTCCACCTTCTCAGGTTTATTCTCTTTGCAAGAATGTAGCCCGAATACCAGCCCGACGCTTCCTAAAATCCCTAAAATCAGTCTTCTTTCTTTTGTCCTATTTTTCATTTGGTTATTAGTGATAGATTTTCGATCCGATTATTGATATGAGGTATAAAACCGACTTTTATCGAGAAGCTTGTTCGTCCGCGCTCAGATAAATAGGATTGTCCGCATTACCACCGGCTATCAAATAGGCCAATAGGTCTTTAACTTCATCTGGGCCCAATCTATTAATGGTTCCCTGAGGCATTAAAGAAACAGTCGACATCTTTGTGTTGACTACCTGGTTTTTTGGGATTTCGCGTATCACATCAGGTGCATACGGGTTTTGGGAAATTTTATAGGTGTCCCCATCTTCGCTGATCAATCGACCTACCACAGAATTTCCGTCTTTTAATGAAAAAACCGTCGAATTATATTGGTCGGATATTACTTCATTCGGATTGATGATCGATTTTAACATATCTTCCTGAGAAAACCGCGTACCGATTTGGGTCAGGTCAGGACCGATATTTTGCCCTTCGCCGCCCATTGCATGGCAAGTTATACAGTTTGTGGCCAAGTACATGTTTCTGCCCTGTTCATAATCCCTATTTCCAAGCCCATCGGCCAGTAGGGGGGCAATATCTTCTTCGGTCCAGTTTTTTCCCGGGCCCTTTGGTTGTACAACATCTTCGTTCATTAGTGAATTGCCCGAATTACTCAACAGCGAATCGCCGGACATCTGGTTGTAATATTCCATTTTGTCCTTTGGCACATGGGTCAATGCCTGTTTTCGGGCCTTATCGATAAATCCTATATAGCTGCGGCCTGCCTTGTAGGAAAAGGCCTTATAGAACCATTTGAAATACGCTTCGCGCAGTTCGGGTGTCCACCCTTGAGTGGCGTCCCCTAGCGCTATTCCGTAGAAAGTCTGCTGTGCCGGTGGCATATTCTTCAGCGTCTCGGCGATAGCCATACCATATTGAGGATTACGCAAAATTAAATCGTTGGCCTCCGTAGCGGTATTGGCCATGACCGAGGCGTTCTCCCCTTGACCGGATTTTAGCAATTCTAGTGTTTTCGAAACGACCGATGGGTTATCAAGATAAACCAAGGTTTTGCTCAATAATTGGTTCAGCACATCGGTTTCAGCAGGATAATGGGAAGCTAAATATGTGCTTACATGTTGTGCAGTATTCGAACCCGGTTTTCCCATACGGGCCAAAGTAAGTTCAATGGCCCTAACCAAATCTACCTGTTGGGTCGGTGATAAGTTGATGTAATCTATTGTGATTAGTGCATTCAATATTTTATCGCGCTGGTCGGCGTCTCCCTGTCGCGCCAAGGCAATCGAAGCTTGTATTTTTTTACCGGCATCTTTCTCTGCATACACTTTATTCTGCCAAGTGTTTACAGGCTGATGCTCAATAGCCAGACGGGCGGCATATTGTATAAAACGGTCGTCATTATCCAAATAAGGCCATGCGAAATCCACGCCTCCTTTTTTAGTTCCCGTGTGATAGGTTTCAAGCTCTTTTCGGATTTTGTTCTCCTCGGTTTCTTTTAGCCCCACATCAGCCGAGGTAACATTCTCTTTCGAGCCGTTATAGTGTACCCTGTAGAGGTCCGATTCGAGACGGCGACCGCCGGTCATGAAATACAAAGCGCCATCAGGGCCCACCACACCATCGGTAAGCGGAAGGGGAAGTCCTGATAGAAATTCCTCCTTCGTTCCCGTGTACGATGACCCTTCGGTCTCCAACTCGATGGCGTAAATAATACCAAAGCTCCAATCGAAGGCAAAAACACTACGTTTGTATTTTTCAGGAAAATCAGCTTCTATGCCGTAGCAAACATTAGTGGGCGAACCTTGACCAATATTGAGAATGGGCGGTAGATTATCCGGATAGGCCGGAGACCATTTACCGTTACCTGTACGCCAGCCAAACTCCGCGCCACTGGTTACGTGACAGATGCGGGTAGGCCGGTACCAGGGCATGCCCAAATCCCATTCCATATCGGAATCATACGTGAACATATCGCCCAGTTCGTTGAAAGCAAGGTCAAAGGGATTTCGAAATCCGGCGGCTACCAGTTCCCAGTTTTTGCCCTCCGGATCAATGTTGGCGATCCAACCTCCTGGAGCGCCCCGGTCGTTGGCGTGTCCACGTGGATCCTTAATTTCGGGTAGCAGGTTGTCGTTTTTCCAATTTTTAGGAAGACGGTAACTATCCATTTCCGGCAAATCGGTGTGATTGCCCGCAATGACGTATAAAGACCTACCATCTGGGGAAGGTACGATGCTATGCGGACCATGTTCCCCGGCGCCGTCCAAATGTTTCAATAAGGTAATCTTGTCATATTGATCATCGCCATCGGTATCCTGCAAACGATATAGTCCACTTGTTTGATCGAACTCATCATTGCCCCGATGGTTGACCATCACATATAGACTGTTGAAGGCATATAGCAAACCTTGGGCATATCCCATCTGAATCACCGAGTCGGCCACTTGCTCTCCGGTCTGGATTTTGAGCTTTTCTATTTTTGGTGTGACATCCTTCGAACCTATCTCAGGTATCTCCATACGATATAGCGCCCCATACTGGTCGGAAGTAATCAACCTGCCCTTGTCGTCAAAGGCCATTGCCACCCATGAGCCTTCGCCCTTGTCTCCCGGACTGTACAGATGCTCCGCTTCAAAACCGGGCTGTAATTTTAGCTTGGCCAACTTGGGCGGGAGGTTTTCAGCCAAATCACCTTTTACATCCTTATTTTCTTCGCAAGCAACGACCACCAAAAAGACACCTAAGAGCACTGTTACTATTCTGTTCATTTTACTATGTTTTGTTGTTAGAAAAAGTCTTCTGATAAAAAGTACAAGTTAGGTTTCGAAATGAATTCAAATGCCAGCATTGCGTAACGATCGATGCTAAATTAAAAATTGCTTACACCGATTCCCTGTCAATAAACCTGAACGGATTCTTGACCATACCTTTCCTATTGTTCAAAATCATTTCTGCTGCAGTCGCGCCCATGGCTTGAAAATCAGTTGATATTACCGTAATCCCGAGCAGTTCTTTAAGCGGGGTTTCATTGTAAGATATTACCCCGATGTCCTTCCCTATCTCATATTCGTCTTTTCGAATTTGATTGACCAGGGTCACAAGATCCAGTTCTTCGATAGTAATAAATAGGTCTCCCCTTCTCAATATAATATCATCGAAAACCTCGTCTATGACCTCGAAATCGAGCTCATTTTCAGTACAGAACTTCTTGAACCCGTAGAGGATACGCTTGGGGTACGGATAGACAGACTTGGTAGGATAAACTAAAATTAATCGTCCATACTTCTTGATTTTTGGCAGACCTTCCGTAAGCGCATCATAAATATCGTTTTCAAAATCTTGATACACTTTTATGATGTCTCCAGAGGTGCCCAGTTGGTTATCAACGATGACCAGCCGCTCTTTAGGGATGTTGCCGATGGCTTGTACAATTTTGTCCGTGCTGCTTCTATGCTCTAATGTCTCGCTTTTAAAATGGGGCATGATAACGTAATAGTCGTAGGCGTTCGCGTGCTTCTCCATGAGGTTGAGAAATAGGGTCTCATTACAGTGATAAATAAATAGATCGGTGTGTGCATTGGCTCCGATACTATTTATAAAAGCATTGTAAATCCTGATTTTATAGGAACTTGGTTTATTGATCAGGATAAGGATGTTGGTCTTGGAAAGCAACTTTGTGCGGGTAACGTAATAGCCCTTTCCCCGGATCGAGGTGATTATTTTTCGGTCTTTTAGGATGGAATAGGCTTTTTCAACAGTGTCACGAGAAAGAAGATACTCTTCACTAAATCGATTGATCGACGGAATTTTTTCGTCCATCTTTAGGTTCCCGATGGATATATGGTGTATGATGGAGTCTACAATCTGTCGGTATTTGGGCACTCTCGAAATCTCGTCGATCTGCACGTGTCTGAACATCTTCATTAGTCTGTTTTTGAGTTGTCGTAAGTTGGCTAAAATTAATTGAAATCAGGAGTCATTCTCAAAAAAAAGGGGATTTTTTTATCTAATTTGCTATTTGCGGTACAGTACAGGATACATACCTCAATTGCACACCTTACTTTAGCAACAATAAAAATAAAAAACAGGATTACTATGGGCAATACGGTCAAAAATTTCAAGTATGTTGATTACTTGTGGGACGATAAAAAAGCAGCGGAACTCGGCGATGATCAGGTCGAATTATTTCTGTACCGGTCGAACATCCTCGGGGCCGACCTGCGGATTACCAACTACGGTGGCGGAAATACCAGTTGCAAGACCATAGAAAAAGACCCGTTGACCAATGAAGATGTCGAGGTAATGTGGATAAAAGGCTCCGGTGGCGATATCGGAACGCTGACCAAGAAAGGTATTGCCGGGCTGTATACCGAAAGACTCCGTAATCTAAAGGATGTATATGGAGGATTGTCAGACGAGGACCGCATGGTAGGCCTTTTCAACCATTGCATCTATGATCTGGATAGTAAGGCACCTTCCATCGATACGCCTTTGCACGGCTTGCTCCCCTTCAAGCATATCGATCACCTGCATCCCGATGCCCTAATCGCAGTGGCCGCTGCGAAGGATAGCGAACAGGTGACCAAAGAAATTTGGGGAGATACCATGGGATGGGTGCCGTGGCAACGCCCGGGTTTCGATCTGGGACTACAATTGGAAAAATGCCTGAACGATAATCCTGGTATTCGCGGCATCGTTTTGGGCAGCCACGGTCTGTTCACTTGGGGCGACACTTCGTATGAAAGCTATATGAACAGTTTGGAAGTCATCGAAATGGCATCCGAATACATTGCTAAAAAAATAAAGGAAAACGGTAGTGTTTTTGGCGGCGCAAAACTGGAAAGCCTTCCACAACAAGAACGTAAAGAAAAAGCGGCCCAATTGATTCCCATGCTCCGGGGCCTATGTTCTTCCGAGAATAGGATGATCGGTCATTTTAACGATAGCGATACGGTATTGGAGTTCATCAATAGTAACGATATGCCGCGATTGGCGCCGATGGGCACTTCGTGTCCCGATCACTTTCTGCGTACCAAAATCCAGCCCCTGGTGCTCGAACTGGATGCCGAAGCGGACCTGTCGGATACCGATGCCATTCTGAAAAAACTCAAACCGGCTTTTGAAACCTATAAAAAGGAATATGCGGACTATTATGAAAAACATAAACATCCGAACAGTCCCGCCATGCGTGATGCCAGTCCGGTTATCATCATATATCCGGGGGTCGGCATGTTCAGCTTTGCGAAAAACAAACAGACTACCAGGGTGGCCAACGAATTTTATGTCAACGCCATTAACGTGATGCGCGGTGCCGAGGCCATTACCGAGTATACATCTTTACCGCGGCAAGAAGCTTTCGATATCGAATATTGGTTGCTGGAGGAAGCTAAACTGCAACGTCAGCCCAAAGAAAAACCTTTGTCCCGAAAAGTCGCCCTGGTGACCGGCGCCGGAGGAGGTATCGGAAAGGCGATTGCGGACAAGCTGGCCGAAGAGGGCGCCAACGTCGTATTGACCGATATCGTCGAAGACCGACTACAGGAAGCTTTGGAAACTTTTGGGGCAGATACCGCTACCTATGCCGTTTGCGATGTGACGAAACAAGAGTCGATTGCAGCCGCCTATAAAACGGCCTGTCTCGATTTTGGGGGTGTTGATATTGTAGTCCACAGTGCGGGGCTCGCCATCTCAAAACCGCTTGAGGATACCACCGAAAAAGATTGGGATCTTCTGCAGAACGTATTGGTCAAGGGCCAGTTCGAGCTCGCCAAGCAGGCCGTCGCCATCATGCGCAAACAAAACCTGGGAGGCGATTTTATCAGTATCGCCAGTAAAAACGGCCTCGTTTCAGGCCCCAACAACGTAGGCTACGGAACCTCAAAAGCGGCACAACAGCATATGGCCCGACTTTTAGCCGCGGAGTTGGGCGGTGATAAGATTAGAGTGAACACCGTCAATCCCGATGGTGTCATCGTCGGCAGTAAAATTTGGGAAGGCGATTGGGCCGAAGGAAGGGCCGAGGCCTACGGCATTAGCGTTGAAGATTTGCCAGCCCATTACGCCAAAAGAAACCTGTTGAACGAGATTATTTATCCCGAGGATATTGCCAATGGCGTGTTTGCCTTGGTCGGTGTGTTGGACAAGACGACCGGGAATATTATCAATGTCGACGGGGGACTGGCCAACGCTTTTGTGCGGTAGAGGAACTGACCGAGAATACTTTGTAGACCTATCTCATTCTACGAAAGCGCTTCCGCTGGAATAAATTAAATATATGAAAATAGATAAACAACACATAGAGGACTCCAATCGAAACTCGTTAGCGACCCACAATGAAAGCTTCGATTTCACGGCAGGCCAATTGACCAAAAAAGGCGTTGAGGTCAAGCATATTGTTCAAAAATTGGCGGACTTTCAAGTCGCCATCCCCAGTTGGGCCTTAGGCGCCGGGGGTACCCGATTTGGCCGTTTCGGATTTCAGGGAGAACCGGCGACCTTGGAACAAAAAATTGATGACGTCGGGGCAATTCATGCCTTGACCCAAACTGCGGGCGCCATTTCGTTGCATATTCCGTGGGATGTCCCAAAAGACTACACGGCCATCAAAGAATTGGCGCAATCGCACGACCTGCTCTTTGACGCCGTAAATTCCAACACGTTTCAAGACCAGAAAAATGCTGCCAAAAGTTATAGACACGGGTCGCTGAGCAACATCGACGAAGCGGTTCGCCAGCAGGCGGTCGAACACAATAAAGAGGTTATCGAAATCGGTAATAAACTGGGGTCCAAAAGCCTGACCGTGTGGTTGGCCGATGGTGCCTCCTTTCCCGGGCAGACCAATTTTCAGTCCGCCTTACAACAGACCCAAAAAAGTCTAGGCGAAATTTATGCATCCTTACCTGATGATTGGAAGCTTTTTATAGAGTACAAACCCTATGAGCCCAATTTCTATAGTACGGTCATCCAAGATTGGGGCACATCCTTTATGTTGGCGAACGCTTGTGGCGAAAAAGCCTATACTTTGGTAGACTTGGGCCACCACCTGCCCAATACGAATATCGAGCAGATCGTTTCGACCTTAATGTTAAAAGGCAAACTGGGCGGCTTCCATTTTAACGATAGCAAATACGGCGATGACGATTTGACGGTGGGCAGCGTAAAACCCTACGCGCTATTCCTGATTTTCAACGCCTTGGTCTATGGCATGGAAAACAATCCGCAAAACCCCTACCCTGCTTGGATGATCGATGCCAGTCATAACATCAAAGACCCTCTTGAGGACATCATACAATCTTTAGACGCCATTCAGGAAGCCTACGCGAAGGCCTTGTTGGCCGACCAAGATGAACTGAAGGCGGCACAGCAAGCCCACGACGTGGTCAAATGCCAAGAAATTCTTCAAGATGCCTACCGTACCGATGTCAGGCCGCTGCTTCAAAAAGCAAGATTGGAAAATGGCGGTGCCATCCATCCCTTGAAAGCGTACCGGTCGTTAAATATCAGAAAACAGTTGGTTTCCGAGAGGGGTGCCGATTCAGTCGCAACCGGACTTTAATTCCTACAAAACAAGAACACAATAATGCAAGAAGTAACGGCCATTTTTGATATCGGAAAAACCAACAAAAAATTCTTTTTGTTCGATACCGACTATCAAGAGGTCTACAGGGAATACGTCAGTTTTGACCTTGTGGAAGATGAAGACGGGCATCCTACGGAAGACCTGAATTCCCTTGAAATTTGGCTGAAAGAGGTTTTTGACCGTATTCTGAACGCCAAGGAATTCAATATTACGGCCATCAACTTTTCTACCTATGGCGCCAGCTTTGTTCATTTAGACGATAACGGGAAGGTACTTACCCCGCTTTACAACTATACCAAGTCTTTAGATGAACAGCTGGTGGCATCCTTCTACGAAAAATATGGTCCGGAAGTGGAATTTTCGGCCCGAACGGGATCATCGAATTCCGGCATGCTCAATTCGGGGATGCAGTTATACTGGCTGAAGCACACCCGCCCGGAACTCTTTAAGAAGATTGCCTATTCACTGCATCTTCCACAGTACATCAGCTATCTCTTTACAGGTATTCCCATCAGCGAATATACAAGTATCGGCTGCCATACCGCCTTGTGGGATTATGGTAAAAAGGATTATCACGAGTGGGTCTATAAAGAGGATATTCACAAAATCTTACCGCCCATCGTTTCGACCGAGACCAGTATCAACATGAACTACAACGGAAAACGTATCAAGATAGGGGTCGGTATTCACGACAGTTCAGCGGCCCTGTTGCCATACGTGCGCAGCGTTAAGGAAAAGTTTATTTTAGTGTCGACCGGAACCTGGAGCATTGCGCTCAACCCGTTTACCAAAAAGGCACTTTCCGAAGCCGATATGGAAAAGGATTGTATCAACTATATGCGTATCAACGGAAAAGCGGTGAAGGCGAACCGTATATTTCTAGGCAATGAATATAGCTTACAGGTGGCGGAACTATCTAAGAAATATAATGTTCCGAACGATTATCACAAATCGGTATCCTTCGACTATGAGGTGTTTTACGAGATTATCAAAGATTTTGAATACGCTTTTCGGTGGATAAGCATTACCGACAAAAACATGCCTGAAGCGACTCATTTTAAATTCCATAGATTTGAACATGCCTACCATCATTTGATGATCGAACTGGTCTTACTTCAGGTGGAAAGTATCAAGATTGCCGCAGGTGACGATGATATCGAAAAATTATTTATTGACGGCGGTTTTAGTGATAATGATGTGTACATCAAACTGGTATCGCACTATCTCAGGAATATGGAATTACGGACGACGGATTCATCCCTAGGTTCGGCCTTGGGCGCGGCCATCGCCATTTCCGATACGGAACTGAATTCTAAGTTCCTGAAAAAAAATTATTCTTTGAAAAAACACGTCCCTATTATCCTGACCCATTGAATTGCGTGAGGATACGCTGATCATTTACGTTTTTAATCGGAAACTATACTTATCAAATCATAGTTTGTACGATCTCAATGAAACCACAAGGTCTTATTCATTAACTAGAGCACAAAATATATGGCGATGGAATTCAATTCCGATTATCCTTCCGTAGACGATTTGAGAACCAAGGCGCAAAAACGTGTACCGAGGTTTGCTTTCGAGTATTTGGATGGCGGCTGCAACGAAGATGTTAGTATTTCACGGAATACTTCAGAGATACGGGATGTAAAATTACAGCCGCGCTATCTTCGAAACCAAGGCATCAGCTCTACGAAGACCAAAGTCTTGGGAATGGAGTTCGATGCGCCTTTTGGCATAGCGCCGGTAGGACTTCAAGGCCTGATGTGGCCCAACTCCCCCGCTATTTTGGCCAAGGCCGCGCACAAACACAACATTCCCTTTATCTTGAGTACGGTTACAACGATGGATATCGAAAAGGCCAGCGAGCTTACCGAAGGCAACGCGTGGTTTCAATTATACAATCCCGTTGAAGATGAGGTGCGAAATGATATTATCGACCGCGCCAGTGCCGCCGGGTGCCCCGTTCTGGTCTTACTCTGCGACGTACCGACTTTCGGGTATCGACCCCGGGACTTTAAAAACGGATTGGCGCTTCCGCCAAAGATGTCCGTTGCCAATATTTTACAGATTTTAGGCAAACCGACTTGGGCGTTCAACACCTTGAAATACGGTCAGCCCACTTTCGAGACCTTAAAGCCGTACACTCCTGAAGGCTTGAATCTGAAGCAATTGGGAGCGTTTATGGACAAGACCTTCTCCGGTCGTTTGAACGCCGAAAAAATAAAGCCCATCCGCGATAGATGGAAAGGAAAATTGGTGCTAAAAGGCGTGGCTTCAGAGCGGGATACCCAAGATGCCATCAAGATGGGGTTTGACGGCATCATTGTTTCCAATCACGGCGGGCGTCAGCTCGATGCCGCACAATCTACCATTCGGTCTATGGTAGAAATCGCCAAGAAATACGGTGACCAAATCGAAGTTATGATGGATAGCGGGCTGCGATCCGGTCCCGATATTGCCCGCGCCATGGCCTGCGGCGCAAAATTCACGTTTATGGGGCGTTCCTTTATGTACGGCACCGGCGCCCTGGGGAATAAAGGCGGAGACCATACTATATCTATACTGAAGACGCAGTTCAAGCAGGTCATGGACCAACTCTGCTGTGAAAAAGTAGAGGATTTACCGAAGCATTTAATTACTGACTAAAAAGTTGAGCAAAATTTTATGCCATGGAAGGTTTAAAGATTGAGCTCCGCATTGAATTGACCATAATAGAAGACGAGCACCACCACTTGGGTAACAACAAATTTGAGATTCAAACAACCGAACGATTATGAGCCAAAACCAACACGAAGAAGAACTGATCCAAGAAATCGCCGGTGGGGAATTTGAACGCGAACCGGTACCCGCCTCTAAATGGAAAGACTGGAAAAGCTTTTTGGGGATGTATGCCGGTGAGCATGCCGCTGGTACGGAATTTATGATAGGTCCGCTATTTCTTACCGCCGGAGTCAGCGCCTTTGACTTGATTATCGGTCTTTTGATAGGCAATCTTTTGGCAGTACTTAGCTGGCGCTTTCTGACCGCAAAAATCGGGGTCGCAAACCGATTGACCCTTTACTATCAACTCGAAAAAATTTGCGGGAAGAAGCTGGTCATTGGATACAATCTTGCCAATGGAATATTATTCTGTTTTTTAGCGGGGGCGATGATAACCGTTTCCGCCACCGCGGTCGGTATTCCTTTCGATATGGAAATGCCCAAACTCACCGACACCATGCCCAATGGGGCGACATGGGTCATCATCGTCGTTATTATCGGTGCCGTCATTTCGCTGATTGCCTCTAAAGGATATGACACCGTATCAAAAGCCGCCAACTGGATGTCCCCGGTCATCGTATTGGCATTTCTAGCCTGCGGAATCGTGGCATTGGGACAATTAGGGGTAAAAAACTTTGAGGATTTTTGGAACATCTGGGGCGAAGGTTCAGAACCTTTTCCCGGACAGATAAAATATACTTTTTGGCACGTGGTCATCTGGTCATGGTTCGCCAATGCCGCCATGCATGTGGGCATGTCAGACCTTTCGGTATTTCGATTTGCCAAAACCGAAAAAGCGGGGTGGACGACGGCTGCGGGCATGTATGTTGGTCATTATATGGCCTGGATTGCGGCGGCCCTGCTCTACGCCGTCTATCTTAAGTCTCCTGAAGCACAAGCGTTTTTAACCGCTGGGGAAGCCCCTCCTGTTGCCCCCGGTCCTTTGGCCAACAACGCCATCGGTATTTTCGGGCTGATTGCCGTAGTTCTGGCCGGATGGACCACCGCCAACCCCACAATTTATAGGGCGGGACTGGCCTTTCAGGCCATCATGCCCAAAACGTCTACCTTTTGGGTCACTATTATTGCCGGTACGGTCGCTACGATTGCCGGACTGTTCCCGGCATTCGCCATGAAACTTTTAGGGTTTGTAGCCCTTTATGGATTTATCCTAGCGCCTTTTGGAGCCATTATCGTTTTCGAACATTTCTTTTACAAGCAGGCTGGAATCGTAAAAAACTACGCCGAGGTAGCGAATATCAAATTCAATAAATCCGTGTTCTTGGCCTGGGGGATCAGTTTTGGACTGTTCTACTTTATCTCGTTGCAATTCGATGTTTTTCTTTCCTTTGTTACGCTGCCTGCTTGGTTGCTTTGCGGGGCGCTCTTTTTGGTATTCAGTAGAATGCAGCAAAAATCCGAAATAGAATAAAGTACGCATTTAGCTATAGG
>JBATUY010000161.1:0-4700 GCA_049671465.1 Pricia sp. | reverse complement strand
TTCCCCTTCGTAAACCAGTTCGATTTTACCGGTTATGGCAGGTATAACTCCCAAGAAATCACTTAAACGGACCATAGTTTTATCCGCACCGGTCAGTAATGCACGCCGCTCAGCTGTACTCAGTAGGTTTTCAAACGCGGTAATACTGGTACGGGCACTAACACCACTTTTGGCATCTACATACTCACTATTGCGCGCCTCGAAACTGATCTGTTCCAAAAGATCTTTGGCTATATCCGGAACATAAACCGCATCGGATTGGCGCTTGTCCAAATTCGATTCCTGCCCCGTTATTTTACGGGCGGTCTCAATATCATCGGGATAATGGGTCAAAATCTGTGAACCGATCCGATCCTTCAATGGCGTTACGATACTCCCTCGATTAGTGTAATCTTCGGGGTTGGCGGTAAATACGAACTGGATATCCAACGGCAATCGCAGCTTAAAACCACGAATCTGAATGTCGCCTTCTTCTAAAATATTGAAAAGGGATACTTGAATTCGGGCCTGGAGATCTGGAAGTTCATTGATAACGAAAATACAACGATTCGCCCGGGGAATCATTCCGAAATGGATGACGCGGTCATCGGCGTACGATAATTTCAAGTTGGCCGCCCTGATGGGGTCGACATCGCCGATCAAATCCGCTACTGTTACATCGGGCGTAGCGAGCTTTTCATAGAAACGTTCATCTCTGTGCAGCCACGTAATCGGGGTGTCGTCTCCTTTTTCCTTAATAAGCTCCCTGGCGTATCGCGACATGGGCTTCATGGGGTCGTCATTGATTTCCGAGCCTTCTACAACGGGAATCCATTCATCCAATAAATGGACCATCAGCCGCGCCAAACGTGTTTTGGCCTGTCCGCGAAGGCCCAATAAATTGATGTTGTGACGCGATAGAATGGCCCGTTCCAATTCAGGGATAACGGAGTCTTCATAGCCCCAAACCCCTTGAAAGGTGTCCTCGCCATTTTTAATCTTATCCCTCAGATTGTCTCTGAGTTCGTCTTTAATACTTTTGGTTTGATAGCCGGCGGATTTCAGTGCGCCGAGGGTAGTAATTTCTTTGTAATTCAAATTCATAGTTTTTTTACTTCAATTTTTTTCTTCGGTTGGACTCGTAATCCTCAAAAATCATCTCGCCCAAGCCCTTTAATCCGGTAAAGAATGCCTTGCCCTTGTTGGCTTCGGTAAAATGACGGATAAATTGCATGAGATAAGGGTCTTGCGCAATCATGAACGTAGTTATGGGGATGTGTAGTTTACGCGCCTGTCGTGCCATGTTGTAGCATTTCTCGACAATATGTTCATCCAACCCAACGCTGTTTTTGTAATAGGTACCATCGGCCAGTCGCAGACAGCTGGGCTTGCCGTCGGTTATCATAAAAATCTGCTTATTGGTGTTTCGTTTTCGGCGGAGCATATCCATAGCCAGCTGTAGTCCCGCGACCGTATTGGTATGATATGGACCGACTTTGAGATAGGGTAAATCTTTAATGGGTATAGGCCAAGCATCATTTCCGAAAACCAGAATATCCAAAGTGTCTTTAGGATATCGTGTCGTAATCAGTTCCGCCAGCGCCATGGCCACTTTCTTGGCCGGCGTGATCCGGTCTTCGCCGTATAGAATCATGCTGTGGCTGATATCGATCATCAGCACAGTGCTCATTTGGGCCTTATACTGGGTATCTTCGACCACCAAATCTTCTTCGGTGAGATTGAAACTGCCGATGCCGTGATTGACCTGTGCATTTTTCAGACTTTCGGTCATGCTGATATTTTCGAGTCCGTCGCCGTAGCGATATTCCCTCAAATCACCGGTGTGCTCATCGCCCTGTCCGGATTTTCCGGTCTTGTGGTTGCCGGCACCGCTGCGTTTGAGTTTTCCGAATATCTGATCCAATGCGCGTTGACGGATAATGCGCTCCATCTTGGCGGTAATGGAAATATTTCCTTTGCCGCCGCCTTCGCCTTCTTCACCGTTTTCGCCCATCTCGCCGCCGCCATCTTCAAATTCCTCTTGAATGTAGCCTTTGGCTTTTAGGTCTTCGATAAAATCGTCGATGGTATAGTCATCATCCGTAAGTTCGTACTCTTTGTCCAATTCCCGCAACCATTCGATAGCTTCATCAAAATCACCTGAAGTGTGGGTAATCAATTCCTGAAAAATATCGAAGAGCCTTTCAAATGGAGTAGTTTCCGGTGCTTCATAGGTAGCGAACCGGAATCCTTTTCTTGTATTCATAGCCATGATTTAAAATTAAGTCTTTTCCATTGGATTGCCGTGCTTTTTAAGAAACGTTAACGATTCAAAAGGGCGCGCAGAATGGGGGTTGTCGACCAAAATACCAAACAATAAGATTTCATGTAACTTCGTATTTGTAAATTTTTATCGATGGCTCAGAATCAGTTTGTTGGTTTTTTAAATACAGAACCCCTATGGATAAACCAGCAATTCGGAATGCGGCAATTTAAGTTTCCGGGAGTTGATCTGAGCGGCTTTACACCTAAATCTATTCCGGAACGCCTGCGCTTGGGCCATCGAATGGAGCATATTTTCAAGCAGTTGATCATAACGGCGCCTGAATACGACCTCCTTTTATATAACCGGACCGTTACTAAAAACAAACGCTCCGTCGGAGAAATCGATTTTATACTGCAGGATATTGCGTACCAACGAATCCTTCATGTCGAACTGACCTATAAATTTTACATTATCGATACTCGTATTTCCGAACCCATCCATCAATTGATAGGTCCCAATAGGCGCGATATGTTTTTTACCAAAATGGAAAAGATCAAACACAGACAATTTCCGCTCCTACATACTGCGGAAGGGAAAGATGTTTTAGAACAGAACGGGATTGACCATGAAAAAATCGAACATCAATGCTGTTTTAAAGGGCAATTATTTTATCCTTATGGGGAGCCGAACGTCCATATTCGTCCGCTTAACAAAGCCTGTCTACAGGGCTTTTGGCTCAGGTTCAATGATTTCAATGCTGCGGAATTCCGAGAATATTCCTTTTATATCCCCTTTAAATTTGAGTGGGTCATAGCACCGCACCAAGAGGTAGAATGGCAATCTCACTTCGAAATTTTGATGGAACTTAACCTTCGAATGATTAAAGAAAATGCACCAATGGTCTGGATGCGGAAATCGGAATCGGAAGTTGAGAAGTTTTTTGTGGTCTGGTGGTGAGTGCCCTATCAAAGTATACCAAGTGTAGAAGAAAGAACGTTAAGTGGATTAATATTAATAAAAAATGTAACTTTAGAAATGATATACATCTTTAAATATTGTGACAGGAATTTTCTTAGAAGTGGCGCCACATTTTTCACGTTCTTATTAGTTTTTTTTAGTTGCAATGATAGCATAAATATTGATAATCAGTTCGAACTGGAAAGTTCATTGCTCGACTACCATTTAAAGCAGAATCCATCAAAAAAACTGGAGAATGGAATTCGTTTGTTGATATCAAAAAAAATTAAATCTCAATATAACGCGGTATTTTATAAGATTGAAAGCACAAATGAGTTCTACTTAGGTTTTGCTGATAACGAAAATACGATCGTAGACGTTATAAAGTTCAGAAAAGGTGCAAACGTATCAATGTTTGAAAACAACCTTTACATTATCAAGCCAAAAGAAAAAAATAGCGATGTGACCTTTACTTTCTTCGTGGGCGAAGTGCCTTTTGACGGATATTCAAATATGGAATTGGAATGGAACTGTTCTGAGGATGATTCTACGAGCGTACCGTTAGTTGACAATAAATACTATTTTTTACTGAAGAATGGCTTGCATCACAATATCTGTAATATCAGGTTGGTCGACAGTGAAGAAAAGTCGATAAACCTTACCTACAATGTTCGAAAAGGTTTAACAAAGTAGCCGATGCTTTACAATGGCACCAATTTATGTCGCAACATCACATCGGGAAAGTCCTTTATTTTTGACTAAAATCCCGAACCGGCCTCACATTGAATTTCCGGTGCTCGGCAATTTTGTTGTAATGAAACGAGGTATCGCCATCACTAAAGCGTACCAAACGGGCCTGATTCTCATCATATGCTTCGTTGCTCCAGTATAATTCCTCAACAAATTGACCGCTATTGTTTGCCCCGGGACCAATCGTAGCATACATTTCGCTTAATTCTTCCATGGTCGGTAATCGCCAGCCTTCGCCTAACTGGTCATCGATTTTCATGGCATTCTCCCAAGTCATCGGTTCAAGATCTGTCGCATACGCAATAGTTCCCGTGTTGCCGGAAACATCGGTTTTAAAGATGATGCCCTCATCCAAAACGCTTCCTATTTCCAGATTTGAAGAAGGGGTTTCCTGATTCTCGGCTTGAGGTGTTTGCGTAGCGTTGCTATCCTCACGATTTACTTGATTTTCCGAACTGGTATTCGCGTCAAAAGTCACATCCGTATCATCAATAGCTGCCTGGTTTTCCGAAACGGTATCGGTTTCAGGAGTAATGCCCGTATCTTCCGTGTTGGTCTGACCATCCGTAGCATTCGATTCTGGAGTACTATCGGAATCCTCTATATCCGTTGCCTCATTATTCTGATAAAAGGGGGATGATTCATCGGCATCCGAACTGAACTCCGAAAAAATCCATAACCCTACGATAGCCACCGTTCCCATCAAGAGTAAGAGCAGTGCTTTTCGTTTAGAGCTTGCTTTTTTCGT
>JBATUY010000160.1:0-3792 GCA_049671465.1 Pricia sp. | reverse complement strand
GTCATCTCCTGTACCTTTTCAGGGGTCACGGCGAGCATATTTTTGACCTTGTTCGTCAAAAAGGATTCGTCAAGATCATGGGTATTCAGAAATATCAGCTGACCGATAATTCCATTTGGAGTGGAGTTTTGAAGTACGAAGATTCCCGATTCGTAATTAAGAATACCATCTATTTCTTCTTGGGTCGGCGGCTCCATCTGAAGTTTTTCAATCTCCTTTTGAATTTCCTGTAAAGAGGCTCCGGTGTGTTCGGTGGTGACGTCAGCGGACTCAAACCATACGCCTGATTTGTAATTCGCATCCAATACGCTTCTCGGGGAATAGGTATAACCTTTGTTTTCACGAATATTACTGGTAATACGGGATGCGAATGAACCGCCCAATAGGGAATTGGTTACATCCAAAGCAATGAAGTCTTCATTTGAAGGCCCAATGACCGGAAGGCCATAATAGATAGTCGATTGTGGTGCCCCGGGCCTATCGATGATTCTTACCGCCTGATCAGTGCCAGGTTGGGCGACCGAATACTTTGCGGGCGTACCCTTTCGAAAGTCCGAAAACGACTTTTCGACCGCCTCCTTTACCTTATCCGCATCAAAATTTCCCGCAACATATACCGTGGTACGCTGAGCGCCTACGTTCGTATCGTAAAACGCCTTGATTTTATCTACGGAATAGGTATCTATCATTTCATCATTGGGGTATATTCTCCCATAGGGGTGATCGGGATACATTTCCGCAAAAAAGGCACTGCTGGCCTGAGCGCTTGGTCGGGAAAGTTGAACCGCCAAATCTCTTTTCATATCGCTTTTCAAGCGGTCTAATTCCCCTTCGGGCCATTTGGGGTTTTGTAGCACATCGCCCATCAGCGCAATGGCGTCAGGCGCGAACTCGTACAAGACCGAACTGCTGATGGACATGGTGTGCGGCCCTACGCCAATATTAAGGTTACCTCCCATTCCCGCCATATCTTCGGCTATCTGTTGGGCTGTCTTTGTAGTACTGCCTTCTTCCATCAAATCGGCCATTAGGTCCGATAGCCAAACCTCGTTTTCTTTTTCGTCGATATTTCCGGTCTTGATGCTGATTCTGATCGTGGCCTTAGGAATGGAACCGTAGGGTATCATCACCAAGGTAAGTCCGTTATCAAAAGACAGCGTTTCCTTTTCGGGCAAAGAGAATCCCTTGGGTTCCCCGCCTTTGGGCGGTTTTTCTTTTTGCTTTTCCTGATCTTGTGCAAAGCCCAATGAAACAAAAAAACTAAGGGCCAGTGTATACAGTAGGATATTTTTCATTGTTATTGGTTTTTAGTATTGTCCGCCAATAGCGGGTTTACGGTCAAAATGGTACGGTTACTGTTCCTGAGGTATTCATCTACCGTTTTTTTCACCGTCTCTGGGGTGATTTTTTTAAACTCGTCTTCCAGCGTGTTGATGCGTTGGGGATTATCGTCGAACAGGGCGAAAGTGGCCAAAAGATCAGCACGGCCCAAGCCATAGGTGCCACCGATATCGTCGTATAGCTGTGAGCGTATCTTCACGACCGCCCTATCGATGGTTTCTTGGGTTATTTTGTCCTTAACACCGGTCATTACTTCATCGATGGCCGCCAACACTGCTTCCTTAGAGGTGTCGTTATCATAGGTGAGGTCGTACATCCACAGCATCGGGCCCTTATAGTTGAACATATTGCCCAAATAATTGATGCCACCACTGACTTCCGAAGTATATCCCTTTTCGTTTTCCAATTTTTGTACCAGTAGGCCATTGTCGCCCTGTAACAATATCTGGTCTAAAAGCCCCATAGCATAATATTCGGGGGAATTGCGTTCGGGCATATGATAGGCCAATGCGATGGCCGGCTTGTTCGCCAAGGAATCATCCTTTATAAATTCTTTCTGCTCCTGTTGTTTTTTTTCGGAAATATCAGGTTGCGGAGGCAGTTCTGCGGATGGAATATCCCCAAAATACTTCGCTATCCACTTTTTGGTTTCCTCGACCTCGAAATCGCCCACAATGGATAGCGCGGCGTTGTTCGGGGAATAATAGGTCTTAAAAAAATCGGCGACGTCTTCGAGATTGGCCGCGTCAAGGTCTTCTAGGTCACCGTAGAAGTTATGGGCATTATACCAGTTTTCATTGGCGTATTGGGGCATATCCAACCACGGAAAGCCGCCATAGGGTTGGTTCAACACATTGACTTTAACCTCGTTCTTGACCACACCTTGTTGGTTGGTCAGATTGTCTTGGGTAATATCTAGCCCCCGCATGCGGTCCGCTTCCGCCCAAAGCATGGTTTCCAGTTTATGGGAGGGTACGATTTCAAAATAGTTGGTAAAGTCGAACCGGGTCGATCCGTTTAAAACACCCCCGTTTTCTTGAATGAGCTTGACAAATTCCATTTTTCCAAGGTTTTCGGAGCCCTGAAACATCATATGCTCGAAAAGGTGCGCGAAACCGGTACGGTCCTTGGGCTCTATACGGAAACCGATATTATAGTAGACCGCTACGATGGCGGTAGGGGAGGTCTTGTCTTGCGAAAGGATGACTTTCAAGCCATTGTCCAACGTGTAATAGTCCACCGGCACTTCAAATTGGGCCGTTTCTTCCTTTTTTTCTTCCTCCGGCGCACAATTAAAAGCCAAAAGTGCGATACTCATGAGAATATACTGTTTATACGCTGATTTCATATGCTGTTGGTTTAAGGGGATTTATGGAATAGGTAGGTCTTTTTGGATAAATGTTACACACGCGGTTAATAATCTTCTTCAGGATACCAATCTAGCTGTACCACCTCGATATCAGCATCACCGGTATTGACCAGTTCCTTGAATTTTGAAACATCGCTTACATCGGGTTTTCCTCTGTAGTGATATGGATAAACTTGTTTTGGCTTAAACTCCAATACGGCATCGGCGGCGCTTTCCACGGTCATGGTATACGGAAGGTTCATGCAAACGAAGGCGATATCGATATTTTCTAAGCTTCTCATTTCGGGTATATCTTCGGTATCTCCCGAAAAATAAATTCGCTCATCACCCATATTCAAAACGTAGCCGTTACCGCGCCCTTTGGTATGAAAGTCTTTGGCTTCTTCGCGCAGGTTGTACATGGGTATGGCCTCGACCTTAATATCATAGCGTTCTTTAGTATCGCCATTGTTAAGAACATCGATCTGGGGCGTGAAGTTGTCCGGCATTTTGTCGGCCACGGCCTGCGGCATCATGATTTTGGCCTTTTCGGTATCCAGGGCCTCCAAGGTTTCGAGGCTAAAATGATCGCCATGGATGTCGGTTATCAGAATAAGATCGGCCTTTGGCTGTCCCTCGAAGGCTTCGGCACCGCCTACAGGGTCAACGTAAATGGTGATATCGTTCCATTGCAATACGGCGGTGGCATGCGATATCGGGGTAATTGCCACGGCTTCCGAAACTTCCGATGCCGGGGGAGGTGTTTCGTTCGACCCATATGCGGGTTCGGAATCCGTACCGCTTTCTTGTTTTTTCGTTTCCTTACATCCAACGAATACCAATCCACCCAAAATGGCAGCTACCGTCAATTTCAATATACTTTTCATATGTATTCAAATTTTAACTTGTTACTACCCATAATTTGATTTCGGCGAGGTAAGTGCGTCTATCGGCCGCAGCGCTAAATCGGTCACGGATTTCAGGCACATTTTACGGACTTTTTGAGGTAAAATTCTTAATGTAAATATAAAATTAAAATATTTTGTACTTTTAACCGGATAAATGTGTCCATATATCGGTAAAAAATCTAAAAATTAAAACCC
>JBATUY010000159.1:0-14297 GCA_049671465.1 Pricia sp. | reverse complement strand
GTATACCTTGGTGGCGGAAAGTGAGGCGGACCTGAAAGCCGGCAAGATATCCGTCAGTTCTCCCATCGGAAAGGGACTTTTGGGCAAAAAAGTAGGCGATACCGCCGAAATTACCGTACCGAACGGAAAAATTACGTTCGAGATTTTAGAAATTACCAGGCAATAATCCCCGGAAGCGCTCGGCAAACCGTTGAGATTTGACGAGGCCAGAAGTTGCGATTTAAAGAAAAGAGATTTCAAACGGATAAACTTTCGATTATAAAAAGTTCATGGCAAGTATCTTCACAAAAATTATCAACGGCGAAATTCCCAGCTACAAAATAGCCGAGGACGACGATTTCTTTGCTTTTTTGGATATCAATCCCAATACAAGGGGCCATACGCTGTGCATTCCGAAGAAAGAGGTGGACAAGGTGATGGATCTTGACGAAGAGACCTATATGGGCCTGATGGCCTTTTCAAGAAAAATAGGCAAAGCGATTGAAGCGGCCATCGACTGTAAACGGGTCGGCATGACGGTCATTGGGTTGGAAGTGCCCCACGTGCATGTGCATTTAATTCCCTTGAATGGAATGGACGATGCCACTTTTCAGCATAAAATTTCGTTATCTGAGCAAGAATTCGATGCAACCGCAAATGAAATTCGGTCCAAACTTTCGCTGTAGATATTGATATAAGGGACCACCCCTCTAAATATCTTAAAATGAACCCGTCGACCTGCCTGCGGAAATCATGTGGCGTTTTGGTTTGAAATCATGCGCGTGCCTGGGAATTCTATGATTACGTTCGATACAAGATTTAGACTAGAGAATTTCGCCTCTTTGAATAAAAACATATACCCCTGCGCCGACTACGACAATCAACAACAGTATCAAGATCCAAAATAGGGTGGTAAACCGTAGCGAAGATTTTTCCGGCACTACCATTTTCTGATAATATTTAAACGTACGTTCAATATCATCGGTCCATTTTACGGGATAAATGGTAGAGCCGCAGGTGTTGCAGACCAGTTGGTGCGTAACCTCATTGGTCGTTCTATGGGAAAGTTTCCCGTAGCGATGCTTTTGAAAAAAAGATAATTTTAGGTCTTGATTAAAACATTCCGGACAATTGTTCGTCAGGTTGGATTGCTTTATGGTGACCAGTTTTTCTTTTGCCATATCTAATCACGAAAATAAGGTAAAAATTCAGAATTGTTAAATACGGGCAGCGTAAGCTCGTTTTTTCAGGCCTTCGCCTTCAAGGATATCTGCATGACCGTACCCTCCTTACCGGACGAAAGTACCTTGATTTTTCCATTGTGGTATTCCTCGATAATCCGTTTTACTAAAGATAGTCCCAATCCCCAACCCCGTTTCTTCGAAGTGACCCCAGGGTTAAAAATCGCCTGAAAATCGCTTTTAGCAATACCACTGCCCGTATCCGATACCTGAATATGTACGTTTTTTCCGTTGGGAACGATTTCGATGGTAATATCTCCCTTGCCCTTCATGGCATCGATCCCATTTTTCACGAGGTTTTCGATGGTCCAGTGATACAAGGCGTGGTTCAGTAGCACGGGCATACGCTCGATTTGCGAATTGAAGGAGAAATTGATCAATTTTGAACTTCGGAGTTTTAAATAATCGTAGGCCTCTTTGGTCTCTTCGACGATATCATGGGTGTCGAGTTTGGGGAGCGAACCTATTTTCGAGAAGCGTTCGGTAATGGTTTGCAATCGATCGATATCCTTTTCGATTTCTTTGGTGATTTCGGTATTGATATTTTCAGCCTTGAGCAGCTCGTTCCAACCTAGAAGTGACGAAAGTGGTGTGCCTATTTGGTGCGCGGTCTCTTTGGCCATGCCCGCCCAGAGTTTATTTTGTTCCGAGGCTTTGTTGGTCTTGAAGAAAAAGAAGATGACCGTTCCGAAAAGAAGAATGATGAGCAAGAGGGCAATCGGGTAATACTTGAGCTTGTTGAGAACTTCCGAATTTCCGTAGTATAGGGTTGCGAGATGTTCGCCCTGTTGGTCAATGGAAATCGGCATGTTCTCGTTGGCAAATCTTTTGATCAGCTTGTTCAGTTCAACGGAATCCAATGCAACATCTGGCGGCATGTTGTTCGTTTTAATCGATCCGTCTTTGTTGACCAGGATCATCGGGGTCGATCGATTATTTTGAAAGACTTTCAGGTGCAGGTTGCCCAAATCGGAATCTTCCGAGGACTGTTGGAATTCGGATTGCGCCGTCGCCCAAATCTCCATCTTCAAACGCTCCTCTTCCTTGAATTTCTTGAAAAAGCTGTTTGTATTCCAAAGGATAAGGCTTACGATACCAAAAGAGGCAATCAATAGCACAATGTTCGAATATTTGCTTTTGGGGTTAAATTTCATTCGGCGGACGGCGATTTTAGACAGATTTAAGCTCGAACTTCCTCTTTTCAAATATAAAGCAAAACGGATGACAATGGTATGCCGTTCGATATGGTTTGTATCTCCAGCTGCATCTTAACATGAAAATTATCGGTGTCAAATTGGGTGCCTAATTATTTGAGGATATCTTTGAGCCATGGCAAATGAAATGATTTCGATACTACCGGAAGCCGAATCTGCGGCACAGTCTTATCGATACTTGGTGGGGGCCGTCGGTCCGAGGCCCATCGCTTTGGCAAGTACCGTCGATGAAAAGGGAAGGCCCAATCTGTCGCCCTTCAGTTATTTTAACGTTTTTAGCGCCAATCCGCCGATATTGATATTTTCCCCGGCACGGCGGTCGCGCGACAATTCGACCAAGCACACCTTGCAGAACGTGCTTTTGACCATGGAAGTGGTTATCAATATTGTGAATTACGATATGGTACAACAGATGTCCCTTACCAGCACCGAATACCCAAAGGGCACCAACGAATTCAAAAAATCGGGATTGACGATGTTGAAATCCGATATCGTAAGGCCGTATCGCGTTGCCGAATCCCCGGTGCAGTTTGAATGTAAGGTGACAAAGGTCGAAGCTCTGGGCAAAGAAGGCGGTGCGGGCAATCTTGTTTTTTCTGAAGTCGTCAAAATACATATGGAAAAAGCCATATTGGATGAAAACGATAACATCGACCCCCACAAAATCGATCAAGTGGCCCGTTTGGGCGGTAATTGGTACAGTCGGGCAAATCAAGGATTGTTCGAGGTGCCAAAACCGCTAACCGATTTAGGGGTCGGGGTAGATGCCATTCCCGCGTATATCCGAACCAGTAGCGTGCTTACGGGAAATGATTTGGGCATGTTGGGAAATATAGAAGAAATTCCCAGTGAAAACGAGGTAGCTGATTTTGTGGCATCCCACATTGAAATCCGGTCCATAATAAGCAGTGGAGAGCGAGTGCCGTTAGAAAAGAAGGCCCAGGAGTATTTGAAGCAAAACGATGTGCTTTCCGCTTGGAAAACCTTGTTGGTAAAATAGTCTGCCACCGGTGAAATCGGCCACTATTTCTTGTTGGCATTTTATGATAACTTGAGGATGATTTATTAGGTGGATTACGGCAATTCCGCTAATTTTAAAAATTCAATTTTTTAGTTAACATATAATTCATAGTCATGGAAGTAGAAGGAAAAATCAAAAAAATCGACGAGACCAAAGAGTACGGTAACAATGGTTTTAGAAAGCGCGAAGTGGTGATTACCACCGACGAACAATATCCACAACATATTGCCATCGAGTTTGTACAAGACAAGACCGATTTGCTCAACAATTACAGTGTCGGCCAAAACGTAAAGGTCAGTATCAACCTCCGAGGCCGGGAGTGGACCAACCCCCAGGGCGAGGTCAAATATTTTAACTCCATTCAAGGCTGGCGCATCGAAAATCTACAGGCCGCACAAGGGGGCAATGCAGCACCACCTGCACCACCGACCGAAGCTTTCGCACCTGCAGATAACCTCAACGAAGAAGATCACGACGATCTGCCGTTTTAAGTAATACGAATTCTTATGCTATTTGTTCCCGATTTCAGTTGCGCTCGACGGTGGTGGAGTCGGGAATTTTGGTATGAATACTTATAGGTTTTCAAAGCTATAGGAGGATATTGCCAAAAGAAGATTTGAACGCGGTTGAAGCGCATGGAAACCATATATAATTTTCGACAAGAAGATATCTTCAAAACGAAACGGCCTTTTGGTAGTACCATGTCGGTTTCCCGTCCAGCCCAGCTTCTTGAATATTCAAACAGGTAAACGGTTTATTTTTAGTGGTTTTGGAGGGATTTCTGTTTTTTTAGCCCGTAATTTTCATGTTCCTATCCGGAGATGATTGATTTCGTTGATGACCCCCTAACGAAGCTGGTTTTGGCTGCTTGAAATTTGCTGTGGCGTGTTCATTAATACACTGAAAAAACTACCCCTTTCGGAGGCTCTAGCCAATTTCGTTAATTTTGTTCTTTTAGTTTAAAATATAATGGCCTTTTGAACAATACCAACAGCAACAATTCCTTAGTCTTTCTTGACAATCAATTGAGTTTTCCGGCCGTGGAAGACGCCAATGCCGAAGGCCTTCTAGCGGTAGGCGGCGACCTCTCTCCGGAACGTCTGATGTTGGCGTACCAAAACGGGATCTTCCCTTGGTTCGATACCCGTTCGCCGATATTGTGGTGGAGTCCCGATCCGAGAATGGTATTGTTTCCCGATAAGATAAAAATCTCCAAAAGTATGCGGAAGGTCTTGAAAAGCGGCCAGTTCCGATTGACGGTAAATACTTGTTTCGAAACTGTAATCGAACACTGTTCCCACATCAAAAGAAAGGGGCAAAGGGGCACTTGGATAACCGGCGAGATGAAGAAGGCGTATCTCGAGCTCCATAAAAGACGACATGCCAAATCGTACGAGGTTTGGGAAAACGACCAGCTGGTCGGAGGGCTTTATGGTATCGATCTAGGCCATGCATTCTGTGGTGAAAGCATGTTCAGTATGGTCAGTAATGCCTCGAAATTTGCATTCATACGATTGGCCCAGGCATTGGAGGCAAAAAAATATACTATGATCGATTGTCAGATGCATACGGACCATTTAGAAAGTATGGGGGCATCTGAGATACCGAGAAACAGATTCATTGACCTTTTGAAGGATAGAGCGTAGGGTCTTAAACTTCATCGTACCTAAAACAATCTACCTCGTGATCGTTGACCAGTCCGGTGGCTTGCATGTGGGCGTAGATTACGGTGCTTCCCACAAATTTAAAGCCTCTTTTTTTGAGGTCTCTGCTGATGGCGTCTGAAATTTCGGTGTTCGCGGGAGCATCCTTATAATTCTTGACACTGTTTTTGATAGTTTTTCCATCCACAAAACCCCAAAAATAGTTGCTGAAACTCCCGAATTCCTTTTGCACGTTTTGAAAGGCTTGGGCGTTCGTGACGGCGGCGCGTACTTTTAATTTATTTCTTACGATTCCCGCATCCTGTAGTAAAGCATTGAATTTAGCTTCGTCGTATACTGCAATTTTCTTGTAATCGAAGTCGTCGAAAGCCTTCCGAAAATTTTCCCGCTTGCGGAGAATGGTAATCCAACTTAACCCCGCTTGAAAGGTTTCCAGTACTAAAAATTCGAACATCGTGTCATCGTCTTTGACGGGTACGCCCCATTCTTCATCGTGGTAGGCTTCATAAAGGGCATCGCCGGCGCACCAGCCGCATCTGTTTTTATCCATAATAGGGAATTGAAATTTAAAGATATGTAAGTTTTTGGGAAGCCAACCTACCAAGCAATCCGAAGTTGGGCAAATAAAAACGTTCTGGTTATTTTTGGCGCGTGAATTAAGAAAATAGAATTGAGGAGATAGCATGAAGAAAACTACAAATGAATTAATTCAAAAGGGATTGTCAAAAGCGATATCCTATGAGGATTATCGAAGCAAAGTATCACAGTTGGCGGAGGATGGCAAATCGACCGGACCCGAGCAGACCGAGGCATTGGCCAACTATACGCTGCTGAACGACAGGCGCATGAAACGCTTCGACAAGACGGTGAAAATTCCCTCGGAGACCGTTTCCAAAATCGAATCGATAGCCGAACCTATGACACTTTTAGTGCTTACCGAAAGCTGGTGCGGTGATGCGGCCCCTACTTTGCCCGTAATGAACAAGATTGCGGAAATCAATGAGCATATCGGTTTTCAGGTGCTGTTACGGGATGAAAATACGGAATTGATGAACCGGTTTTTGACGAATAGGGCTATGTCGATTCCCAAATTGATTTTGCTCGATGCGAACAATGAGGTATTGGATACTTGGGGGCCCAGACCGAAAGCCGCTGCTAAATTGGTCATGGAGCACAAAGAAAAGCACGGGGAACTACTGCCCGAAATCAAAGAGGAAATACAGCTTTGGTACAATCAGGACAAGGGGCAGACTACGCTTCAGGAAATCGTGAAACTTCTTCCGGTTCAATAGAAAATTCCTAATTGTAATTTTCCTTGCATACCCACTTTGGGCGGATGTATACGCACCACGAAATAATATAGATATCTACGGTCGGCCGAAAAAGGCAACGGACAGACTTTCTACATGTTGTCGTTAAACCTTATCACGGAGCCTTGTAAAGCGATAAAGACTAGGGGATAGATATAGGACCTTAAAGTGAAAAGATTTTGCAGCTTCGTCTTGAAGTCGCAACGGATATCTCGAAAGTTTCAAAAAATGCTAGCGGCTCTTCCCTTGAAAAATGTAGGTTATAGTACCTTGCTGTGCAGACCTTTGATGTGAACTGAACTTCGCCTTTAAGGCATATGCCACTGCATTTTCGACCAAACAGCCGTTGGAGGTGTCCGAACTACGGGCATTGAAGTCGGCGTCGACTACTTTGCCGGTGTCGTCGACTTCTATGTTGACAACCACTTTTCCGCCTTCGATACAGGTATAGATCGGTGGAGGTAAGCGATAGTTGCTACGGTCGATCAATGAGTAGGATACCGAGGTACGGCGTTTAGCAAGATTGTTGGTGAACTCTTTCTTTTTGGCGTCCTTTTCGCCCAATTTTTGCTTGGCCTGCTGACGTTTCTTTTTAAGTTCTTTTACCCTTTCGGCATATTCGCCATCGGCAAGGTCGGTCGGGTCTTCGTCTTTTTCGGCGGCGACTTCCCTTTCTTCTAGAATCTCTTCCAGGGTCTTGAATTCCTCTGGGTTGCCCTTACTTGCCTCCATGGCATCGTTGTAGGCCATATGGCTTTTGATCGGATCGATCTTTTGTTTCTCCTCTAGCTCTTCCTTTTGCTTTTCGAGTTCTTCGATATCTTCCTGAAGCAGCATCTCTACCACATACTCGTCAACCTTTTCTTCTTTGCCCAATTGAATGTTGTACAGGCACAACAACACGATGGCCATCGAAAAAAGGGTAATCAAGAGCGATAACTGCTTCCGGTTAAGGTTCATGACCATATAACCGAAATCGATCAGATATATTTTAATTATTCGTTGAAGTGAACGCAAAAGAGTGTTTTTTATAAGTGTTCCTTAAATTTAGCGATAAAATATGACATCGCTTAGCAATCGCTGTTACGGAGATACCGAATTTCTAAATACGGTCGAGGTGCGATATAGAAGTCTATCCTAAAATGGGCCGTCGGTCCGTCGCGCTCTCTAAATAGCCGTAGACTCGATGACGTCAACTATTAATTGTTAAGCAATCTGTCCGCAAAAACGACTGGGTCGACGGCATTATCTACGCTATAATCGCCTATTTTGGTTCTTCTTAGCTCCGATAAATGTCCTCCGTTGTTCAGTAAAAGCCCCAAATCATGTGCCAAAGTGCGGATATAGGTGCCTTTGCTACAAACTATCCTAAAATGGACTTCGGGCATTTGAAGTTTAAGGATTTCAAACTCCGAAACCGTTACCGATCGTTTCTTTATGTCGACTTCCTTGCCTTCACGGGCATACTCGTAAAGGCGTTTACCGTCCTTTTTTAAGGCGGAAAAAATAGGGGGGCGCTGTTCGATATCCCCGGTCAACTGAAAAGCTGCATCTCGAATCAATTCTTCCGAAATTCCATCCAAGGAAAACGTTTTGTCCACTTCCGTTTCCAGATCGTAAGATGGGGTAGCGGCGCCCAAGGTAATCGTACCCGTGTATTCTTTGATTTGCCCTTGCAGCTCGTTGATGGTTTTGGTGAACTTTCCCGTGCATATTAGTAAAAGTCCGGTTGCCAAGGGGTCTAGGGTGCCCGCATGGCCGATTTTGATTTTTCTGAGTTCAAATCGCTTTCGGATGGCCCATTTGAGTTTATTGACCGCCTGAAACGACGACCAGCCTAGGGGTTTGTCGATAAGCAGGAGTTGGCCGTTTAAATAGTCTTCCTTAGTTTTCAAAGCGCACGTTTCTTAAAAATATCATACCACTGTCATCGGCGAAACAAAATAATGAATTAGAAGCAGCGCGATACCGACGATGATCCGGTAATACCCAAAGGCTTTGAAGCCGTTTCGGCTGAGGTAGCCGATAAAGGTCTTAATGGCGAGAAGGGCGACCAGAAAACCGATAACATTCCCGATAATCAGAAGGTTGATCTGTTCGCCGGTCAAGGTGAAGCCTGCAGCGTAATAGTCGTAACTCTTTTTCAAGGTAGCTCCCAACATGGTAGGTACCGCTAGAAAAAACGAGAATTCGGCTGCTGCCGTACGGGATAACTTCTGCGTCATGCCGCCAACGATACTCGCGCCACTGCGGGAAACCCCAGGTATCATGGCGAGGCATTGAAACACTCCGATTTTAAAAGCCGTTGCATATGAAATATCGGTCTCTTCGGCATCCCCGAACCAATCGTCGACCTTTAAAAGAATAAACCCGCCAATGACCAGGGATATGGCCACGGTAATCGGATTTTCAAGTAGCGAATCAATTGCGTCGCTCAGCAATAGCCCCAGTACAACGGCAGGAATAAAGGCGACCAAAAGTTTAACGTAAAAATCGATGCTCTGAAAAAAGCGCTTGAAGTACAACACTACCACCGATAGAATGGTGCCTAGCTGAATGACAATGGTAAACAATTTGGTGAAATCATCGGAAGCGATGCCGAAAAAAGAGGATGCTATAATCATATGGCCGGTTGAAGAAACGGGCAAATATTCGGTAATGCCCTCTATGATGGCAAGTATGATGGCCTGTAGGTAATCCAAAAGCTATGACTTCTTGTGGGGGTTCAACAATATGGCATACACTTCGATGCCAAGGCCGATAAGTACTAGGGTAGGCGCCAACCGTATTCTACGGAAGTTATAGATTTCTTCATTGAACACGTTCGGGTCGCTGGTACCGCCACCGCTCATCAAGATAAAGCCCAATGCGATAAAGGCGATACCGATAAACATGAACATGTAGTTCTTTTGTTGAAAAATGAACTCCTGTTTCGGTTGCTGGTCTGCGTTTGTTGAATGTCTCTTTGCCATGGTGTAAAAGTAGTAAAAAGTTAAACGTATCGGGTAGTAGGAGTATTGCAAATGATATGGATTTAATTTTGTCTTGTTGTTAAGTTAACCGTTTCAAAATAATGAGCGGGATACCCTTGCGTAGATTTCAATAGTAAAGCGCGTCAGTCCTTAAATTTAAAAAGCGTTGCGTTGCGAAATAGGTGCAAATGAGCGAGATCAGAATTCCCGTTACGAAAACACTGGCGAAAAGTACGCCAAGTACCGAAATATCTTCCAAAAGTTGTAGTTCGGGAAAGGTTTGGTCCAGATAAAATAACGAGGCCGCCAGTGCCGCCATGGCGATGACCGCACCTAACATGCCCAGTTTTACGTTCGTCCAAATAAAAGGTCTGCGGATGAAGGTCTTCGTGGCGCCTACCATCTGCATGGTCTTGATAATAAAGCGTTTGGAGTAAATAGAAAGGCGAATCGAGCTATTGATCAATAAAAAGGCGATAAACGTAAAGACGCCGCTGGCGACCAGAATCCAAAAGCTGATTTTTTTTACGTTTTCGCTTAGGAGTCCGACGAGCGGTTTGTCGTAGCTTACCTCTTCAACATAGGATTTCTCTGACAGCCCTGCCGCGATTTTTTCGATTTCCTCTGGAGTCACAAAATCGGCGCGTAGCTGCAGGTCGATGGAGTTTTTCAAGGGATTGTAGCCTAGAAAATCCTGAAAATCCTCCCCGATTTCTTTGCTATGCTGTTCGGCGGCTTCCTCTTTCGAGACATAGTTGGCCGCCTTGGTGTGCTCGGCAGAGACCAGAGTTTTTTGCAGCTGGTCAATTTCCGACTGTTTGGCCTCGTCCTTCAGAAAGATGGATATGGTGATCTGTTCCTTAAAATGGTCCGCCATTTTTTTGGTATTGACCACCAACAAGCCCAGAATCCCTAATAAAAATAGTACCAAAGCGATGCTCAACACCACCGAAAAGTAGGAGGATATCAATTTTTGCTTTTGGTATTGTTCGAAAGACTGGCCCATATCGCTTGATGATGGGCAAAGTTAGAAAAGATTTGGTTCGAGCGATAGCGATTGTTAGTTTTTTACCTTTTTAATGTCGGTTCGCACCCAAATGCCAGACCGGCTAGATTCATTTTCGACCTCCGTCTTGGCCGCGGCCACAACCTTAAATTTTATTTCCTTATCGGTTGAATTTTCTATGGTTCTTTACAAAAGAGCTCCAATCTCTAGAGATGGGCTTTTGGGTCATGGCGGAGTTCCTCACAAACCGTAAAACGGTAAAAAGGATGAATGTGTGTAAAGGTCTCATGCCGTTGGTTTAAGGTACACGATTTGAATACGGCAGAGAGATAAGAAGTTTTGATAAAAATGTGAAGTGATGGGAAAGGTATTATAGTTTCGGCTTTAGTAGATTAAACTTATTTTTGTCGCTCATAGAAATACTAGCAATGCAATACGATTTCAGTACCATAGAAAAAAAATGGCAGCAATTTTGGTCCAAAAACAGCACTTTCAAGGCCGAGGACCCGAGAAGTGGCGGAGCGGAAAAGCCAAAATTCTATGTTTTGGATATGTTTCCCTACCCCTCTGGAGCCGGATTGCACGTGGGGCATCCTTTAGGATATATTGCGAGTGATATTTACGCCCGATACAAAAGACATAAGGGGTTTAACGTATTACATCCGATGGGATATGATTCCTTCGGATTGCCTGCCGAGCAATATGCCATTCAGACCGGGCAACACCCTGCCATCACCACGGAAGCCAATATCAAGACGTATCGACGACAGTTAGATCAATTGGGATTTTCGTTCGATTGGAGCCGCGAGATCCGTACTTCAGATCCTAAGTATTATAAATGGACGCAGTGGATTTTCATTCAACTGTTCAACTCCTATTATTGTAAAAAGCATAATGCCGCGTTTGATATCGCAGATTTGGTCAAGATTTTCGAGGAATCCGGAAACCAGACAATCGAGGCGGAGTGCGACGACGATGTGCCGCATTTTTCCGCTAAAGAGTGGAACTCGTTTTCGGATAAGTTAAAACAGGAAATCCTGCTAAAATATCGTTTGACGTATTTGGCCGATGCCGATGTCAACTGGTGTCCGGCGTTGGGTACCGTTTTGGCCAATGACGAAATCGTCAACGGCGTATCCGAACGCGGTGGCCACCCGGTCGTGCGAAAGAAGATGACCCAATGGATGATGCGGATTACGGCCTATGCCCAGCGTTTGCTCGATGGCCTCGATAAAATCGATTGGCCGCAGCCCTTAAAAGATTCACAGGCGAATTGGATCGGACGTAGCGAAGGGGCAACGGTCAAATTTCGGGTGATGGATGGGCATGAGCTTGCAGGTCAACCAGAATCGGAGGCTGAACCGCGTAGCGCTGAACCCGAAACACACAACACAGCACTACACATCGATGTGTTTACGACGAGGCCCGATACCATCTTCGGCGTATCTTTTATGACCTTGGCCCCTGAACACGAACTGGTTTCCAAAATTACCACTCCGGAGCAAAAAGCCGAGGTCGCGGCCTATATCGCCGCGACCGCCAAACGCTCCGAACGCGATCGAATGGCCGATGTGAAGTCCATTACCGGCGCTTTTACCGGGGCCTATGCCGAACATCCGTTTACCAAAGAACCGGTTCCGATTTGGATCGGGGACTATGTCTTGGCCGGGTACGGTACAGGAGCGGTGATGTCCGTGCCCTGCGGGGATCAGCGGGACTATGATTTTGCGAAGCACTTTGGCATCGACATCCCCAACATTTTCAAGGGCATCGATATTTCGGAAGAAGCCTTTGCGGACAAAGAGAAAACGGTCATCACCAATTCCGATTTTCTAAACGGATTGTCCTATAAAAAAGCGGTCAAAAAGGCCATTACCGAACTGGAGAAGCTGGGGCAGGGCGAAGGAAAAATAAACTACCGCCTGCGGGATGCTGTCTTTAGCCGCCAGCGCTACTGGGGCGAGCCTTTTCCCGTGTATTATGTCGACGGCATGCCGCAAATGATAGCGGACGAACACCTGCCCATCAAACTTCCGGAAGTCGAAAAATATCTCCCGACCGAAACCGGCGAACCGCCTTTGGGCAACGCGACCGAATGGGCCTGGGATACGGAGCAATCGGGAGTGGTCAGTAATCAGTTGATCGATGGCGAGACCGTTTTTCCGTTGGAATTGAACACTATGCCCGGCTGGGCCGGAAGCTCCCAGTACTTTAACCGCTATATGGACCCGCACAATGAGGATGAAATATTCTCGCAAGAAGCCATCAACTACTGGCACGATGTGGATTTATACATTGGTGGAAGCGAGCATGCCACGGGGCATTTGTTGTACAGCCGGTTTTGGCAGAAGTTTATGTTCGACAAGGGTTTGGTGCCGGTGGACGAGTTTGCGAAGAAGTTGATCAATCAGGGGATGATTACGGGGACTAGTGCGTTTGTATATCGAATCGCTTGGAGTATTATTTCTGGCGATGATGTTGACTCCTCCTTATTGCCTGAAGTCTTCGTGTCAAAATCTATATACGACAAAGTTATTAAAGCAGATAAAATTGTAGTGGAAGACTTTAGACTACTCTTACAAGAATTACTGAACAATAGAGATCTGAATAACTATAGGGTAACTAAGTATTATGACTTTTCTGGTGTGCATTCAGATGTATCTTTAGTAAGCGTTTCTAACGAATTAGATATCGAAGCTTTTAAAAAGTGGCGACCCGAATATAAAAATGCAATATTCATCTTAGAAGGTGGTGAAATCTACGGAAGCAATTCATCCAACGTTGGAGTAGGTCGAAGAGAACACTTTGTGGTCTCTCGCGAAGTCGAAAAAATGTCTAAATCCAAATACAATGTTGTCAATCCCGACGATATTGTGACAGAATACGGTGCCGACAGCCTCCGTATGTATGAAATGTTCCTCGGTCCGCTGGAGCAATCCAAACCTTGGAACACGGCGGGCATTACCGGCGTGCACGGCTTCCTAAAAAAATTATGGAAGCTGTATCATTCCGGCCCAAATGGAGCGTTTGAGGTGACGGGCGCATCGCCATCCGACAACGGAGCGCGGCAAAACGGGAAACATGCGACCGATACATCCAACGGAAAACAAAAGGATAAGAACCAAGGCCACACGCAAGGCCCATCCCCTGAAAGCCTTAAAACCCTCCACAAAACCATCAAAAAAGTAGAAGATGACATCCAAAACTTCAGCTTTAATACCTCGGTCTCCACATTTATGATCTGTGTGAACGAACTGACCTCCCAAAAATGTAAGAGCCGAGAAATTTTAGAGCCTTTGGCTATTCTGGTATCCCCGTATGCACCTCACATCGCCGAAGAACTCTGGGAAAAACTGGGTTATGCCGAATCGATTTCCACAGTGGCCTTCCCGAAATTCGAGGAGAAATACTTGGTGGAGAGCAGCAAGGAATACCCGATATCCTTCAACGGCAAAATGCGCTTCACGATGGAACTTCCGCTAGATTTGGATAAGCAGCAAATCGAGGAAGCCGTGATGGCCCATCAAAAAACCCAGCAACAACTTGACGGCAGAACGCCCAAAAAAGTAATCGTGGTACCGGGAAAGATAGTGAACATTGTAGGCTAAATGCCGAGGAGGCCTATGCTTAAGGCAGCCAAGGGCGACGCGACAATCTGCGGAGCTGAATGCAATGACAAATTGCTTCGCTAGCTTAGTTTCTAGGCAATGCGATTTGTTAAACGGATTGGGAACCTTACGATTACGGCTCATACAATGTCATTTTGTCCGTTGCTGCAATTGGCGAGGTATTTGCTAAAGTATTGATAAGTCATTCTCGGGTATATGGGAATGCCTTATCTTTAACGTGAAATCAAAGAAATAACAAGACAAAAAACATAAGATTATGAT
>JBATUY010000158.1:0-1551 GCA_049671465.1 Pricia sp. | reverse complement strand
GGCTTGATATGTCTATTGTGCCCATGCATCAGTCTAGCCGGAAGCAAGACGTTCTGATTTTATGTTCGGAAATCACCGAGCGCAAGAAAAACCAATTAAAGGTCGAGCAACTTACCCAGCAGAATTTTGACGAGCGCATGTCACAAAAAAAGGCGCAGGCGAGTCAAATTGTCGAAGGCCAAGAGGAAGAACGCAAGCGAATCGCCAAAGATATTCACGATGGTATCGGGCAGATGTTGACCGCTTTGAAGTTCAATATTGAATCGATAGACCCTGAAAATATTTCGAAAACAGTGGAGAAAATTGCCTATTTGAAAAGCTTGACCGCTGATCTTATTCGGGGCGTTCGCACCGCCACCTTTAATCTCACCCCACCAGAGCTGAGCGATCATGGTATCTTCCCCGCCCTTCATAAAATGACCGTGGAGCTTTCGAAACTGACGGGCAAGACCATTTTGTTCGAAAACAAATCGGAAGAGAATGTCAGATTCGATTCATTGGCCGAAACTAATATTTATCGGGTTACCCAAGAAGCGGTAAACAATGCCATCAAATATGCTCAGGCCAATTATATTTTGGTCACTATTAATTTTACGGATGATATTTTGAGTGTGGTCATCGATGACGATGGAAAGGGTTTTGACGATTCCATTTTAGAAAACCCGCCAAAAAACACGAGCGAAGGAGGCATGGGACTCTTTTTTATGAAAGAACGCATCGACTATATCAACGGACGTTTGTTTATAAATTCTACCCCTGGGGTCGGAACCCGCGTTACGGTAAATTACAGATCGACGGACAAACGTATGGTACAAAACACCCTATAATTTTGGAACGGGTGGATAACTAACGGGTTTTGAGGATAAAATGGGCATTTGCCCAAGAACCCCGTTCGAAACACTGTTTTTAAGAAAACTGAAGCGAGACCCTCTCGAATTTAGACTTAGAGGCCTCACAGACAGCACATACATAAGTGTCATCGAGGGCATCGAAATCGGTTCCAGGTAGAACATTTGCCTTTGCATCTCCGTAGGCGCTGTCGTAAACGGTGAGACACGATTGACATTGATACACCGATATCAAGCTAGGCTCCACTTTCTTTGGGATGGACTTTCGTTCCGCTTCCTCACGGTAGAGTTGATCAAAATATTTTTTACTCAGTTCCATCAGAAGTCCCGGTAGCTCTATTTTGTCCACATCTTGGGCATAGGTTTCATACTTTTGGGTATTGGGGTCGAAATTTTTAAAATGCAGTACGTTATAGGTGGGGCGAACCTCAAAATCCGTTACAATGGCCGGGGGTGCGTTTCTCTCGATAATGACCGATGCGAAGTGCGATCTTTTGCCTACATCGTTGCTAATGCCAAACGTAAGACCATAGGTGCTGATGTCGTTGCGGTCAAAACTTAGGACTAGAAATTTTTTAAGTTCCAAGGCTTCCTGATCGTCGACCGGAACGTGCCAGTTCATTTCCAATTGCGAATGCCGAATGTTGATGCCCCACTGCCCGATAAAACGTTCGAGAGCGGGCCTACTTTCTTTGGGTATACC
>JBATUY010000157.1:0-1897 GCA_049671465.1 Pricia sp. | reverse complement strand
TAGATCTACTCCTGCAACTCCAAGGCCCATAACCCTGGCCGCTTTGATGGCCGCATTTTCCTCCTCATCGGAAAGTTCGATAATATTCGCCGAACCGCCCCGGTGTAGGTTAGATCGAAATTCCCCTTCCTTACCTTGTCGCTTCATGGCCCCTACGACCTGCCCGTCGACCACGAATGCCCGGATATCGGCACCCATGGCCTCCTTGATAAATTCCTGAACGATGACCCGGGCCTTAAGCCCGTTGAAGGCTTCCAAAATAGATTCAGCCGAGTTGCGGTTATCCGCCAAGACGACTCCCAAACCTTGGGTGCCCTCTAAAAGTTTGATGACCACGGGTGCACCGCCAGCTTCATCGATTATACCCCCTACGTCTTTGGAATAATTGCTAAAAACCGTCTTCGGAAGACCGAGACCCGCTCGTGAAAGTACTTGTAGGCTCCGTAGTTTATCTCGCGATCGAACCAAGGCCTGTGATTCGACCGCGGTGAACACTTTCATCATTTCGAACTGGCGCACGACGGCCGTACCATAAAAGGTAATTGACGCCCCGATTCGCGGAATGACCCCGTTGATTCCGGTCAGTGTCTCGCCTTTGTAGCTGATACGCGGTTTTTTCTTTTCAATGATCAGGTCGCATTTTGAGTGGTCGACCACCAGCATCTCGTGCTTTTTTTTCTTCCCGGCCTCTATCAGGCGTTTGGTGGAATATAAGTTGGAGTTTTGTGAAAGTATAACGATTTTCATGGGTATTTATATTTTTTGTTCTCTATCGGATCGGGAATTCGTTTTGTGCGGGCATTAGAATGTAGTACTTGTGTTTTCGGCCCAATTTCATGGTTGGATACAAATTTGTTCAACTCCTTGGAAAAGTACAATAAATTTTGGTGTACCCTAGGGGAAAACAGGTATTTTGCCAAGGCTTTTGGTATTTTTATTAAAGGTTGCCGATTTCATGGCGGAGCAATCGACGTTGAAGCATCCGACGTATTTTCGAGAAGAGGTGGAGTACTAGTTGTAGCATTATACCTACATTCTCAAACCTTGGCTTTAAAAAACCTAAAAACATACTCAATGAAAAGTATAGTACTTCTTCTTGGTCTTTTAGCGGCTACTTCGCTCAGTGCACAACGGGAGTTTTTTAAGGGCAAATTGCTCGATGCGGTCACCGAAGAACCCATTGCGTTTGCGACAGTTCGTGTAAAAGGAAAGTCGAAAGGTGTGATTTCCAACGCTGATGGTGGCTTCCGAATACCACAAATCTTCAAGACTTATGGCGATACCTTGAAAATATCAAGTATGGGCTATGAAACCCTGGAGCTGCGTATTGTTGACCTATCCCCGGAAAAAATCAATTTGCTAAGGCTCGATCCGGGTGTTTTTGAATTACGGGAAGCTGTTGTGAGTGCTAAGCAAAAAAAAGCTTTGAGGGCGAAACAGATCGTTAGAAGGGCCATCCGCAATATTCCCGAGAACTATCCTCAGCATTCCTTTTCCCAAATTGGGTACTATCGCGATTATCAGAAAGATGAAGAGGCTTATGTCAATTTGAACGAGGCGATCATCGAAGTGTTCGACCAAGGCTTTGCTACTATGGATAGTTCGGATACCAAGGTAAGACTGTACGATTATTCAAGAAACACCGATTTTAGGCAAGACTCTATTTCATCCATTTCGTATGACTACATAAATTATAAAAAGACTATCGATGATGCCTATCTATATGATTACGGGGGCAACGAGTTTACCATACTGCGCGTACACGATGCCATTCGCAATTATAACGTAACCGCTTATTCGTTCGTCGATCGATTGGATAAAAATCTATTGCAGCAACATAGGTTTATTAAAGAGCCCGATACGTACTGGAACGGAGAAAGCCTGTATACTATTGCAT
>JBATUY010000156.1:0-7240 GCA_049671465.1 Pricia sp. | reverse complement strand
CAACTATACCTTTGAAATCATTCTCATCACCGATTGGTAAAACAATCGGCACCGCTTTTGATTTCAACATTTCCCGAATCTGCTTACAGACACCCAAGAAATCGGAACCTTGACGGTCCATTTTGTTCACGAAAGCAATTCTTGGCACCTTGTAATTATCGGCCAATCTCCAGTTGGTTTCAGACTGCGGCTCCACACCGTCGACCGCACTAAATAGGAAAACCAAACCATCAAGCACCCGTAACGAACGATTCACCTCAACGGTAAAATCAACGTGACCGGGGGTATCGATAATATTAAAGTGATAATCTTTGGCGTCTTCCGTAGGCTGTGCATTCTCCATGGGGAATGTCCAAGAACAAGTCGTGGCCGCGGAAGTAATGGTAATTCCACGTTCTTGCTCCTGCTCCATCCAGTCCATCGTTGCGGCACCATCGTGCACCTCACCAATTTTGTGGCTCACCCCCGTATAAAATAGAATACGCTCGGTGGTCGTTGTTTTTCCGGCATCGATGTGTGCTGCGATACCTATATTTCGTGTATATTTTAAATCTCTTGTTGCCATTTTTGACTTTACTATGTTCGGCTATTCTACTCGGGCGGCCTTAAAAATGAAATGCCCCCTATACCTTATATATATATTATACTCTTTAAAATCGAAAATGGGAGAAGGCCTTGTTGGCCTCTGCCATCTTGTGCGTATCTACACGCTTCTTGACCGCAGCGCCCTCTTCTTTGGAAGCGGCCAAAACTTCGGCGGCCAATTTTTGGGCCATCCCCTTTTCGTTGCGCTTTCTTGAAAAGCTGATCAACCATTTCATAGCGGTAGAAATCTTACGATCGGGACGTATCTGCATGGGAATCTGAAAAGTGGCCCCACCAACGCGTCGGCTTCTCACTTCAACGTGAGGCATAACGTTCGACAGTGCATCCTTCCAAAGTTCCAAAGATGTTTTTTCTTCGTCGGTCTTCTTTTCTTCAACGATATCCATGGCGTCGTAAAACACATTGAACGCTACGGATTTCTTTCCGCTCCACATCATCATGTTCACGAAACGCGTGACCAACTGATCGTTAAACCGTGGATCCGGTAAAAGCGGTCTTTTAATTGCCTGTTTTTTTCTCATTCTAAAAAAGTTTGTGATTGGTGGCTTAGCATTTAAAGTAAAATCTCCGTCAAAGAAAATTTCGCATGCATTATGCTGTCACCCCGAACCGCTTTTTAATTCTTAGGTTTTTTTGCTCCGTACTTCGACCTCCGCTGGGTACGGCCTGCGACACCTGCGGTATCCAAAGCCCCCCGAACGATGTGATATCGAACCCCTGGCAAATCTTTAACCCTTCCGCCCCTTACCAATACTATCGAGTGCTCTTGGAGGTTGTGTCCTTCTCCGGGAATGTAAGCGTTCACTTCTTTACCGTTCGTCAATCGAACACGCGCCACTTTACGCATGGCCGAGTTCGGTTTTTTCGGTGTAGTTGTGTAAACACGCGTACAAACACCCCTTCGCTGGGGACACGAATCCAAAGCCGCCGATTTACTCTTCTTGGTAATCGTGGACCTTCCTTTTCGTACTAATTGTGATATTGTTGGCATACTATACTATATGTATGAAAATTAACCCCTTGTTTAAGGGCTGGCAAATGTAAGACTATTTCGTAGAAATTCAAATCTGACTATGATTATTTTCTAGATTTTTTTCCCATATACATTTTGCAGGATAGGTAGATGATAGAATCTCCCTAATATCACGAAACCCCACTTAATCATATTTGGTTTAAACCTGATTTTAAAATACCAGAGAAGGAAAGAACTATTTTATTAAGAAATAGGCAAAAACCGAATAAATTATGGAATTAAAAAAATATAAGATTTAGAATATTATTTCTATAAATATTGGGATATTATTATATTTAATTAACAAATCTTGGCTTAATTTTATGCTTTTGCTAAAAAATATTAGGATTATTAACACAAATTTTAGATTTTCGTTTTAGTTAATTCTAAGAACATAAAAATGAGGACAAAACTCCAATTAATTCTTACGCTATTTTTGGCGTTTACAATGAGTACTTTGCATGCGCAGCAAAAAGAGATATCCGGAACGGTAACCGATAAAGAGGGAATACCATTGCCAGGCGTTAATATAGTCGTAGAGGGAACGACTACAGGCACCCAGACCGACTTTGACGGTAATTATTCCATATCCGCGGAGGAAGGTCAAACACTACTCTTTACGTACATTGGCCAGGCAGCGTCCCAACAACTGGTAGGCTCGGAAGATACCATAAACGTTCAAATGCAAGAAGATGCGCAGGCACTGGAAGAAGTGGTAGTAACCGCATTGGGTATCAAACGGGAAAAGCAGGCGCTCGGCTATGCCGTTTCCGAAGTAGATAGCGATCAACTAGACCAGCGACCCGAAGGCGATGTTGGCCGTGTTCTTACGGGGAAGGCCTCGGGACTCAATATAACCCAACAAAGCGGTTTGTCCGGCTCTGGAACCAGTATCGTAATTCGTGGGTTTAGCTCCTTTAGCGGAAGCAACCAGCCTCTTTTCATCGTCGATGGTGTTCCCTTTGCCAGTGACACCAATAGTTCCGGCGGAGTAGACGGCAACGATCAAGATGATTTCATTGATGGAAATTCAGGCTCAAGCCGTTTTCTAGACCTAGACCCGAACAATATTGAATCAGTAAACGTTCTGAAAGGGCTTGCCGCTGCAACCCTCTACGGTACGCAGGGTAGAAACGGGGTGATTTTGATAACTACTAAAAACGGAGCCTCGGGGGCCACCCAAAAGAAATCGGAAGTTTCGGTAAGTTCTTCTGTATTCTTCAATGAAATCGCTTCACTGCCTGACTATCAAGATCAATTTGGAAATGGATTTGACCAGGCATTCGGATGGTTTTTCAGTAACTGGGGGCCTAGCTTCGATCGTGAAGGCGTTGCCGGATGGGGCAATGGCATCGATGCCAGACCTAATGTCGGTTTTGACGAAAATGGTACTTTGGCCCACCCGTACTCCACCGCCTCTTCCGCTACCGGAATACCTCAAGCGTTTCCGGAATTTCAAGGTGCGCGTTACGAATGGCGACCATATGATAGTGTCGAAAATTTCTTTAGAACGGGCGCGATATTGTCCAACTCGGTCAATTTCAGTGGAAATTCCGATGATGGGAAAACCAGCTACAACATGAACTTTGGCCATTTAGACAATGAAGGCTTTACCCCGGGAAACAAACTTAAGAGATATACCTTGGGAATGGGCGGTAAATCGGTTCTGTCCAACAATTTTACCATTGCCGGAACACTGAACTTTTCAAACACTGATTTTCGCTCACCACCGGTCTCTGCAAGTGAAGGAAACAGCGCCTTTGGTACAGGGTCATCCATATTTGCCAACCTGTTCTACACTCCGAGAAGTGTCGATTTAATCGGATTGCCGTTTGAAAACCCTATTGATGGCTCCAGCGTCTATTATCGCCAGAACAATAGCATCCAAAATCCGCTTTGGACCGTAAAAAATGCACTGTTTAATCAAGTAACCAACAGAGTATTCGGAAATGCTTCGTTGACTTATAATATCAACGACAATCTCAACTTGCTCTATCGATTTGGTCTTGACGTCTACAGTGAGAATAATACGGATCAGCAAAATAAAGGAGGAATCAATGATAACATTGAGACTGTAGGAGGCTTTTATAACACGTGGAACAATACCAATACCATTCACAATCACGATTTTATTTTGAGCGGAGAGTACGACTTGACCGAAAAGATCGGCATGTCGTTCAACGCGGGTGCCACTTCAAGACGCGAAGTTTTCGATCAACAAGGTGTTCGAAGTAACGGACAACAGGTCTTCGATGTTTTCAGACATATCAATTTCTTGAACCAGAACGAGATACAAAGAACCCAAGAACGAAATATCGTAGGGGTTTTCGGTCAGGCCGATTTCGATTATGACCGATGGGCCTATGTCACGGTCGCCGGACGAAACGACTGGGTTTCGAACCTATCAACGGAAAATCGTTCGGTTTTCTACCCAAGTGCAAGTCTGAGTCTGATACCCACTAGCGTTATCGACGGCCTTAGAAGTGAAGGTGGACTCAATTATCTTAAAGTCAGGTTGGGTTACGGTACATCCGCCAGTTTTCCGACGGGTTTCCCTACCGTGTCAACTTTAGGCATTGAAACTCAATTCTTTGAGGATGAGGGTGTCAGTACGGTTACCAACTCGGTCGGGCGAATATTAGGGAACCCAGATCTAAAACCTGAGCTATTGGAAGAGTTTGAAGTGGGTATTGAATCTCGCTTTCTAAAGAATCGTGTAACCTTGGAAGCATCTTATTTTTCAAGAAATACGACAGATTTAATTGTAGGTCGTCCTTTGGATCCCACCACCGGATTTACCTTAGTCCAAACTAACGTTGGCCGAATAGAAGGCGATGGTATCGAAATCGATTTGGGATTGAACATATTAAAAAATCCAGATAGAATGTTGAACTGGAGCATCAATACAAACTGGACTACCAGCCAAGCCGAAGTGGTCGACCTCGGACAAGATACCGATCTCATTGCTTACGCGGCCCGAAACGGTAATTTAGCCAATGCCGCTATCGAAGGTGAGCAAGTGGGTGTTATGGTCGGAAGTAGAATTTTGAGAAACCCCGATGGGGAATTTGTAGTAAATAGCGCGGGAGACTATGTCATCGAACAAGGGCAATTTGTCATTGGAAACCCCAACCCAGACTGGATTCTGAATGTCAATAATAATTTTAGCTTTAAAGGATTCAATTTAAACTTTTTGATAAGCCATACACAAGGCGGTGAAATCTACTCAAGAACGGTTTCGACCTTACTGGGAAGGGGACTGACAACGGACACCGCAGATCGAATCAATACGTTCATATTGCCAGGGGTTCAAGAAGTGACCGATGCCAGTGGTGCTGTTGTCGATTACAGAGAGAACACCACACAGATTAACAACTCTACTTACTATTTCAACAATGTACTTTTCGGTCCTGATGAGCTGGGTGTTTTTGATGGAACCGTAATTCGATTGCAAGAACTCTCTTTAGGATATTCACTACCGTCCAAACTTTTGGATAAAACGCCGTTCGGAAAATTAAGCTTTACGCTTTCCGGACAAAATTTATATTATAAAGCACTGAATGTACCCAAGGGCACCAACTTTGACCCCAATGTGGCGGGTGCGGGTGTTGGAAATGCCAGAGGCTTTGACTATCTGAACGGACCTTCCGGTCGGCAATACGGTTTCAGTATCTCAGCTTCGTTTTAATAACTCATTCTAAATTAACTATAATGAAAATAAATAGATTCAAAAAAATAGGCTTGGCACTTTTAACCGGAGCAGTGCTATTCGGCGGTTGTGAAAGTACCGAACTGGATTTGGCGGCAAATCCGAATGAACTTAGTCCAGACCAGTCGAATCCAGATTTGTTTCTGAACTCAATTCAAGTAGACTTTGCCAATTTTACGGAACTGATGGGCTGGAACGGGGGCGATTTGGTTCGCATCGGCTACATGAACGGCAGAAACTATCAGAACATCGCGAATTTCGCACCTGCGCAACTCGATTTCGAATGGGAAATTGCCTATCAAGGGGATAATCGATCGACCATTAATGGCATCTTGGCCGATATTAGGGCGATGGCGCCTGTAGCCGTCGAAGACGATTTATTCCATCACACGGCTATGGGGCAATTTATTGAAGCCTACACAATGGTTACCCTGGTCGATTATTTCGGAGACGTGCCTTACTCGGAGGCTATACAGGGCGAAGGCGAAAATGCCATTTTGAACCCTGTCGCCGATTCTGGGGCCAGCATTTATGACGCCGCCCTATTATTACTTGACGAAGCAATAGCCAATTTTAGGATGGAAGTGGTCAATGAGCCCCTCAACGATTTTTACTATAACGGCAATTGGGAAAATTGGATCAAGGCATGCAATACCCTTAAAATGAAAATCTATCTACAGCGCAGATTGGTCGATGCCAATGCGATAACCGAGTTTGAGAACATTGTCGCATCGGGCGATTTTATAGATGAAACCTCCGAAGACTTTCAATTTCAGTGGGGAAGCAAGGCGGTACAGCCCGACGTGAGGCATCCGCGCTATGCAGATAATTATCTGACAGATGGTGGTGCCGATTACCTGCCCAATTGGCTGATGAACTATATGAGTCTGAACAATGACCCACGAATTCGCTACTATTTCTACAGACAGACGAACGCGGTACCCGGTCAAGAGATTCCACCTAACGAAGAAACGATTTCGTGTTCGTTGGAACCTACGCCACAGCATTATATCGACGGTGGATTTACGTTCTGCACCCTACCTGATGGATATTGGGGAAGGGACCACGGCCAAAATGCCGGTATTCCGCCCGATGGTTTTCTTCGAACGATTTACGGTGTGTATCCATCTGGCGGCAAATTTGACGATAATAGCTTCGAGGGTCTAAGTGTAGGTTCAGGTGGAGGAGGTGCAGGAGTGACGCCCATACTCTTGGCTTCATGGGTCGATTTTATGCAGGCGGAGGTTGCCATGTTGGATAACGATTTTGAGACTTCGAAAACCTTTTTACTTAGCGGTGTAGAAAAATCAGTAGCCAAGGTATTGACGTTCGGCGCTTTGGATTCAGGTGCCAATGAAGAAGGTTTTCGACCTACTGGCGGCCAGATTGCCAGCCATCTGAGTGATATAGAGAGCAGGTTCGACGCTGCAACTACAATTGATGGACGGTTCGACATAATCGCCGAAGAATATTGGGTAGCGCTTTTCGGCAATGGCACCGATGCTTATAACTTTTATCGCAGAACGGGCTACCCAACCACGCTACAGCCAAACTTAGAGCCCCCGGGACAGACAGGCGGATTCATACGTTCGCTGCAATATCCGGCCATTTTTGTAAACAACAACTCGTCGGTGCAGCAGAAGTCGGATCAGAGCGTGCAGGTATTTTGGGACACCAATCCCCCCTCACCCCAGTTTCCAGTAGCTAATTGAAAATTTAATAGAACTACATCATGAAGAATATGAACAGTAAGACAGCTTTACTTCTAGGGCTTTCCATAATCACACTATCTTGCGAAGAAACGACGACCGTTGATCAGGTTCTTGATGAAGTCGGTACGGGAGCGGTTCTAAGAACACGCGATGAAATAAATAATTTGGTTTTCGACGATGTTGAAAAAGCGTTTACCGATG
>JBATUY010000155.1:0-6242 GCA_049671465.1 Pricia sp. | reverse complement strand
TGTCTGGAGCGAAGCCGATATCTATCCTATCATAAGAGATGAGTTTGTTTTGATATCCTTATATATAGACGACCGCGATGAACTTCCGCAAGACCAACAATTCGACTTCAAGTTCGCCTCCGGACGTGTAAAAAGCATCAGCACTATAGGGCAGAAGTGGGGCACTTTTCAGAGTATCAACTTCAATGCGGCCTCGCAGCCCTATTACGTGCTGCTTTCGCCCGATTTGGAAGTGTTGAACAAGGCGGTACAGTATACCGACCGGGATGTATATCGAACCTGGCTGTTAGAGGGATTGCAGCGGTTTAATACGACCCATGCCGTTTCAGGGGAATAATCGCTATCTTCCCCCACTAAAAACACGGCTTAAATGCGAATTCTGAAAAAAATCGGATGGGCGCTGCTCATAGGCTTAGTAGTATTGGCCTTATCCGTAGGTTTATTTATGTATAACGCGAAGCCCGTTTACAGCGGCGAAAAACATCTGTCGACAATTTCCGAAGATGTCGAGGTCTATTTCGATACCTATGGCATTCCGCATATCTATGGACAGAGCGAAACCGACACGTTTACCGCTTTGGGCTATGTGCACGCCCAAGACCGTCTGTGGCAAATGGAACTCCTCCGCCGAATAGGAAGAGGCGGTATTTCAGAAGTTTTTGGAAGGGATTTTATAGGGACGGATAAATTTTTCCTCGCCTTGGGAATTGATGACGCTTCTACCCGAACGGTAGCCCAATTGGATACATCCGATAAATCCGTAAGACTTTCCCAAGCTTACCTTGATGGCATCAATCAGTTTATCGAAGAAGGCCCTACCCCAATTGAATTTCACCTGACCGGTATTGATAAAACGGAATTTACCTTAAAAGATGTATATAATACCTTGGGATACATGGCCTTTAGCTTTGCTATGGCGCATAAAACCGACCCTTTGCTGACGGATATTCGGGATAAGCTCGGTTCGGAATATTTGAATGACCTGCAAATCGGCAGCCATCCCGAATCGGTTTTCATTAAAAATCATTATCCTGATACCTCGATTACCCTGAAAAATGAGGTGTCGGCCCATGTGATGAAATCGCTTGAAAAGTTGTCAATTCCGCTTTTCGAGGGAAGCAACAGCTGGGTGATTGCCCCGGAAAAGACTAAAAAGGGCAAGGTTATTTTTGCCAATGACCCGCATATCGGGTTTTCTCAGCCTTCGGTGTGGTACGAGGCGCATGTAAGTACCCCATCCTACGAAAAGTATGGCTATCATTTGGCCGGCGTCCCTTTTCCGCTACTGGGCCACAACCGCAAGTTGGCGTACGGCATGACGATGTTCGAAAACGATGATGTGGATTTTTATTATGAGGAGAACCATCCATCCGATAGCACTAAATATAAGACCGAGAAGGGATGGGCCGAGTATAAGGTCATTTCTAAAACGATAAAGGTCAAAGATTCCAGCGATATCCAATTTTCCTATAAAAACACGGTCCGAGGTCCCGTCATGAACGGAATTGCCGATCAGATCAAAGGGGAGCGCCCCATAGCAATGTGGTGGGCCTATACCCAGCTTGAAAACACCGCGATGGAAGGATTGTTCGGTATGTCGCAAGCCGAAAACATAGAAGAATTTCGAGCGGCGCTGCCCAAAATTCATGCTCCTGGGTTGAATATCATGTACGGTGACTCCGCGGGCAATGTAGCCTGGTGGGCGACCGCCAAACTCTATAAAATACCGGATACGGTCGATACTAAATTCGTATACGATTTTGGCGAGGGCCTCTCGAAAGAGCTGGATTTCTTAGGTTTTTCGGAAAATCCGAAAGCTATAAACCCGCCTTGGCAGTATGTGTATTCCGCGAACAATCAACCCGATTCGATTGCTGGAATGTTGTACCCCGGGTACTACCTTCCGGATAACAGGGCAAAACGTATCATCACGCTTTTGGAGCCCAAGAACGATTGGGATGCCAAGGCGGTACGAGATATGATGAACGATGTGACCTCTCCAACAAATATTGACATTTTGACTAACCTATTAAAGGATATCGATACTGAGGGGCTTACCAATGAGCAGATATCTGTTTTGGACAAACTACAGTATTGGAAAGGCGACTACCCCTTAAGTAGTATAGAGGCCACAATGTACCACCGATGGATTTACTTTTTGCTGGAGAGTACTTTTGAGGATGAATTGGGCGAGGAACAGTTTGAAGGCCTTTTGGGTACGCATTTGGTCAAACGCCTGATTGCGCCGCTTTCGGGCAATACAACATCGGTTTGGTGGGATGATATCGCGACAAAAGAAATCACGGAAACGAAAAAGGATATTGTAAACGCTTCCTTCGTAAAAGCTTGGGAGAATTTGGCAGCCAATTTTGGTAAAGATATTGCGGATTGGACTTGGGCCAATGTGCATACCTTGGAACATGGCCATCCTATAGGTCAAATAGCCGCGTTACGGGCCTTTTTCAACGTGGGGCCTTTTCCCGTGAATGGCACTAGGGAAGTAATCAATAACATGGCTTTCCCTTATACGGAAAATGGAGTAAATAAGGTCAGTTCCGGCCCATCGACCCGTCGCGTCATCGATTTTTCGGATATTGAAAACAGCATGAGTATTCTTCCGACCGGTCAATCGGGCAATCCCTTTAGCAAGCATTATAAAGATCAAGCGGATATGTTCGTGAACGGCAAATACCGGAAAATGATGATGAACGAAAAGGAAATCAAAGAGACTTCAGAGGCAGTTTTGATTTTCCGACCTAAAAAATAAAACGAATAAGTTACTGCCTATTCGTCGTTCCGATTAGCATTGATTTCAAATTTTGCAATGCGCGCCATCAACACCGAAACGTCTCGGTCAACGGGCAAACCCTACCGTTAATCCAATTTTTGACCTGTGGCCTAATTTTATTTTTTGGTTCTTGTATCTTCCCGTCCATCATAAAAACAAACTCCTATCATGCTCACTAAAGTATACGGTAGCGCCGTATTTGGCGTCGAGGCTACAACGGTAATCTGCGAAGTCAACGTCGACACCGGTGTCGGTTACCATCTGGTAGGCTTGCCCGATAGTGCCATCAAGGAAAGTAATTACCGTATCGCGGCAGCTTTGCTGAACAACGGATACCGAATTCCCGGAAAGAAAATTACGCTCAATCTTGCTCCTGCCGATCTTAGGAAAGAGGGCTCGGCGTATGACCTGACCTTGGCGTTGGGTATATTGACCGCATCGGGACAGATTAAATCTGAAAACCTCGAAAAATATATCATCATGGGCGAGCTGTCGCTCGATGGCAGCCTACATCCCATTACAGGTGCCCTTCCCATTGCTATTAAGGCGCAGGCGGAAGGTTTCGAGGGCTTTATCCTTCCCAAAGAAAATGCTAGGGAAGCGGCTATCGTCTCCGACCTCAAAGTATACGGTGTTGAAAACATCAGTGAGGTCATTGCCTTTTTTGATAAAGGAGAAGCAATGAAAAGGACGGTCATCGACACCCGTGCGGAATTTTATAAAAAACTTGACTTTCCCGAATTCGATTTCTCCGACGTCAAGGGACAGGAAAGTATAAAGCGCTGCATGGAAATAGCGGCCGCTGGAGGCCATAATATCATCTTGATCGGCCCTCCGGGCTCAGGAAAAACCATGTTGGCCAAGCGTCTGCCCTCCATACTGCCTCCAATGACCTTACACGAGGCCCTCGAAACGACCAAAATCCATAGTGTTGTCGGCAAAACGAAAAACATGGGATTGATGAGCCAGCGGCCGTTTCGAAGTCCCCACCACACCATTAGCCCGACGGCCTTGGTAGGTGGCGGAAGTTATCCACAGCCCGGTGAAATCTCACTGTCCCACAACGGGGTCCTGTTTTTAGATGAACTTCCCGAATTCGAACGAAGGGTACTTGAAGTCATGCGGCAGCCTATAGAAGACCGCGAGGTAACCATTGCCCGGGCCAGGTTTACGGTGACCTACCCCAGTAGTTTTATGTTGGTGGCCAGCATGAATCCGAGTCCGAGTGGCTATTTTAACGATCCCGACGCACCGGTAACCTCATCGCCTGCCGAAATGCAGCGCTATCTCGGGAAAATTTCGGGACCGCTGTTAGATCGTATCGACATTCACATCGAAGTGACGCCGGTACCGTTTGAAAAGCTCTCCGAGGATCGCAAGGGCGAGAGCAGCGTCGCCATCCGAAAACGGGTTACGGCAGCGAGGGAAATACAGACCCGTCGTTTTGAAGCCTTCCAAACCGTGCATTACAACGCCCAGATGGGCACGAAACAGATACGACGTTTCTGTACACTTGATGCCACATCTAAAGAACTATTGAAAAATGCAATGGAACGCCTCAATCTTTCGGCACGAGCCTATGATCGGATTTTAAAAGTGGCCCGTACGATTGCCGATTTGGAAAATGCCGAAACGGTCCATGGCCACCATATTGGCGAGGCGATACAATATCGAAGTTTAGATCGCGAGGGGTGGTTAGGGTAGTGCAATTTAGCAGAATCGCATGCATACCGCTTATACAGATTATTTTTTTGCTTTGAAATGGAAATCTTACCGTATCCTAAAACGGAATATGGGTCAACAGATAGTAACCCATTACGATGATAAAAACGATGTTAATGGTGATGTAGATATTAATGAGGATGTCTCTGCGCTTCATAGTATTCTAATTTCGGGGTTATAACCCAAAAATAATATCTGTCAGAGGGATGGCAACAAGAAAAACCATCAAAATTCAGGGGCTTTTATAATTTTAGTTTGGGGTTAAGGTAAAGCTGGATGTCCGTTCGGATAGCACGCAAAAAAAAAGCCCAGCGGTGAATCACCGCTGGGCTTTTTCAGTATACAGATTTCAGATGAGCTATCTTTCGATATCTTTCATGATGCGTAAAAACAATTTTCGTTCGTCGTCGATTCTCCGTAATACTTCTAGGAAGTTTCTCATAAGATTTGTTTTTAGTATAACGTCTTATTAGTCTTCTTATATATTATGATTCGTCGAAACGCCTTAAGTTTCGATAAACGTGCGGCACAGTATTACAATTTGACCAAGGTATTATTTTCAGCGGATGCGTAGACCGCTTCTACCACGCGGATATCCCGCAAGCCTTCTTCGCCCGGAACCAACATCGCGGTGTCGTTCAGAATGGCCAACGCGTCATCGTCCATCTGTTTGGCTTGCTGGTTCTCGAGGGGAAAATCGATTATGGTGTCGTCGGAGCGCCGGCCTTTGTTACCGCTATATGCCGAATGCGGCGACATTTTGATCCACCCTTTCTCATAGTTGATGTTCAAATAGTTCATGGGAATACCGAAACTACTCTGGCAAGCGGCCCGGGCGCCACTTGGGAATTCCAGCTGGTACATGGCTGTTTCTTCGACTTCGCTGTAAATTTCGGGACGCGTAGTAAAGGTCTGGGCCAAAACCGAAATAGGTTCTTCGCCCGTGGCCAAGCGCGCACCCTGAATGGCATAAACACCCATATCGCCCATTACCCCACCGCCCATGGTCTTTTTCTGTTTCCAGTGGTCCGTGCGCCCATCAAAATATCCCGCACTTGACGAAACCATTTTAACGGCACCGAAGGTTTTCTCCTTGGCGGCCTTCATATAGGCCTGAATGTTGGGATCGTGCTGGCAGCGATAGCCGATAGATAGTTTTACCTTGTTGTCTTTACAAGCTTTGATCATGGCCTCGCATTCCGACACGGACGGGGCCATAGGTTTTTCGCACCATACATGCTTTCCGGTATTTGCGGCGCGAATGGTGTATTCGGCGTGCATTGATGGAGGGAGAACAATGTAGATTACATCGATTTCGGGGTTGTCGGCAATTCTGTTCATGCCCTCATAATCGTATATGTTCTTATCGGGAAGTCCATATTTCTCTTTCCACACAGGTATTTTTTCAGGACTTCCGGTAACAATGCCCTTTAATTCGCAGTGTTCAGTAAGTTGAAGAGCGGGAGCCAGCAAATCTGTGCTGTAATAGCCCAGTCCGACCAAGGCAACGCCCAATTTTTTCTTTTGAGGTCTCGTGGCCGACCAGAGCGCATTGGGCAGCAGTGCCGTAGATGCCGCTATTAATCCTGTTTGATGAATGAATTTACGTCGTTTATTTTCCATGTCCTTTATATTTAAGACCAGAAAATACGATAAGCATCCCGAAAAATCAATATAGCTATGCACATTATATGTAATCGAGGTCGGCGAACGCGATAGGGGAGTTCCCTAC
>JBATUY010000154.1:0-5178 GCA_049671465.1 Pricia sp. | reverse complement strand
CCATGGGGTCGAACAGCGAAATATACTTTCGTTGCTTGCCAAAAAAGAGGATTTCGAAGACGATTCGCCCGAAATCTCGTTTAAGGCCGATTTACCAAGCTTATCTACAGATAGTCTTGAGGAACTCATGAGAACCATCGATGATCATATGCAGAGTTCAGAACCTTTTATGGATACCGATTTGACCATCATTGACCTCGCCAAGGCGCTCGACACACACCCAAAGCGTATTTCTACGGCCATAAATATGATATGCCATCAGAATTTCAATGCCTATGTCAATCAGTTTCGGATACGAAAAGCCGAAAAACTGCTCGAAGATCCAAAATATCGACAGCTCAGTGTTGAAGGTATCGGTAATGAGGTAGGCTTTCACAGTAAAAGTGCATTTTACTCCGCCTTTAAAAAATTTACGGGAACCACCCCGTCGAAATATAAGGAGAATGTAATGGCATGAGAATTAATGATGGACGCCAAGGCAAGAAAATCGCATTTTAATGCGCCGGTTTCTAGGGACTATGGGCACCATTACCAATCCTTATCCCTATTCTCATTGCGACATTTTTGATATAGCAGGCCATCAGGTTGCTATTTGATTTCCCGCTTGACAAGATTTCTTTACGGAACGTTGGGCTAAAGCATATGCCAAAAGGCTTTTGGTACCGTTTTAGGCTTTCATCGCATAGGTACCGATTCCTGAAAAGGCCATATCTTTCTTATAAATCCACCTTTGCGTTCTGAATTCCGAATTCCATACTCCTTCTACCACTCTTTTTTGGGATATTCCTTGTCAATTTGTGAATATTCGCGCCGCGGATGAAACATACCCGCGCCCAAATCAAGATTAATGAAGAGAGCAGATAAGCAGCAATGGATATTTTTGATTATTATTTGGTGCCTTTTCCTATTATGGGAATTTCAGTTGCAAACCTTGCCCTCTTTTGACGAGAGTTTTGAAGTACGATACGATTTGATGGTCTTACCCATTCTTTTGGCAATAACAGGTTATATTCTGTACTCTCACTTAAAAATTAACCGAAAAGACCAGGAAAAATGAAGTGTGTTGAAATGAATGCCATCGGAAATTTCGATGCTTGGGAAGCCTCTAAAATAAAAGAAACCCAAAAAAAAGATATACCAGATAATTTGGGTCAAAAATTACTATTTGAGAACGATAATCTAAGAGTATGGGAGGTTGTGCTCTTTCCTGGTGAACGCCTTCCTTTCCGGAAAATTACTAGCAATTTTAATTTTACTTCGGTTACCGAAGGTTTGGCCGTAAGTCGTTGCGCCAATGGTAAAATTTCGTTGGTTCGCATAACAAAAGGCGGTTCGATGTCTATGAAACATGAAGGCCACGAATCGATTTATGACCTCGAAAATATTGGCGAGAACATTTTGTTCTTGCACGCCATGGAATATAAGCCCTTGGTCGAAAAGATCGGAGGCCTGAAAATGGCATAAGAAAGATAGCGGCTTTTCAACAGATCGCTCAACCGTGCTTTGGGTTGGCTCCGGACTTGGTAATCGTAACCGAAAGGTAAAGTTCCCCCACAGATTGCCAATGTATCGGAGTTAATTCATGAAAACCATCCTTTAATCGGGATGGTTTTCTATTTTTGATATATGCGAATCATCTCTACAAATATTGGCGAGGCCACGACTTTTATATGGAACGGTACGGAAGAGCAAACGGGCATCTTCAAATATCCCGTGTCAGAGGCCCTGTTTTTAGGTAAATCAGACGTTAATAAGGATACGGTTATCGATCGAAAGCACCACGCCGGAGTGAACAAAGCTTGCTATCTGTTCTCTGCAGACGATTATCCGTTTTGGAAGAAAGAATATCCAAATCTGGAATGGGACTGGGGCATGTTCGGCGAAAATCTTACGGTGGACGGTTTGGACGAGTCCATTCTCCGCATTGGCGATATCCTTAAAATAGGAAGCGCTATCGTTCAGGTGTCTCAACCTCGGGAACCTTGCTATAAACTGGGCGTACGTTTCGAAAATCAAGACATCCTTAAAAAATTCATTGCACACGGCCGACCCGGCACCTATGTCCGCGTCTTGGAAGAGGGCGAGGTAAAAAAAGGGAATGCCGTACAAGTACTCGAGCGCTCGACGAATGTTTTGACCGTACGTCAGTTCTTCGATTTGCTGTACGCCAAGAAAAAGAGCCCGGATATTTTAAGCCTGTTTATGGATAATGCTGCGGTTCCCGAGTATAAAAAGGTAAAAATGCAGAAGTATCTTTAACTAAACACTTAAACTTAAATGAACCTAAGCTTCCCTTGGCACCTCTATCTCATGGCCGCAATGTACATCTTTGCAGGCACGATGCATTTTATCAAACCCAAGGCCTATCTGCGGATTATGCCTAGATATTTGCCCAAGCATACCCTTTTGGTGGCGCTGAGCGGGGTAGCAGAAATTATGCTGGGCGTCGGGTTGTGCTTCGAAGCGACCAAAGACGTATCCATTTATGGTATTATTTTAATGCTGGCGGTATTCCTTCTGGTACATTTTTACATGCTTTCGGGGGAAAAAGCATCTGCCGGTATTCCAAAATGGATTTTAATTTTGAGAATTCCCCTGCAATTCGGATTGATGTATTGGGCCTGGTGGTATTTGGGATAATGGCAAAAAAGGCCCCGAAGATTATAAAAACCTTCGGGGCACGGCTCAACTCAACTCAAGCTAACTTTCTTTTAATTAATCGATAACGATATTCTCGTAGTAGGTGTTTTCGCTATCTTTTACTACTACGGTATACTGGTCGCTGTAAGCTTTGTTGAAATTCAGCGCCTTTTCGATAATCATCTGGTTTTCACGTTTTTCGCTAAAAACAAGACGATTACTGCTATCATAGATCTCGATTTTCACATCCTTTTTACTTAGGTTCAAAAGGTTAAGGTAAACGACGCGGCCTTCGGTTTTGAAAACCGGTTTGACATTCTCTTTTTTATCTACGATCTCAACATCGGAATTTCGCACCATAACCGTGTAGGTCACTTTTCGAAGGGCATCTTCCGTAGTAAAATAGTAGCGTCCGTCCGCAAGGTTCTTCAGGTTGAATTTTTTAGAATATGACGTCGCCGAAATGTTCTCGGAATATATGATATGGTTGTCAGCGTCATACAGTTTAATGACCGTTTCCTTTTGCGCATCCATCTCAAAAACCAAGCTTTTGGATTCCTTGTTACTTTCCAAGCTCAATTTTTCATCGTTTGCCATACTTGTAGCCGTTGCAAACATAAGGGCTATCATTGCTGCTGTTCTTATTACTTTTTTCATACTATTAGTTTTTAATTACTGCACTTAAGCAGGTAGGGGTTAATAATCTGATACAAACTTAAGCCCAATGTTTGCCGCTCACTACTGGTAATTTTTCTTATTTATGTTCTATTTTACCATGCAACATGGTCAAATGAACCCATATAGGTAATTTAGCACATATTTAAGGTAATTTCGTAAAGATTTTCTGATATAGCTGTTGTAACTTTGTAATATGGAAAGAGCTTCTACCCTACCTCAAAAGCCGGCCTTCGAGGCCATCGAACCCAGTTTTGGGCATTCGTATACCTATCAAAAATTCGATGCCCATAAGAACAACAAGAATACCGTTTGGCATTACCACCCCGAAATCGAACTGGTCTATGTCAAGGGCGGTAGCGGCAAGCGGCAGATCGGTAGCCACGTATCCTATTATTCGAAGGGCGACCTGATATTAATCGGCAGTAACCTGCCCCACTGCGGTTTCACCGACAAGCTCACCGGTAACGATAGTGAGACGGTCATACAGATGAAGCAGGATTTTTTGGGAAACGATTTTTTCAATATCCCGGAAATGAAAAAAATTCAGTCCCTCTTCGAAATGGCAAAGGGCGGTATCTCCTTTTCAGGAAAGACGAAGCGCAAAATCGGCGAGAAAATGGAGATTTTGGAATATCAGACCGATTTTCAACGTTTATTATCCATTTTGAACATTCTGAACGAACTGGGAAACTCCAAAGAATTTAAAATTTTGAATGCGGAGGGATTCTCGATGGAAACGGAAGTCAAAGACAACGACCGCATCAATATGGTCTTCAACCACGTCAAGACAAATTTCAAGGAAGAAATCACTTTAAGCGAAATCGCCGATATGGTGAGTATGACCGTGCCCTCGTTTTGCCGCTATTTCAAAAAGATTACCAATAAAACCTTTACACAGTTCGTCAACGAATATCGTCTGGTACACGCTTCTAAACTTCTGGCCGAGCAACCCTTGAGTATCACCGAGGTATGTTTCGAAAGCGGATTCAACAATTTCTCGCATTTCAACAAACAGTTCAAGGCGTTCACCGGACAAAACCCCTCGGAATATCGGAATGAGTTGAAGACCGTGTTGCAGTAAGAGATAAAATAACAATTTTGACATAATCAGAACTTTTCTAGTTGCACAATTTTTTAAATGGATTTTTGAAATGGAAGAACTTTTTCCCAAAACGAACCGGCTGAACCTTCCTGATGCGGATATCCTCTATTTTCCCGATTTTTTGTATAAGGATGAAGCGGATAGGTATTTCCGGCATTTTAAAGAGGATGTCCCCTGGCAGCAAGATGACATCAAGGTTTTCGGAAAAGTATATTCCCAGCCCCGACTGACCGCTTTATATGGCAACAACGGCAAGCCCTACTCCTACTCCAACATCACCATGCGGCCCCACGAGTTTTCGGATGCCCTTTTGAAAATCAAAAAACAGATCGAGACCCAGACCGATGTACTATTTACCACCTGCTTGCTGAATCTGTACCGCAACGGAAAGGATAGCAATGGCTGGCACGCCGACAATGAAAAGGAATTGGGCCTAAACCCGGTAATCGCTTCCATCACATTGGGACAGGAACGCTACTTTCATCTCAAACACCGAACGGATAAAACGCTCACGAAAAAATTGTTGTTGGAACATGGCAGCCTTTTATTGATGCAGGGCGCTACCCAGCACCATTGGCTGCACCAGATTCCCAAAACCGCCAGACCCATCGGGGAGCGGATCAATTTGACCTTTCGGGTCATCAAATAGCGCTATGCAGGGAATTCTTGGGCCATAAAATAAAAAAATCGACTTTCTCTAAAGTCGATTTTTTTTTTAGTGGGACCCTGGTTTTCAAAGCCGGTTACTATCTTTAGCC
>JBATUY010000153.1:0-7066 GCA_049671465.1 Pricia sp. | reverse complement strand
GGCACCTGCAACCCCCAAACTTGCTTTTAAGGTAAACATGATAGCGATCAAGCTCATTACTACAATATGCCCCGCCGAAATATTGGCGAAAAGTCGTACTAACAAGGAAAAAGGTTTGATCAAAAATGCGCCTGCCAATTCAATGACCGCTAGAATGGGACGAATCAAATACGGTACCCCGGGCATCCACAACATGTGCATCCAATAATCCTTATTGCCGCTAACCGTGTATATAACCAACGTGAAAATCGCCAAAGCAGCGGTCACCGCAATCTGTCCGGTGACATTAAAGCCGAAAGGAGTCAATCCCATGAGGTTCAATATCCAAATGAAAAAGAATACGGTCAAGAGGTAGCCGGTAAATTTTCGATAGTGCTTTTCGCCGATGTTAGGCCTTGAGATTTCGTCGCGAACGTAGATGACGAGCGGTTCGAGAACGCGACCGAATCCTTTTGGGATTTTTCTTTTGGTGTATTGGCGTGCCAAAGACGTGAACGCCAAAAATATCAAAAGACCGGCGAGAAGAATCCCGACAACGCTTTTGGTGATTGAAAAATCCAACACTTTTGAGGCGTTGACAGGGTGGTGCTCTTCGTCAAAGGCTATTGTTTCGGCACCTGCCTGTAATTCATATATTTTCGTGTGGTATTTCACGAACCGCGATCCGCCCTTTTCTACGATAATCTCGCCTTCGTCGTCATGGTGAAATTCTGACGACATAAACGTTACCAGCCCATTGCTAGACCACAAGATTACAGGCAACGGAAAGCCAACATGTTTCCGCTCGCCAGAATCGGCCGTGTAGGAAAATAGATGAAAATCGTGGGAGTCCTTAATATGGTGCTGGATGTATTCGTCGATTTCCTCTTTCGAACTTACCGGCCCCTCATCTTCTTGAGGTTCGTTGGAAAAGCCCTGAAAAAAGGATAAGGATAGTAGGAGGAGGATAAAATGTCGCAAGCTCGGTATTGCTTTTCTCATTGCAAATCGTTCAAAAAGTGGCTCTTTAAAAGTCGCGCAAAGGTAACGAATAAAATGTTTTCTCAAACCTTTATTGCGTTATTTCTATGCAGTATCCATCACGCGCAATATTTTGGCGACGAAATACACCTCTAGACCTAAAAATAAAGCGATAGGAACCATCAGAGAGACCGCCTCAACAATAGATAGCGCAGCTTCGCCTATGATAATGTTTTGGAAAACGACCGCGAAGGCCAAAAACTTCAACAGGAAGCCGCCCAAATATAGAAATCCGAGTTGGGGAGCGAGATTCGGAAGTTTTGAAAGCACCAATAATAAAGTGCAGATGCTAAAGGAGAAAAGGGCGTGGAAGATGTAAATATGCCGTAAAGAGAAACCTAATGTTTTCTCTGAAGCGCGCAGTATATTTTCATGGGCATAGAACCCGACAATGAACAGCAGGCCGAAAAACAGGATGTACTGCAGAATATGTTTTAACAAACGCCAATTTATTTAATGCTCGGTCTATTGGGCCACCCGACTACGTATCGACCAAATATCGAATGGATAGGCTCGTTATTAAGAAAGCATTACACCGAATCGGCTGTATTGGCCTGGTTGAATGCTTTGGTCTGTAACAAGCTTTTGACATTCGACTTGGAGCTAAAGCCTGTTTCGACCCTTCGACTATTCGATGAAAGGTTTTGGCCGGTCAACCCTCCGACTATTTGTTTAAATCGTTAGCTTGCTTAATGACCGAATACAAAGAAACAAAAATAGCAAAAAGGGTCATGCCGATTTCCCAAAAATCCTGTTCGAACTTTTGATCTAGCCATGACCCCAATAGGTTGCCGAGATAAATAGTGAGGCCCATTTGAAGGCCAATGCCCGATAATTGGGCCGCGGTTCTCAATCCGCTTTTGTCTTTGTCCCCTTTACGAGGCTTTTGCTGGCTCATTTCTGCTTGAGCTGGTATTTGTCAACGAAGATTTAAAATCGTTTGATGATGCGCTGCTTTGGTTACGGTTCAATGAACCGCTCTTACCTTTCATCGAACACGTAGCATTGAAGGTGGCGCCCGGCTCTACGGCCAATTTGCTGACCTCAACGGTGCCCTCGATAACGGCCGATGATTTAAGGGATAATAGATCGGACACCAAAAGTTCGCCGTTAAAGCTGCCCTCGATATCGGCGTTTACACATTCCACTTTTCCGTGAATGTAGCCATCTTTGCCGATGACGACCTTCCCGGAAGTCTTTACGTTTCCATCTAGTTTTCCGTCGATGCGAAAATCCGCTTCAGAAACGATATCGCCTTTAATTTTGGTATTCTTCTCAATTCGGTTGGGTTGTCCGCCTATTTCGTTCATGGTTCTTGGTTTTTTGTTGTCAGAAAACATTTCTTATGATTTTTTGGGGTTAGTGACCTCCTAAACACCGCTTGGCGATAGTTTAGATTAGTTCAACGAAATAATTTGGCAGTTTAGTATACCTAGGCGATTAATTTGCTCTTTTTATTTGGAAACTTCTACCGATTGTTAGGGACGGTCTCAAATCGGGTGTAAAACAAAGCGACAAATGAAATGATCAGTTCAATATTTGCTCCTTGTACTCCTGTAAGTTTTTATGTACTTGAATAATTTTATAATTGGAAGATAAAATTACAAAATTCTCTTCCTTAATACGATAATCCTTGTTAAAGTTTATCAGTTCTACAAAGCCCAAGGCGTAGTCCTTCGACGGGAAACCATGAACGACCACAAACTGTTCTTCCAAGGTGTAAATATCTTTGGATACAATATTCCTATAATTCAAGTCTTTTATGGCCGCTTCGAGATCGGCCTTTACCCGCAGGGCGATTTCATTGTTGCTTCTTCTAAAGGGAAAAACCACCTTCCAGTTACCCGTGCCCGTGGAACCTTTTTCGGAAGAGAAATTCTTTACCGCCAATTTCGGCAACTGTTCCGCCACCATCTGCTCCGCTTTTTTACCCTCCGGATTGTTAGGGTAGGTCAGTGCGACGTAATCGAGCTGCTCCTTAAAGGGCTCGAAACCGTTCAGCCTTCCGATGGCGTTGGCTTTTAACATCTCGAACTTGGGTACAATGGGATCGCCCGTGTACTTGTCGATATTTTCTTCGGCACCGGTAATGGTCTGTAAGAATTCTTGTTGCTGGTACAACCTGTACAAAGCGGCATACCGCGCATCGGGACTATCGGAATCGTCTTCTAGCACCGCCCGCGGGTTCAACAATATCTCGGCATACCGTGAGTCGGCGTGGTTCTGAAGAATATTCGCTTTCATCTGCGCCATAAGCGGACTACCTTCTTCCTCATATATCTTATAGAGATTGTATTTGGATGGAAGTATTAATCGTTCCTCCGGCTCTGACGCTAGAACATCTTCCAGCTTTCCTGCGGCCAGCATATTTTCTTTGAACTTTTCTTTGTAGATGAGTCCCAATTGATAATTGGCGAAATTACGTTCAGTTTTAAGGCTGTCGATAAAGGATGCTTCCGTCGGGATTCTATCCATATAAAAATCGACCGTCAAGCGTTCTTCCTCGGTGGGTTCGCCGTTCAGGCTGTCGTTCGCGGCGACCAATTCTCCGGTGGCTTCAGAGGGCAATGACCTGCCTTTCTTGCTCCAGCGCCAGTCGTCTTCAAGCTGCCGTTTTCCCCATTTTTGAACGAAATCGTTCTTGCCGTAGCCTAAACTGGTGAGGTTGTAGAAGTAGAACTTGCCTTTGTTTTCTTTTCCGCCCTTACTTTCGGCGAACTGCGCGAAACCGGCCGTAATGCGGTCTTCTTCCTTTTTGGCAGCGGCGAGCTTTTCGGCCTGTAGCTTGGCCACATATTTTTCGAAATAAGCGATTTGGTCGTCTGACGGAAGGTTGTAGAGCGTAATAACGCTATCGGCGTGCTGGGCGATATCCTCATACTTAATGACATCCTCCAGATTATCCAACTTCTTCTTCGTCGACCGGTACTTCTTGGTATTCTCTTCGAGGTTCGTCAAAACGCTATCGTAATAGGCACCCGATAATTTATATTCGTTCCGGTCAAAATTATAAGCGGCCAGATTCTCGTAGTTCAATGCGTTCAGTTTGGGCTCAAGTTCCGTGGCACGCAATGATTTGTTGAAGTATACCAAGGCGACACTGTCGTTTTCCTGCTCGAGGTGGTATTCCGCAATTTGACGGTAGATTTTGTCCAAAAACGGCCGATTTTCGCGGTTTTCTTCCATTTTGGTCAGAAATTCGAGCATTTCCAGCTTGTTTTCCTCTGTTATTTCGGTGTTCTTAAGCTTCTCGATTTCGGCATTGATCATGTAGACCCGCGGAGATTTGCGGTTCAGTTCAATAATTTTGTTAAAGGCATAATTGGCACTGTCCTTCTGGTCCAATCGATTATAAAGCTGCCCGATAATATAGTAATACCGCCCTTTTTCAGGCTTCTTTTTGGTGTGGTACGATGCGATTTTCAACTGCTGTACAGCCTTGCCCAGCGAATCTAGGTTGATATAGGCTTGCGCCAACATGGCTCGGGCATCGGCATATTCCTGGTCGTTAAGATTTTCGTATTTAAAGACCCGTTTCAGGTTCTTGATGGCCAGATCTTCGTTTTCCAAACGGATGTTCACTTTCTCGCGCCAAATATTCGCCTCGCCCAGCTTATCGCTATAATTGTATTTATTGATGATATAGTTGAAGGCCTCTAAAGCGGGTATGTAGCGTTGGTCGAAGTACCGCGCCTTGCCCAATAACAAAAAGGCTTCGTCGGTCTGCGGATTGCGCTCCTCGTCTTTAATATCCATACTGTGCTTCTGTATGGCCTTGCTCGCCTTCTCTTCAGCGATGATAAAATTCGGGTTGTTGTCTTCGGAATCGAGTTTGATATCTTCGGTCACCTCAAGGCGTTCCACCGGAAGTATTTCCCAATAATCATCCTTATAATTGGCATTGAGTTCCTCTCGACCTTCCTCAAAAGCGATATTGCCATTGTACAAGGTGTTGTACTTGGTGTTCAGCGCATGCCAGTTGCGGTTGATGAATTTATCCTTTTTGGTCGAGCAGGCGTTGAAAACGATGCTGATCAAGAGGATGAGCGCGATGTATTTATATGGATGTTTCAAGATAGCAAAGATACCTATTATGCTTAACTGATATTTAGAAGGATTATTATGTCGTTTGTCGGTAAAAACAATAAAAAGGATGGATAGGTAGGAGGATAGTTAAATTTTGAATTTACACCGGTAGGATAGTATGAACGGGAGAATTACGTCTGTAAGTCCGGATTGCGAACGGCTCAATCGTTGCGTGCTTTTTAACAGGAAAAATATATGGGGGCTAAAATAACATTACGATATTTTTAAAATCTTTAAGGAGACGTATCGGAACAGAAACCGAGTATACCGACTAATAGGTATGTAAATGCGTTAATTTTTGATAACTTCTCTTAATTTGGGTCATGTGCGGATGATTTTAAGCCTGGAATTGTCGAATATTTGATTCAACAATGATAGCCTACCATGAAAACCGACTACCCGGTCAGTTTGAAAGGTTAGATTAAAGTGAAGTACTTTTTTCAGAAACCGTTTCGACCGGCACCTCGTTCCCACTAAAAAATAGCTCGAGTTCCTTCAAGGTCTCGGCCGAAGTCTCGATATCTTTTACGATTTCGCCCTTGTTCAAAACCACGATGCGCTCGCAGACTTCGGTCACATGGATAAGGTCATGGCTAGAAACCAACACAGTAACTCCCTGTCTGGCGGCCAGATCTCGAATAATATCTTTCAGACGAATCTGTGTGGTCGGGTCAAGATTGGCGAAAGGTTCGTCTAATATCACCACTTCGGGGTTACCGATAAAGGAAGCTACGATGCCCGCTTTCTTTTGATTGCCTTTGGAGAGGTCGCGCAAGTACTTCTTCTGCCCTAGGATTTCGCCATGAAAGAAATCCTGAAAATTGGCTAGTAGGGCGTTGACATCTGCCTTATTTTGCCCGCGCAGTTCGCCGATGAAGTAAAAGTATTCCTCTGGGGTCAAATAACCGATGAGAAAAGTCTCGTCGATAAAGGCGGAGGTGAAAGGTTTCCAGGCTTCGCTGTTATCGACCTGAACCTCGTTGTTGATGATATGGCCCGTAGTGGGCTGGATGAGGTCGAGTAAAAGGCTGAAAAATGTTGTCTTTCCGGCGCCGTTGTTGCCCACCAAACCAAAGCTTTGGCCTCTGGGAATTTCTAGGCTTTCGATGTTGAGAACGGTCTGGCCACCATATTTTTTGGTAAGATTTTGTGTCTTAATCATAAGTTTTAGTTTTTGTTCCTGTTACGTGGTCAACTAACATGGTCAATTAACGCGGATAGGTTTAGCTTGAGCTCGGTCAGAATATCGGACATAAATATCGGAAATGAACTTTACTCTAAACTTTCGAAATACAAGGTCTGCTCAATCGCTCACGTTCAAGAGGTCTGCTTATATGCCAGCAGTGTCTTATATTTCTCCTTTTTATAAACCTTTTCTATTTGTTTGAATACGGTATTCTTAAAGGCGAAACCCAAAACGCCGGTTAGGGCCACAAAAATATATCCAGCGGTCGGATTGATTAAATAGTGCCCCAAACCATAAATCACCAAAGGCAAGAGCAATTTTGGTATCGTCAACAACATCGTCTTTAGATTAAAGGACTGTTTATCGCCAAAAGCCTTTTTATTGGATGTCAAGTCGATAGGCGTTTTGATATAGGCCCCTCCCCAAAGCACCAGATATGAGTTGACGCCCATATTGTACATGGCACCGACGAGAACCGCTAAATAGGCATCCCATCCGAAGTATAAATAGGGCGATGCCAATACCGTGCTGATGAGTGTCGCGATAATGATGAGGTACCATTTGGAGTCTAAATAGTCTTTGTACTTGATGTTTTGGCTCATCATCAGGGGATAGTACGAACTGTCCCAACTCGGCACGAACTGTCCGAAGGTAAATAGGAAGCCGCCGGAGATAAAGATGCCCGCAAAAATTTTCCAAACAGGACCATCATAGGATTCAACCGCCCCGGTAAAAAACAATAGTCCGTAGAAGAGAAAGAAAACCGCCGTGAGT
>JBATUY010000152.1:0-7726 GCA_049671465.1 Pricia sp. | reverse complement strand
GTATCGCCTAGATTATCATTTACAATGTCCTTCGAAAGCACATCTATTTCCAAGCTTTGTAAAAATCTGACTTCGAGCTTTAAATGTAGTTCAGTTGATTTTTATCTTTTGCTAATACTCCCATCGTTATATATTATGTTAATCGGAATTTGATAGTTTAAAAGTGCGAATCGCAACATTCGCCTCCGAAATGCTCTTTTGAAGGTCCGAATTGCTATCGAACCTGACCTTTTTTAGAATGCGATACTCCAAATCAAGTTCAAAACTTTTTTTCTCGAAAGGCCACGGCGCTATGGTCAAAACATCGTCGTCAGTAGAACTGATATAGTAGGTTTTGTTCTCGATGGTGCGGTTTATCTCAAGTTTACGACCGACCTCCGGCACCTCGTCTTGACAGAGAATGAGCGAACACCGGTCGCAAAACAACATGATGTCATATAGGGCATTTTCCTCCTTTTTCGATAGGCCGTACAGTTTACGCTGCTCCTTTCCCTGATTCGAGACATCCTTAAGAAAATCCCTCATCGGTTTATAGTTCTTTGCCAGACTTTCGTACAGGAAACTTAGGTGTCTGCCGACCATAAGGGCGACCAATTGCGATTTCTGCATTGCATTGGAATATACCCTTTCGGCATGTAATAGGGCCTCCTTGTCGGTACCGCCCTCCATGGTAAAGTCCTTCGGGGTTCCCTTCTCCGTCAGATAATTTTGTTCATCGAAATCAGGAAGATGGTCATCATGCTCAACGATACCTGTGAGTACGTCGACCCAATTGTTGGGCATCAGCTCTTCTTTCACCTGCGAGGCGATCTTTCCCGATAAGAGCCCATGCGCGTATTGTGAAATAATTTCCCAACCTTCTTTATGGTGCTTTACGATCATCAGCTCTTTTAAAATCAAAGATAGTGAATGGGCTTCATCGGCAGCCCTGAGATGTTAATCCCATAACGAATATTTTGCACTCGATAATATCTTGGCCTTAAATATTGCATCTCGCTTGGTCACATTTGCCGATTGGTTTCCAAATATTTTATCGAACTGTCATTACATCTAACTTTCAGCGATACGGTGCATTTTTGATAAGTCGGCTTGCTACATCATCTTTGGATGGTCTACTTTTAATTTGAATAGGCCTGTTTTGCGCATTTTCCCAGAGGATGTAATCCATGGCCGCAAATTCCGATAGGCAATCTACCATGGGCCAATACTTCCATTTGGAGTAAAATATATTCGAGTTCTTGACTATGGCTTCCAAATGGTTCAACGGGGGAATGTAAATGGGATGCTGTTGGTGGTACACCTCGGCGTCCGAAAGATAAAAGGGTATTCCCGTTCGTTTGACTTCCAAAGCAAAATCGGTATCTTCGCCGCCATACCCTTGATAGCTTTCGTCAAATCCTCCTACATATTCGAATTGCTGCTTTGGCATAGCAAAACAAAGGCTCCAGAACAGTTCATAACAGGTTTCCTCACTGAGTCCCTTTATTTTTGGTCGCAATGGATGTAGGATGCTGTTATCAATGAGTGATTTTTTGCCCTTTGCCAAATCGCCTCTAAGGAGATATCTTGGCGAACCCATCACCAGGGCATCCTTTGTAGCACTGGCATGAAAAATCTTCTCACAAAATGTGGAAGCCGGAATACAATCTACGTCCAAAAAGATAAGCTGCTCGGTTCGGGAACATTCCGCGCCTAGATTACGCGCCGCGGCCAGCGGTATAAAATCCCAAGAACGATTGAAATCAATCACTTCAAGTAAAAATGGATAGTTGTCATCCAATTCCAGGCCGTCGCCCATTTCGACGATTATAACCTCGTAAGGCGGACGAGTCTGTTGTCGAAGACCGTTTAGCGTATTTAGAAGGTTCTTTTCCCTTTGATAATGCGTAATAATAACGGAATACGTATTCATAAATTAATTGACAGGTAAGAATTAAAATTTTCCATCGACCCTTTCGTCACAGTTCGACTATTGTGAATATCCTTGAGGTTATCCATAAATCGGTCCGCCCTATATCCAAAAAATTCCAGTTGAGCCTTGAACGTCTTAAGTTCATTGACGGAAATGTTCGGCAAATTATGTTTTTTGGGGAAATTTATTGCATCAAGTGCACTGGCTACATTATGATGCTGCGATAAATCGATGGCCCAACCATTCCGATTGAGATATTCGGCCATTCTCTGTTGTTCGTTATAATGCCGAATTTCGGGCATTGCGATGAATTTCTTTTCAAGAGAAAGTATCTCCGAAGTAGTGTTCGCACCGCACGCCGCTATGATAGCATCGGCATGTTCTATGTAAGGCTTTGTATCTTTGACCACGCCAATATGTTCAAAACCGAACGCTTTGTTCCGTATCCAACTGGGACCTATGGCGAACATGTTGTAATCTTTACAAATGCCTTCGAAGTCTGGAACAAGACTACCGCCAAACCCGGTAAGATACAGTAATATTGGCCTAAGTCGCTCCCTGTATTCCTTGGGCTGTTCCGAAATGTTACCGCCGAACATAAACTTGGAGAGAAATCCCAAATAGATGGTTTTATCTATAATCCATGCCGGGGTGTCCAAAGCTTCCATTTCTTTTGGATAGTACGCCAATAGAAAGCTGGCGCCTTCGTAGGCGTTCAGATGTGGAATGTCATCTCTATCGCCCTGCAACCTGACATATACATACGGTATTGAACTGACTCGTGCCAACATCGCGATTTCAACGCTGACATCTATGATCAGCATCGAGATTTTCTTTTGCAGAATGCTATCTAAGATAATCAGGTTTCTTTGGGTAATCTTTTTTATATTCACAGGTGCATAGTGCAATGCCCTGGGCTCGGGAAAATCGTCCCGTTCGAATTCGGTACCATCCGGATTTTCATTTTCGAGCATCACCACCTGTTCCGGGTTATCAAAGGCATGGCCACGGTCCGTAAAGATGGTAAGCGCACTGCCGAATATCTTCGAGAAGATATTGGCATAATTACAATGTCCCGAGCCATGGCTATGTGCGTAATAACCTAACATGGTACCGTACTTACTTGATATTTTTTTTGTTTCAGAAGCATATCGTACAGTTTCAGATAGCCGTCTACCATAAGCTCATGTGAACAGAAACTTTCGGCCCTAACCCTACACATTCCGCGATTTAAACCATCAACATTGGAAATAGCGTCCGCCAGACCCTGTATGTCATACTTCGGTACAATAATCCCGCTACATTCTGTAAGTATCTCACGCGTCGCGCCTCCTTCAAACGCAACCACCGGTGTACCGCAGGCCAATGATTCCGCTAGGGTCAGACCGTAGGGTTCTTCCCATGTACTGGTGAATAACATGGTCAACGCATTGCCCAACAAAGGTTCCAGTTCTTTTTGTTGCTTATGGCCTACGTAATCAACCTGCGGATTGTCTAAAAGGGGCGCTACCTGCTCGTCGAAATATTCCCGGTTGCTGACCGGACCGGCCAATTTGATCGATACACCTGCCAAAAGGGCCGCCTTTATCGCAAGATCCGTCCCCTTTTCCGGACATATTCTACCATACCAAAACACATAGTCCCTACTTGGATTTCGAACCGGCTTCCAGCACGAAAGATCGATTCCATTATATACCACATCCACGACGGGGATAAAAGGCTTCCACGTTTCGGCAAGACTTTGACTGACCATCGTGAAGGTTTGCCCTTCATTTCCCCTTACCCCTTGCGACCCGAGCATTAGATATGGAAAGGTCGGAGTATGTATCGAAGTAATCATCGGTGTGCGAAGCGTGCTCCCCATCAGTATCGGGACATAATGCAACGCGTGATTATGTACGATATGGTACCCGCCCTCAGCAATGGACTGCATAACTTTTGTATAGGCCAGAATTTCGCGAACGGCTAATGGTTCTTGGCCCATGGCCTGCATCTGAGTAAAAAGTACACTCGGATAGCCTTTGTCCAATGCTATCGGCCTTACCTCGAACCTGGAATCGGAATCCTTGTGACCATAAAGGTGCACTTCATGACCGCGCTCCATAAGCGAACGGCACAAGAGATAGGTTACCATCTCAAGCCCCCCCTCGAAAGGTTCCCGAACGGGGTGTAGGCAGTGGGCAACTATAGCGATTTTCATAGATATAATTTTAGGTTTAACAGAATATTGGAATCATATTCCGAGCGGCATATGTAATCGAAGCGCATGGCTAAAATATGCAGCATGGCAAATGTGAGTGCACTCACACCGACAAAAATGGAGCCCGAACTGATAGCCATAAATACTAGGGAAATGTGTAGGAAAGGATAGAAAACGTTCAACCGATAACTTTCATTAATACCCGTTTTATCCGTTCTGACGAATGGTCTCGCCCTACCTAAAATGACCGGCCACCAATAGAATGCGCCAATATCAAGACTTGAAAAATGGATAAGAAACGTTCTGAAAGCCATAAGGCTCGGCCGACCTTGCACCAGCTGCATCCTCAACACGGCGGAAAACGCGAAAGTCCAGTATCCGAAATAAGCCAACGCCGAAAGCGAAACGAAGGTTTCATACGACAACCACGGACCTAGAAAAAGACAACATAACAGTATCAATATGGGAAAGCCAAGTAGGTTCGCCCATGCAGTGAGCTGTGAAACACCCGACAGCCATTTGTGAAAATTGTTCCATGGTCGCATGGAATAATTTCGCAAGGTCTGCATGTTTCCGAATATCCACCGCTTGCGCTGTTTGATAAAATCTTGCTGATGAACGGGTGCGATACCCTTTCCAATAATCCGATGCACATACTTAATGTCGTATCCGGCAACCTGTAGACGCGCACCCAGTTCCGCATCTTCGGTAATGGAATTGACCGGCCATCCCCCTACCCCATCGAGCGACGCTATTCGGATAAGGCTCAAGGTACCGGTAGCCAATGCACCGTAACAACTATCGGCCTTGGAACAATAGTAATCGAAGAAATGGTCGAACTCCTCAATAATCTGAACATGTTTTTCCTTTTTGCACTCGTAGGCCTGCGGAAATTGTACCAAAGCGATATCCGGCCCCTCGACATTAGCGACCGCCAATGAGAGAGCATCGGGAGTAAGGCGATAATCGGCATCTATAACAAAAATAAATTCGGCCTTACTGTCGGACACTTTACGTGCAAAATTCAGCGCACCGGACTTATAGAATGGCCATTTGTCAAGATGAAAAAATCTTACATTGGATAAGTTACGGCTAAAATCGGCTACCGGTTCCCATAATGAGCTGTCCACTGTATTGTTGTCAATAACAATCAATTCAAAATTGGGATAGTCCTGTGCAAGGATTCCCTTTACCGTGGAAATAACCATTGATGGCGGTTCGTTACAGATGGCAAGATGTACCGAAACTAAGGGTGTATCGGTATTGACAGCCTTGTCGGAACGTTCCCTAAATCCAAGCCAAAGCTTTAATTTCATACCTTCCAGCAGAACTACTAGCATTATCAATAATACCAAAATCAGAATGGCGAGAAGAGGTGCGAGCAGTATAACGAACGATAGCGTAATCAGCATAGCCACATAGCCCCAAGATATACCGGTTGCCTTAAAAATCTTTTTCATACTTTCAGTGTCTGCCTTAAAGGTATTCGGTACAGTGTATGGCTTCTAACATAATCGATGCAGATTCTACAACGATAGGTATCGGGTCACCTTTACATTCGAATGTGTTAGGCGTTATTCATATATTGCTGAAAGAATCGCAGTTGTAATCTTATCACTATGGAAAAACTTACCGTCAGTTCCCTGCCCATCAGAAACGTGATTTCCGATATTGCCCAAGAAATGGGCACGAATTATACCAAGAACTGTGGAATATTTCAGGTGAACCTACCGGAGCCCTATGGTCGAGGTAGCATTTCGGGCGTAGATTTTGATGATGGTCTGGGCCTGATATATTATGATTGTATATTTGATAGGGATATAGTTTTCGAGTACTCCGTCGACAAGGTGCATCCTGTCAAGTTTCTCTTTTCCTTGGAGGGGGAAATAATACATAGTTTTATCAACGAAAGTAATTGGCACTATATCTCCAAATATAAAAATGCAATCGTGGCCAGTTCCGCTCATCATGGGCACCGAATACGTTTTACGGCGGGTGAACGACTGGTTTATAGCAGCCTAGAACTTGATAGAAGAAGATTTCAGTCCAAAATCCGGTGCGAACCCAATAGCATAGCAAAATCTTGGCGAGAAATGCTCAACGATGTCACCGCAAGAAAAACGTTTTATCACGACGGCTTTTATAGTCTCGCCCTTTCGGAAATCATGGAAGACTGGAACAAATATACCGACGGTGATTGGTTGCGGACACTACATCTAGAAGGAATAGCCTATAAAATCTTGGTGCTACAGATAACACAGTTTCAAGATGATATTAAATCGGAAGGCAAGAAAACAATGCTTCGAAAATCCGAAATGAACCAAATTCTAAAAGCGGTAAGAATAATCGAGGAGCGGTTGGAGGATCTTCCCACAATAGGGGAAATCGCACGTGAAGTGGGATTGAACACTAATAAAATGCAAAAGGGTTTCAAAGAAATATTGGGTAAAACCGTAAATGACTATATTACTGAAAAACGTTTGAGCACAGCAAGGTTACTACTGTTGAACACCGATTATACCCTCTCGACAATTACTTCGATAATCGGCTATAAAAGTCACAGTTACTTCTCGCGAAAATTTCAGGAAACCTATGGCGCTTTGCCGTCGGAACTCAGAAAGAATCGAGACCCCAATCGCATACCCGTAGATGATTTTAGGAATTCGCGAAATTCTTAAACATTAGGTCAATACATCTTTCATCAGCCAATCCTCCACCGAATGATCAGCATCTTTATGAAGTACCGAAATGTCTCCCGTTGTTTCGAATATAACCGCTTTGATTTGGGACAGCCTGGTCACGTTTGCCTCCCTCAGTTTAGAACGCAAATCCGATTGGGTTACTCTCGCCTTTCGTAGATTATCTTCCAGAATTCTCTCGCCGTCCATAAGGAGGAGTGGCGAATTATCCATTAGTTCTTGCATCCATTCGATTCGCCGAACGAGCGCAGCAGTGATTTGTAGCACATAAACAATCACTAAACCAATAATTCCCTCCAACATACTAACCGTAGATGATAACAAGGTCGATGCGATAATTGATCCGATGGCAACGGTCATCGCAAAATCAAAACTTGACATCTTCGAAAAACTTCTTTTTCCAAAGATACGTGTCAATATTATGACCGATATATAGATGCCCAAAGCGGTTAAAAAAAGCTGAAGTACAGAGGTGTCCTTTATTTCAATGAGTTTATATAAACTATTCATAGCTATCAATTGTTGAATTAATTATTTATTTAAATCGGATCAAATGGCGAACTATCATTCGTTTTATGACCAATTGCTTGAATTGATCTCATTACTGAATTATATTTTGGCTACAACACTTCCTGCCATGACCTTTAAACCGTAAATATTCGTACTCAGCTAACTACCAAACCGGAAATGTCGCCGTAACGCAGCCATCTTCATCCCGCAAAAATGTGTTCTGAATACTGAAAAATCGGCAGTAGCGGAAACTGCATTCAAAATAAATATCAAGGGTTGAGCTATTGCTACCCTAGCAAAGATGTTCAATAGATAAATAGAGGAAACTAAAAATCATCAACAGCAACACTAGGTCGTTAGCCTGCGTACGCCACCTCTTTTTAAGGTGATTTTTAATACAACAAA
>JBATUY010000151.1:0-5074 GCA_049671465.1 Pricia sp. | reverse complement strand
AATTATTCCTTAGAAAAAAGAGGACGAATATTTGTCAACTGCGGGGTAGGATATGAAAGTAATCTACAGGAGGTCGAAGACTTGACCGTCAAAATAATCCGTGAAAACTTTGAACAGAAGAACGGCGAAGATGTAGAGTTTTTCTATACGGAATTCGGTGATAGCTCCATCAACTTTATGGTGCGCTTTTGGGCCGATATGACCAGTTTTAAAGAGGAGCATGCTGCAAGACACATGGCCGTAAAGCTGATCAAGAAACATTTCGACGAGAAAGATATCAACATACCTTTCCCTATTCGCACTTTAGATTTTGGAAAGAACAACTTGACCGTACACACCGAGAAGCAAATCGGAAAGGGTTCAAAGTAGTATAAAATGACCCTTTAGGGGGAAAAAATGAAGCAGCACGTGTTTTTGTAGAAACCGTACTGCTCCATTTTTTATCAAAGGAAATATCAGCCTTTTATCAAATCCCCGATTTGCTCGAGGCCTTCCCCTTTATAATCGGACTTTTGTAAGGCTTGCATAAACTGCGCGATGTTAGCGGGATTCATATTATCGCCCAACACGCGAACCAGCAGGAAGCCCTTTTCTTGATTATCGCCATAGATGACCACCTCGTCAATGGCATCGTCATCGCCAAGATAGCTTATCGTGGCCTTGCCGAAACTGGTGTTCATTTTCATGAGCTCATTGAAGTTTTTGTTTTTCAAAATGGCCTTCACTTTGGTTTTTTCCGATTCGAAAGCCGCGCCGTTGTCATCCGTTTTCTTGAATGCCAAGACATTGAGCTTTCTTAGGGATTCCAATGCCTCTTTTTGCGCGCCCGTTAATTCCGCCTTATCCATATTCAGAAGACTGACCGGAAGGTCAATGGACAAAAAATTAGGGTCTTCGGAATTATCAACATAATATTCCTGTAAGCTCTGGGTCGTATTACAGGCCGAAACCGCCAGAATCAAAAGAAGATAGATACTTGATTTTATAATTTTCATAATACTGTTTTCAAATTGTTGCGAAAAATCTTCGGTCGTCTATGAACTACTCTCTACCAGCCTGTTCCAATTCTTTTGGAAGTCCCATTTTACTGGTCAATGCCCCGATTTTGTTCAAATCAATGTTCCCGGTCATGGAAACCAGTACACTTTCAAACTTGCGGTTCTTGATGCCGATGTGGGAGTTATTGATGTCGGAAACAAATAGTAGCAGTTCACTGACATGGTCTTCGTCCGAACCTTCCTTGACGTAAAACTTGACAGTGGCATCTTTGTCCTTCACCTGCATCAGCTCCTCCAGCGTCGAAGATTTTAGGTACTCTTTTACAGTAACCGCCATATCTTGCGAAATATCGGCATCTTCAGTGATAAAAACCTTGATGCCCTCTAGACTTTGGGCGATATCGGCGAAATCTTGCGATTCTTGATCCGATTCGTCGAAGGCCGCAATATTACCGGCCAGGCGAATCATGCTCTGATTTACAGTGACCGAGCCGACATTGTCCATCGCATCATATTTGTCGAAAACGGATTGTGAGAAACCGAATATCGGTAAAAGTACCAAGGTGAAAATTAGATGTATATTTTTCATGACTGTTTGTTTTTTAACCCGGTCTGAATATTCAGGGATTATCGGGTTTGATTAATGATTAATAATTGATGAATTCGTATTTATTTCTAGCTGCCTAATGGTGACTGTGACATCCTACTTACTACCTGCTTTCTTCAACTGCTTCCCGCCGGGCAGGTCCATTTTATCGGTGAGTTTGGCGATTTCCTGTAAATTGATATCCCCAGTCAACGATAGCAAGACCGTTTCGATTTTCCGTCCATCGATATCTATATCGGCCGCTTCTTGCAGACCGGTGACGAACATGAGCAGTTCTTTGACATGGTCGGCGTCTTTGCCTTCCTTGACATAGAATTTCACATTGGAACCACCATCTTTGACCCGCATTAATTCTTCGTAAGACGAACTCTTGAGGCGCGTGGAGACCCAACCATCGATATCTTTGGAGATTTTGGAATTCTCAGTGGTAATGACCTTAAAACTGGTAATGGAATTCACCAGCTTAAAAAAGTCTTCTGCCTCCGGATCGTCGCTGCTGACACTCATTTTACCGAGCATCTGAAACATCTTGGGCTGCATGGACACAAACGTGACCTGATCGCTGTCTTCGTACTTATCGAAAATATCTTGGCCGAAGCTGACGATGGGCAAAAGTGCCAGTGCGATTAATATGATTTGCTTTTTCATAGTTGTAATGTATTTGTGTTATTGAGGGATTTTTGTGTTTGTTACCTAAGGTTCTAATGGGATTTCTGTCCGTTATCTAAAAAACGGTTTGTGTTTTTCTCAAATTCTTCTAAGTATACGATTTGTTCCGCCCCTTTATTGAAATTGACGGACAATAAGGATAAAGCTTCTTGGGCGGCCGCAATTTCTTCTTGCGTGTACTCATCTTCCAACGAACCCGATGATGTGCTCGTGTTGAAATAGACCCCGACCAGTAGTAACACAATTGCTGCGGCGGAAACCCAAGAGTACCATAGCTTTCGGGAAGTTTTGACCTGTGGCTTCAAAACCGCTTTTGTAAACCGTTCTTCCTTTTCCTTGGAAAAAAATCGGAACATCGGCGCATACTGCTTCAGGTGTTCGGCAACGGCATCTTGGGAAAAATAATCTCGCAACATCGCTTCTTCCGATGCCGTTGTATCGGCCTCGAAATATTTTTCCAGTAAGTGTTCTATTTTATCCAATTCCATAGTTATGTTTTTTTGTCAATTGTTCCCTGACCGTTTTCCGGGCCCTTGATAACGCCACGCGTACAGCGGTAGGCTTCATTTCGAGCATTTCAGATATCTCGTCGTATTCGTACTGTTCCACATCTCGCAATTGTAATACCATCTTTTGTTGTTCGGGCAGTTCTTCCATAATTTTCTGCACCCAGGAAACACTGTCCGTAGCCTCCAATTTTTTATCCAGCGAACTGCTATTGTCCGTGTAATTGCTGTGCACCAATTTCAAGTTTCCGGCTTGTTTGGACTTCAATCGGTCCAAGCAAAAATTCTTGGTCATCGTCATGGCGAAGGCTTCCACATTCTTGTATCCATCCATCTTCTTTTTTTTTGACCACAACTTCAATAGAATTTCTTGGGTAGCATCCTCCGCCTCTTCCTTGGACACCAACAACCGTTTGGCCAGCCGAAACAGCTTATCCTTAAAAGGCATTACAATATTCAGAAATTCCGTTTGTTGCATTTTGAGGTGCGACTGATTGATTTTGATTGATGTAAGCGTTCTACATAAGGAAGACGATGCACAACGAATTTTGTTACAATAAATTTTTATTTCCCTTCAAAGTACCTATTTTGGGGAACCATATACTAAATAGATACGTATATTACGATAAATTCGATTCACACCATCCCCAGATCAGCGCTTCATTTTTTTTTGGAACGGTAATTGATTTTGGGATGTTTCAATACATAATCTATCAATACCATTCCGCTATGAAGAAGTATCCAAAATTTATTTTATTGTTTGTTGCCATGGGGCTGTTTTTGACGAACTGTTCCAATGATGATAATATTGTGCCAGAAGTTGAGACCGAGACCGAAGAGCCGGAAACGGAGGAGATGGAGACCGCTGCGGATTATCCGGTTCAGGATTTTATGTGGCAGGCGATGAACTTTTTCTACTTCTGGCAGGCGGATGTAGCAAATTTAGCGGATAATAAATTCTCTGACATTGACGATCCGGCTTACGTCTCATTTTTGGCTTCCGAAGACAATCCATCAAATTTTTTCTATAATGACTTGACCTTTCAGCATAGGCAATCAGTAGGTGATGAGGCGGCTATCGACCGGTTCAGTGTGGCTAACGAGAACTACAAAGACTTGGTGAACTCGCTACAAGGCATTTCCCAAAGCAACGGGCTCGAGTTCAACTTGTACCTCAATAGCGACAATGTTGGCGTCTACGGAGTAGTAACTTACGTCTTGTTGAATTCAGATGCCGCAACAAAGGATATAGCAAGGGGAGATGTATTTGTAGGTGTGAATGGTCAAAATTTGAACGTCGATAATTACATCGATTTGCTATTTGGTGACGCGAGCAGCTATACATTAAACATGGCTGATATTGTCGGAGACGTAATAACCGATAACGGCAAAGAGGTTTCTCTGGATAAAATCGCCAATTTTTCAGAAAATCCTATTTTTATAGACAAGGTGATTGAACGAGGTGATAAAAAAATAGGGTACTTAATGTATAATGGTTTTTTGGCGGCCTACGACGATGAGCTTAATGACGTTTTCGGTGACTTCGCAGCGCAAGGTATAAATGAACTAATCATGGATTTCAGATATAATTCAGGAGGGAGGGTATCTTCAGCGGTTCAAATTGCTAGCTCAGTGTATAAGACAGATACTACAGCGATTTTTCTTCAACCTCGTTTAAATAAAAATTTACAAGATACTTTCTTTGGAGAGCCCGATAAGTTTACCGATGTCACTATTGATTCAAAGACTCCACTCAATGAACTTGGCCTAAGCCGTGTTTATGTAATAACCACCAGAAATACGGCATCCGCCAGTGAACTTGTAATCAATGGATTAGAACCGTTTATTGATGTAATTCAGATAGGCACCAGAACCACTGGAAAGAGTGAATTTTCAAATACCCTGGTCGATGATCCGGAGAGAGCATTTCTCTATGATCCCGACCGGGAGCAGTTCATAAATCCTGATAACCAATGGGCTCTGCAACCCTTACTAGGTAAAAATGCAAATGCAGACGGGTTTTCTGGATATGAGAACGGACTTGTTCCAGATTTAGAAGTAGCGGAGGATATAGCAGATTTGGGAGTACTAGGTGATGAAAACGAGCGTTTACTAGCCGCCACTCTTTCTTTGATTTCTGGAAATACGGCAAAACTCAGCCTCAAGCCGGTGATGCCTACGAATTACATGACCAATTCAAAAATGTTTAAACCTGCCGGAGATAATATGTTTATGGATGGTTTGATTAGTCCCGCCAATTTTAACCAAGATTAATTAATAGCTCACTTCATATT
>JBATUY010000150.1:0-15563 GCA_049671465.1 Pricia sp. | reverse complement strand
ATCCATACTATTGGGGTCTTTATACTGTCCAAAGCATAAAAAACGGAGTTTACGTTGGTGGCCTTCGAATCGTTGATATACTGTACGTGATGTATCTTCAATACTTTTTCCAAGCGGTGTGGTGCCCCCTCGAAGTTGGCGATACTTTCCGCCAGGCCTTGTTTGCGGATGCCCACCAATTTGGCGGCGGTCATGCCGGCCATGGTGTTCTTTACGTTGTGTTTTCCTTCCAGTGTCAATGTGTCTTTCGTCATTTCTAGTGTCTCGTTATTGGTTTGTAATCGTATATTATTGTTTACTATATCTGCTCCTTCTTCTACCGCCCGCTCAATAGAAAAGGGAAGTAATTTTGATTTGATAGGATGCCTTTCCAGCCCGGCTACGATCACCGGGTCATCGGCATCGTAAATCAGATAATCATCTTCGGTCTGGTTCTCGGCGATACGGAATTTCGAGGCGATGTACTTCTCGAATTTATGGTCGTACCGATCTAAATGGTCCGGAGTGATATTGGTCAAAATGGCGATATGCGGATGAAAATCCGTTATCCCGTCCAACTGAAAACTGCTGATTTCCAAAACGTAGAAATCGTGGTCGTTTTCGGCTACCATCTTGGCGAAACTGTCGCCGATATTACCGGCCATGCCCACGTTCAGTCCATTTTGCCTTAGAATATGATGCGTGAGCATCGTAGTGGTGGTCTTCCCGTTGCTTCCCGTGATACCGATGATAACGGCATCGGTGTAGCGGGATGCGAACTCGATTTCCGAGATAACTGGAATTCCCTTTTCCCGTAAGGCTCTCACCAACGGAACGGTATCCGGAATACCGGGGCTCTTCATCACCAGATCCGCGTTCATAATTTTCGCTTCCGTATGCGTTTCGGTTTCCCAATCAATATCAAAATGTTCAAGAACGTCTTTGTACTTCGCCTTTATCTTCCCTCGGTCGGATACGAATACCTCGTATCCTTTCTTCTTTCCTAAAATGGCCGTACCGACGCCGCTTTCGCCTGCGCCCAAAATGACCAATCTGGCCCCTTCCATTTTATCGTGCCTCTTCATCAACTTTTATCTTTTCCGCTCTACTTTTTTCACTTTCAACTTTTAACTTTTCACTTCAAAACCCCTATCGCACTTTCAAGGTCACGACTGCGATAATCGCCAGCAAAATACCGATGATCCAAAACCGGGTTACAATTTTGCTTTCATGATAGCCCTTTACCTGATAGTGGTGGTGCAGGGGCGACATCAGGAATATGCGCTTGCCCTCCCCGAACTTCTTACGGGTATATTTGAAATAGCCGACCTGAAAAATGACGGAAAGCGATTCGGCGAAAAAGATGCCGCAGAGCACGGGAATCAAAAGTTCTTTACGGATGATGATGGCGATTACGGCGATGATGCCACCGATGGTCAAACTGCCCGTATCACCCATAAAGACCTGTGCGGGAAAAGCATTGTACCATAGAAATCCGACTAGTGCCCCCACGAAAGCCGTGATAAAAACAATCAGCTCGCCGGAGTTCGGTATGTACATAACATCCAGATAATCTGAAAAGATGACGTTACCTGAAACAAAGGCGAAAATGCCCAGCGTAAACACGATAATCGCCGAGGTGCCGGCCGCAAGCCCGTCAATGCCATCGGTCAGGTTCGCGCCGTTCGAGACCGCGGTGACGATCAAGATGACAATGGGAATAAATATCAACCAGGCATAATTTTTTGCGTTCTCACCGGCCCAAGCTATAAGTTCTGCATAGTCGAGCTCGTTGTTCTTGAGCAGCGGTACCGTCGTCCGGGTCGACTTAATTTCAAGTCCCTCGACCTTTTTCACCTCATTTTGTTCGGTAGTTATGGTCGTACCCTCTTCTTTCATGGTCACTTGGGGATGAAAATAAAGGGTCGCCCCCACCCCAAGACCCAAAACGATCTGCCCCAAAATCTTGAACCTGCCTTTGAGGCCCTGTTTGTTCTTTTTGAACACCTTGATGTAATCGTCGGCAAAACCGATCAGTCCCATCCAAATCGTGGTGACGATCAGCAGCAAAATGTAAATGTTCTCTAATTTGGCGAAAAGGAGTACGGGTATCAAAGTGGACATGATAATGATGAGCCCGCCCATAGTCGGCGTTCCCGCCTTCTGCTTTTGGCCCTCAAGACCTAGATCGCGGATGCTTTCCCCGATCTGCTGCCTTTGCAGGAAAACGATAATGCGCTTCCCGTAAGCCGTAGCGATCAACAATGAAAATAGAATGGCCATGGCCGCACGGAAGGTGGTGAACTGAAACAAGCTCGCCCCGGGCAACTGGTATTCCTTTTCCAAGTAATCAAAAAGATAGTACAGCATCTGGAATTATTAATTAGGTATTACTGATTACGCATTGTTTTATCGCCGTTTTCAGCGCTCCTTTCGGTGCGCGGTCGAAAGCAGAAAATTTACTGCCGCGACACATTTATTTGTTCAAATCTTTCAACAGTTCTTTTACGATCTTAAAATCATCGAAATCCACTCGGGTTCCGTTGGTTTCTTGATAGGTTTCATGGCCCTTGCCGGCTACGAGTATAATGTCATTGGCAACGGCCAACTGGCAGGCGGTCTTGATGGCCTGCTTCCTATTTTCTATGGATAGGATTTTCTTCACGTTTTGCGGCTCGACCCCTGCCTCCATGGCCTCTATAATGGCCGTGGCGGATTCCGTTCTCGGATTGTCGGACGTAAAAATCGCCTTGTTGCTCATTTCAGAGGCGATATGCCCCATAACGGGACGCTTCGTCGTATCTCGATCTCCGCCGCAGCCGACTACGGTGATAACATTTTCGTTTCCGGTTCTTAGACTTCCTATGGTTTCCAACACATTTTTGAGCGCATCGGGCGTATGGGCATAATCGACTATGGCCGTAATTTTCTTATCGGATATGTAATATTGAAAACGCCCGTCTACGGTCTCGAGTTCGCTCAACAGACGAAGGGTCTCCAATTGTTCCAGGCCCAAAAGGTCAGCGGTCGCGTAGATGGCCAGCAGGTTATAAGCATTGAAATGTCCGATCAATCGTGACCAAAGCTCGTGATCATTTATTTTCAGTAATTGCCCGCTGAATTGGTTTTCCAGTACCTGTGCGCGGTAATCCGCATAGGTGCGCAAGGCGTAAGAATAGGGTTTGGCCTTGGTGTTCTGCAGCATGACCGAACCGTTCTTATCGTCGATATTGGTTAGCGCGAACGCCTTTTTGGGCAATTCGTCGAACAGTATTTTTTTGGTGTCGCGGTACTCGGCGAAGGTTTTGTGATAGTCCAGATGATCATGTGAGAGATTCGTGAAAATTGCCCCGGCGAAGACCAAACCTTTTGTCCGTTTCTGATGTATGCCGTGCGAACTGACTTCCATAAAACAGAATTCCACACCCGCCTCGTTCATAAACGAAAGGTGTTTATTGATGGTTAGCGCATCGGGCGTGGTGTGGGTCGTTTTATATTCCGTTTCGTCGACCAAGATTTTGATGGTAGACAACAGACCCACCTTGTATCCCGCTTTTTTGAACAGCTGATACAATAGGCTACTGACCGTAGTTTTTCCATTTGTACCCGTCACCCCTACCAACTTCAGATTTTTAGAGGGATTATCGTAAAAATTGGAGGCCATTACGGCCAAGGCGGTATTGCCATCGTTCACCGCCACATAGGTAACCCCGTTCACGATCTGCACGGGCAATGTCTCACAGACAATGGCCTTGGCTCCAGAATCGATGGCCTTTGCGATATAAAAATGTCCGTCGGTGAGGGTTCCTTTTATGGCAACAAAAACATCGTCCATACCCACTTTACGGGAATCGAAACAAATGGCGTTCACCAAGATATCGGTCGAACCGTTCACCGCGGAAATACCGGCCCCGAACAATATGTCCTTCAATAATTTCACGATAGTTCGAGGGTTATGCGTTCTACGTTCTTGATATCCGTTCCGTGTGAAATGGATTGTTTTTTAACTTTTCCGTTGCCTTTGACCTCTACTTGAATACCCAGATTTTCCAGGATGGATATGGCATCCATCCCACTCATCCCTTTAACATTGGGCACTTTATTGTATTTCTTTTGGGCCTCGGCGTAGTAATGTTGATAGGATGATTCTAGATCCGCATCCTCCATATCCCTCATATCTACCTCATCGGTCAACGGCGATGTGGCGTACACTTTTTGGGCGATCGACTTAAATACAGGGCCGGATACGTCGGCGCCATAATAGCCTACACTCTTGTCCGGCTCATGAATGACCACGATACACGAATACTTAGGGGCATCGGCAGGAAAATAGCCGGCGAATGTCGAGATGTATTTCAGTTTGTCGGGGTCTTGCGATGCATAGTTCTTTTGTGCCGTACCCGTTTTACCGGCCATGGAAAAATTCGGCGAGTATAGTTTGTGGCCCGTACCATGCTCGTCTTCGACCACCTTTTTCAGCAGGTCTTGTGCCATAGCGGCAGTTTCCTTCGAACAGATAGCGGAACTGATGACTTCTTTTTCGAATTTCTCGATGGTCTGGTCCCACTCCCTGACTTCCTTGATCAATCTAGGCTTGACCATCTCCCCATCGTTGGCGATGGCATTATAAAAAGTGAGGGTCTGCAAGGGGGTCATGGAAACCTCGTAGCCATACGACATCCAAGCCAGAGAAATTCCGGACCAGCCTTTATCTCCCGGGAAACGAATTACCGGCTTGCCCTCTCCCTTAATAGGTAGGTCTAACTGTCTGTGCAGGTTCATTTTCATCAAACGGTTGACGTACTTTTCGGGATTATCCTTATAATTATTGTGTACCATTTTGGCGAACGCCACGTTCGAGGAGACCTCAAAGGCCCTGGCCAAGGAAATCTTTCCGTAGCCGCCCCATTTCGAATCCCTGACGATGCGGTCATAGATGGGCCAACGGCCTTTTTCGGTATCGATGACAGTGCTGGTATCAATAACCTTATCTTCTAAAGCGGCCACTAATGACATTAGTTTAAAGGTTGAACCCGGCTCATGTGACTCGCCGATGGCATAGTTGAGGCGCTCGTAATACTTGCCCGATTTGGTCTGGCCCAAGTTAGATATGGCCTTTACTTCGCCCGTTTCCGTCTCCATAACGATGACACAGCCGTGGTCGGCCTTATATTTTTCAAGTTGCCCCAACAGGGCATGGTGCGCGATATCCTGTATGTTGATATCTATGGTGGATACCAAATCATAACCATCCTTGGGCTCTACGATATTGTCCCATCCGATGGGTTTCCACTGGCCCTTGGCTATCTTTTGCTTTAGGCGCTTACCCTCGACACCTCTCAAATATTGGCCGAACGCCCTTTCTAGCCCGACTCCGGAATAGTATCCGTTTTCATCTACATTTTCATAACCAACGCTGCGTTCGGCGATTTTTCCCAAAGGATGCTCGCGTACCGTTTTCTGCTCGATAATTAGTCCTCCTTTATACGGACCGCGATTGAAAAGCGGAAAATCCTTTACCGCGATATACTCCGAATAGTCAAGGTTTCTGGCAATTAGGGCATAGCGGTTTTTGTTGGCCTTTGCCTTGCGAAGCACTTGTTGATAATGGGACGATGAACTGCCCAACATTTCGGAAAGGGCGTCGGAAAGTGGCACGACATACTTTTTAAAATCGGCATCGCTTACGGTAACCGCATCAAAACGGATGGTATATCGGGACACCGAAGTGGCCAAAAGACTACCATCATCGGAATAGAGGTTGCCCCGGTTCGGGGCGATCGTAAACATTTTTTCGGTACGCTGCATGGCCAGCTCTTTGTACTTGTCACCTTGCACTACCTGTATGTTCACCAATTTGAACAATACGGCGGCGGCGAATAGAAACATGCACGCCGAGACGACGTACAGGCGGGTCATAATAGTTTTGTCATTAGTAGGCATTAGTCTTCGATTTGGGGATTATTATTGGTTTGGGGGGTTGATTTATTTTGGGATTTTGATTGGTTATGGGTTTTTAATCTGTTTTCGGATACTAGTTTGTTTTCGCCATCCGAGGTGGTTTGGGCTTCGGATTTATCTTTTGACGTTACCCGTATCTGTTTCGGCGGCACTTCTGAAGGATACAGACCTCTACCTTCGACGATGTGCATTACCGTTGACTCTAATTTTAATTGCTGCATATCACTGCGAACATCTACGAATTCACTGCGCAATTCTTTTACTTCTTCATTGAGCGCCGCGATTTGGTGCACTTTCTTGTCCGCACTATGCGAACTACCGATCATCACCGTCGCCAAAAAGGAAGTGAAGATGATAAACATCCAGTTCTTCGGCGCATCACCGCTGATGAGGAAGGTTCCCTTTAGTATGTTCAGTAATCCTGTTTTCACCTTAGTTATCGCTTAACCTTAAATTCGTCTTTTTTTGCTACTCTCTCCGCGATTCGCAACTTGGCACTACGGGCCCTATTGTTTTCCTTTATTTCATCTTTAGATGGTACTACCAATCCGCCAACCTTTTTAAAAGGGACATCGATATTCCCGTAAAAATCCTTTTCTGGCTCCCCTTCGAACTGGCCGGCGCGGATATAGCGTTTCACCAATCGGTCTTCTAGGGAGTGATAGCTGATGATACTTAACCTTCCTCCTTCGTCCAACAAATCCGGAATCTGCAAAAGGAACTCTTTAATCACTTCGATCTCTTGGTTCACCTCGATGCGGATGGCCTGATAGATCTGCGCCAATATTTTATGCTCCCGTGCATTGGGCAGAAATTGTTGCAAGGTTTCTTTCAACTGCTCCGTGGTCTTGATTGGTGACTGCTCCCGTTGCGCCAAAATGGTTTTGGCCATGGCATTTGCATTTCGCAGGTCACCGTACTGAAAAAGCACCTTTCGTAACGCGTTGTAATCATAACTGTTGACCACCTCGTAAGCCGAAAGCGTGCTGCGCTTGCTCATACGCATATCGAGACTGGCTTCGAAACGGGTCGAAAATCCGCGTTCGGCGGTATCGAACTGATGCGACGAAACGCCGAAATCGGCCAAAATACCATCCACTTTCCGTATGCCATAGAACTTTAAAAACTGCGTGACAAACCTGAAATTCTCATTGATCAACGTAAATCGTTCATCGTCGATCGTATTTTCAAGGGCATCCTCATCTTGATCGAAGGCCAACAATTTTCCTTCACCGCCCAATCGTTTCAATATTTCTTGGGAGTGTCCGCCTCCTCCGAAGGTGACATCCACGTAAACACCGTCCTTTTTTATATTCAGCCCGTCGACGGACTCCTGCAATAAAACCGGATTATGATACATCGCCATCGTCTCCGTCATCACCCATTACCTCTTCCGCCAACGCGGCGAAATCTTCCGCCGTATCCTCCAGTACTTTTTCGTAGCTATCCTTATCCCACAACTCAATGATGTTGATTGCGGAACTCAGCACCACTTCCTTTTTAATATTGGCAAAATCCACCAAATTTTTAGGGATCAACAACCGTCCGGTCGCATCGACCTCAACTTCTTTTACGCCTGCCGAAAAACGACGGATGAAATCATTGTTTTTCTTCTTGAACTTATTTTTCTTGTTCACTTTTTGCATCAGCGCATCCCATTCTTCCCTGGGGTATAGCTCCAAGCACGGCTGAAAAACCGATCTTTTAATCACAAAACCCTTACTGGAAATCGGCAACATTTGATTTTTTAGGGCAACCGGAATCATTATCCTACCTTTGGAATCAGCCTTACAATCGTATGTGCCAATGAAATTGATCACGTAATGGTTTTTATTTTTTAAATCCTTTTTTGGGTTCCAAAACGCAACCAAATCAAGGATTTACAGTACTATAACTCAAAAATACACATTTTATTACCACATTTTACCACAAATTACCACTTTGTTGATAAGTCGTGGTGTTTTGGGATTCATTTTTGTTTCGAATCGTTGAATTACGAATTGCGTTTACATGGATAAGATGCCCATCCATTTGCATTACATGTGCCGGCGTTAGGTTGAATTGCCTATATTTGGCCCAACCACCAGAACCATTTTACATGGAAAAGAAAATTATCGAGGAAGGTAAATATCGGTATACCGAAAAAGGGGAAGGCACGCCTATCATTGTATTGCACGGCCTGATGGGCGGTCTTAGCAATTTTCACGGGGTAACCGATCATTTTCCGAAAAAAGGCTATAAAATCTTGCTGCCCGAGCTCCCGATTTACGGTATGCCCATGCTCAAGACCAACGTCAAACAGTTCGCGAAATTCGTGGAGGAGTTTATAGAATTCAAAGGTTTGAAGGATGTCATTCTTTTGGGCAATTCCCTAGGCGGACATATCGGTCTGCTGCACACCAAAATGTATCCCGACAAAGTCAAGGCCCTAGTCATTACGGGAAGCTCAGGGCTTTATGAAAGTGCTATGGGCGATGGCTATCCCAGACGAGGCGACTACGATTTCATTCAAAAGAAAGCGGAAAATGTTTTTTACGACCCGAAGGTCGCCACTAAAGAAATCGTGGACGAGGTATTCGCGACCGTGAACGATCGGAACAAAATTCTAAAGACACTGGCAATCGCCAAAAGTGCCATACGCCATAACATGGCCGATGACCTACCGGCAATGCAAACCCCCACCTGTATCATTTGGGGGAAGAACGATACCGTAACCCCGCCCGATGTGGCCGACCTTTTCAACGAATTGTTGCCCGACTCCGAGCTTTTCTGGATCGATAAATGCGGACATGCGCCCATGATGGAACATCCTGACGAGTTCAACACCGTTCTGGATGCTTGGTTGGAGAAGCGCGGGTTTTAAAGGGTTTTGGTCAACTAAAATCCTATATATCTATAAATTTTTAGAGGCTGAACGCTGCCATAGCGGGCCAGCTTGCCTTTTAGCCCTATGCATATAAAATCTGCCAACTTTGTCATCAGTAATACCGATGTGGCCAAATGCCCCAATGAGCCGCTACCCGAGTATGCCTTTATCGGGCGCTCCAACGTGGGCAAGTCCTCTTTGATCAACATGCTGACCGAGCGGAAAAGTTTGGCCAAGACCTCCGGACGGCCCGGAAAGACGCAATTGATCAACCATTTCAAGATTAATGGCAATTGGTTTTTGGTAGACCTACCAGGGTATGGATATGCCCGGGTATCCAAAAAAAGCAAGAAGACCTTTCAGAAATATATTACGAACTACTTTGCCAAGCGCGAACAATTGGTTTGCGCCTTTGTTCTTGTGGATATCCGCCATGAACCGCAACCCATCGATATGGAATTTATGGAGTGGCTGGGCGAGAACGCAATACCGTTCTGCATTATTTTCACCAAGGCCGACAAGCTGAAGCCTAAAGTCTTGGAACGGCAGGTGAACGCCTATCTGGCCGAATTGATAGCCGGCGTCTGGGAAGAAGCGCCGAAGTATTTCGTTACCTCTTCTTCCAAGAAAATAGGTCGCGACGAGCTACTCGGCTACATCGATGGCATCAATGAAGAATTCTTCAAGAAAACGCTCAAATAGATAACTTAAGTTTCGCGGGTTCATTTTTGCACAATATCTTATATTTAATAGCGAAATCTGACCACCACAAACGAAACTGTTATGAAAATAAGACTGTTCCCATTTATACTTCTTTTGCTCCTCGCTATCTTCAATAGCTATTTCTTCAAAATAAACGCACAGTCTGCCTCAGCCGACGGGCAGACCCCACCGATCGTCGCCCCTTTCGATAAGGTCGATACCTTGGCCACCAATGATTGGTGGAACCGGGGCGAAAATGAAATCATCGACCTCAAGGTAGACCGTGATAGTATCGTGGCATTCGGAATTTACACGGTCGCAAACAAGACCCTTAAATTAAGCGCTCAGCTGTATCCACTCTATCCAAATGAAACCCGGGAAGTTCGCCTAGAGGTCGAAAATGATGGTACATGGGAAGAGGTTCGGAAGGAGAACATTAACGACCTTGGATGGTCGGCCCTCTTCCGCGTTGAAAATTGGGATGATTCCAGGGATGTCCGATACCGCATCCGCCACGGCGAGAAGGCATCTTTTGAGGGCCTTATCCGAAAAAATCCTAAAAATAAAGAACAGATTTCTTTAGCAGCCCTATCCTGTAATTCCAACAAAGACCGCGGGATGCGCGAGAATTACGTTCGGAATATCAATCACCAGAATCCCGACCTGATATTCTTTGCCGGTGACCAATCTTATGATCATACCGAGCACACCGCGGCGTGGCTCAAATTCGGACTCCAATTTCGCGAGACCTTCCGCAATCGGCCCGCCATCACCATACCCGACGATCACGATATCGGGCAGGGCAACCTTTGGGGCGAAAACGGGAAGGTGTCCACAACGCAGGGCGGTTCTGATGGCGGATTTACGTATCACCCCGAATACGTGAAAATGGTAGAACGCTGTCAGACTTCGCACCTACCAGACCCTTACGACCCGACGCCCATAAAGCAGGGTATCGGCGTCTACTACACCAATTTATTGTTGGGCGGGATCGACTTTGCGATTCTTGAGGACCGGAAATTCAAGTCCGGTCCGAAAGGAAAGATTCCGCAACAGGGGCCGCGACCCGATCATATTCGGAATCCCGATTATGACCCGGCCTCCATAGACCTTCCGGGCCTCGATCTTTTAGGGGAGCGACAGCTGGTATTTTTGGAGGATTGGGGCACTCAAAACACAGATGCTCTGAAGGTAGTGCTCTCACAAACCGGATTTTGTGGTGGCGCCCATATTCATGGTACGATGGATAATCGGCTGCACGCCGATCTTGATAGTAACGGCTGGCCACAGACCGGACGGGACGAGGCGCTAAAGCTCATCGAAAAAGCCAATGCTATACATATCGCCGGTGATCAACATTTGGCGACGGTTATCAAACAGGGCATCGACGAATTCCGCGATGGACCTTGGGCTTTCGTGGTACCCGCCATTGTGAACGATTATTACAGCCGTTGGTGGTGGCCCGAAGACGAGAAAGCGGGGACCAACCCAAATACGGATACTTCGTTACCATGGACGGGAGACTACCTTGACGGATTCAACAATAAAATAAGTGTGATGGCGTATGTGAATCCTGAGAGTCCATCGAAAGGCGGCGGATACGGATTGATTCGGTTCGATAAAACGGATAAAACAGCGACCTTCGAATGCTGGCCGCGCTATGTTGATGTCACTACAGAAGATGCAGAGCAGTTCGAGGGATGGCCGATTACAGTTTCCATGGAGTAAAAGTTTTCGTTTCCACCTCCTACATCCAATACTCTTATTAGACCATAATCCTACTACAGATTATCAAAATCCTATTTTATCATCCCATTAAATTTCATTTCAACGGTAACAATATTCAAGAAATGTTAAATTATCAATAAAACCACACCTTCTTCAAAGTTTCCATTTTCTAAACAGCTTCTATTTTAGTATCTTAACTTTCATTTATTGATTAATTTAAAACTTTATATAATATGGAAACACTGGAAAAGGAACACACCGCCGTCGAGCGGCCGGAGTTCAAAAAGCAATACGATCACTTTATCGGTGGCGAATGGGTCAAACCCAGCGGCGGTGAATACTTCGACAATATCAGCCCCATCGACGGCAAGCCTTTTACGAAAGCAGCAAGAGGCAATAAAAAGGATATTGATCTGGCTTTGGATGCCGCACATGCCGCCTTTAAAACTTGGTCGGTGACCCCCGCGGCCGAACGGAGCAATATTTTGCTAAAGATTGCAGATATCATCGAAGAGAATTTAGAATATTTGGCCAGGGTCGAGACGGTAGATAACGGAAAGGCGCTGAGGGAGACCCGCGCGGCCGACCTACCACTCGCCGTTGACCATTTTCGATATTTTGCGGGCGCCATTCGGGCCGATGAAAGCTCGATGTCGGAACATGATGCCAATACGGTAAGTATTAACCTTCAGGAGCCCCTTGGTGTAGTCGGTCAGATTATTCCCTGGAATTTTCCGTTGTTGATGGCTACTTGGAAAATCGCTCCCGCCCTCGCCGCCGGATGCTGTACCGTTGTGAAACCTGCGGAACAAACGCCCACGAGCATCATGGTACTCATGGAACTTATTAAAGATGTGCTTCCCAAAGGCGTGTTGAACGTGGTCACCGGATTCGGACCCGAAGCCGGTAAGCCCTTGGCGGCTTCCCCCCGAATCGCCAAAGTCGCCTTTACGGGAGAAACCACGACCGGAAGGTTGATCATGCAATATGCTTCCGAAAACCTGATTCCGGTTACGATGGAGCTGGGTGGGAAAAGTCCCAATATTTTTATGAAGAGTATCGCCGACGCCGATGATGCCTTCTTCGACAAGTGTATCGAAGGTGCCGTGATGTTCGCCCTGAACCAAGGGGAAGTTTGTACCTGCCCCTCTAGAATTTTAGTCGACGAGTCTATTTACGATAAATTTATGGATAGGGTCGTAGAACGTACCAAGGCTATTAAAATGGGCCATCCGCTTGCGGAAGACACCATGATGGGCGCTCAGGCTTCAAACGATCAGTTTGAAAAAATACTTTCCTATTTCGATATCGGAACTAAAGAAGGTGCAGAGATTCTTTGTGGCGGAAAAGCTGCTGGACTTAATTCAGGTCTAGAAGACGGCTACTATATTGAGCCTACTATTTTCAAGGGCAACAATAATATGCGCGTTTTTCAAGAAGAGATTTTTGGACCGGTCGTCTCGGTCACAACCTTTAAAGACGCCGATGAAGCCGTCAAATTGGCAAACGATACGCTATACGGACTGGGCGCAGGATTATGGACACGTGATGCCCATGAAATTTACCAAATACCGCGAGCCGTCAAAGCCGGTCGGGTTTGGGTCAATTGCTACCACGCCTATCCGGCGCACGCACCGTTCGGCGGGTACAAGAAATCCGGTTTCGGTCGTGAGAACCACAAGATGATGTTGAATCATTATCGAAATACCAAGAATATGCTCATCTCGTACGATAAGGATAAACAAGGTTTCTTTTAAGACAAAGTGCAATTATTAGACACTATATCAAGAGAAGGCTCCGGCCTTCTCTTTAGGTTTTCAAAAATTATACATAAAATACAATATGAAAAATACAATATGAAAAATACAAAAATAGAAAGAGTATCCGTGACCCCAGAAGCCCTTGAGGTTATTGAAACCCTGCAAAAGCGTTTTGGCCCGCTAATGTTCCACCAAAGTGGCGGTTGTTGCGACGGATCTACCCCTATGTGTTTCGAAAAAGGGGAATTCAAGACCGGTGAAAGCGACATCTTGCTCGGCGAAATAGCGGATTGTGAATTCTACATGTCACGCGATCAGTATGAATATTGGAAACATACCCACCTGACCGTAGATGTTACAGAAGGCCGGGGTTCAAGTTTTTCTCTGGAAATTCCCATGGGCGTTCGCTTTATTATCCGTTCAAGGGTATTTACGGAAGAAGAGTACGACATTTTGAAAAGTGAGGATGCTTTTGAGCTGGAAAAATAAAACTTACACGAACTTCGTTGCCCGTATCCGTTCATGAGCGAAAAGACTTACTCAAGGCAATCGACCCTGCCCAACGCAATTGTGTAACTATCTACTTCTCCAATTCCATTTTCTCCGCAAAATAGGCGCAGAAATCCTTCATTGTAGCCGTCATTTTTTCATCTTGGGTCGCCTTCATAAAAGTATCCGATAGGGAAACCAAGGTCTGGTGAAAGAAAGTTTTCATTTCATCGACTGGCATATCTTTCGTCCAAAGGTCGATTTTCAGCGATTCTTGGTTTTTACTGTCCCAAACCGAGAGCAACATAGCCTTGGCTTCTTCATTGTCGATACCGCCATCTTCGGCCGACCAGGTAAGTTTTTCGGGAACCCGGTTCTCATCGAGACCGACTTTCAGCTTAATTTCAGAGGTATGCAGTTTTGCCATTCTATTTGCTTGGTTTGTAGTTCGATTTCTTAAAAATTTCTTCCGCAGAAAGAGGCAGCATTTGCTGGAGCGTGACCTCGTTCCTTTCCATAAAAGCACTGACGATTTGCCAACCTATATAACGGCCTACACGGCCGGGAGATGCATTGTCAAGCTCTAGCCCAAATTTTGAAAACGGAGCCGGATCCAAAAAACGTGGGGCCAGTTTATTGTCGGTGCTGTATAGATATTCGTTTTCTATAAAGTTACGCCAAATCTGCTCTTCATTGGCCTCGGCCCAAGCCAACTGATCTTCAGAATAGTTTATTCTTTGGGCATCGGTGATAAAGGGAAGCAATTTGTCTTTGAGCGCCAACTCTTTGCCGTAGTAGACCATTTGGGCCAAAAAAGTACGGTCTTTGGGTTTGGAAACCACTTGTTTTGCGAACGCATTGGCCACATCGCTGACCAGATACTCCTTATCCAATCCCGCAGCAATATATTTTGGGAAGTTTTCGTAAAACCGGTGCTCGGGCCCCAGGTAATTGTCCAGACCAATTAACAACAGGCTATCGGTCATGATTACCCGACTGTTATAGCTTACATCGGAGGTTACCGTGACCACGGTGGGCAGCACAAAATCCGGAAAGTAATACTTGATGTGCTTGAATAGTAGTTCCAGATCGTTCTTCTCTTCGGAAAAATCGCCGAAAGTAAGGTCTACCTCAGCTAAAAGCTCTACTTGTAAGGGATCTTGCAACTTGGCAACCCAGACACTATCGCTAAACTGTGCAGGGAATAAATAAGGATATTCTTTTTGTAGGACGGGAATATCCGAAGGCTCTGCTTTTGCAAATTCGCGATCAAAGCGGGCGAATTCTAAATCCACCTTAATTTTATCGATAGCGCCCGCTACCTTATCGTTATCGGAACATCCCATAAAAACGACGGAAATCATCAATATGATAAAAATCGTCTGCATCCTGTAAAGTAATTCCCTATACATTTTACTATTTACGGTCAAGGCGTTATTTTTAGGCTACAAAGTTAATTGATTTAGATATAAAGAAAAGGCAATGCAAACAGAAAAGGTAACGGCACACATCGTAAACTGGTTGAAAACGTATGCGGAAAAGGCAAAAATGAAAGGATTCGTCATTGGCGTGTCAGGAGGTATAGATTCGGCGGTCACCTCCACGCTATGTGCCAAAACCGGTCTGGAACTGCTCGTTCTTGAAATGCCGATTCATCAGGCCGAGAGTCAAGAAAGCCGAGCCGCCCGACATATCGAGTGGCTACAGGAAAAATTTGACAACGTGAAAAGAATCCCCGTTGACCTCACTCCTGTCTTCGATACCCTCATAAATGTACTGCCCCCGGTAATCGACGAAGAAGATCGCTTTATGTCGCTGGCCAACACTCGCGCAAGGCTCCGTATGACCACGCTATACTATTTCGCGGCTTTGGATTCTCTTTTAGTAGCCGGAACCGGAAATAAAGTGGAGGACTTTGGCGTGGGATTTTACACCAAATATGGCGATGGCGGTGTAGATTTGAGCCCGATTGCCGATTTGTTGAAAACCGAAGTTTACGAAGTTGCAAGGTTTCTGAAAATTAATGATGAAATATTGAAAGCAGCACCGACAGACGGGCTTTGGGGCGACGATAGAAC
>JBATUY010000149.1:0-4724 GCA_049671465.1 Pricia sp. | reverse complement strand
CCTATGACCAAAGCGGATATGGTCATAATGCCGAACTGAAGTACATCGGCCCACACAATACCTTTCATTCCCCCTAACAGTGAATAAAATATTGCAAACAGGGTGAAAATTACACCGTAAAAGTGAGGAACATATCCAAGGGGTATCGTAAAAGGTACAAAAGGGCTTAAAACTTCCCATGGGATAAAAATCTCAACAAATTTCCCCAATCCAATAAAGCCATAAGCTAAAAATCCAAGACAGCTAAGTAATGCAAACAGAACTACTATAGTATGAGATAACTTTCCTCCTTTACCAAATCCAAAACGTGTTTGAATCCATTCCGCTCCGGTCGTAACATTTGATTTTCTTAACCACTTTGATAAGTACACCATTAAAAAAATTTGATTGAAAATTGGCCAAAGCCAAGGAATCCATGCGCTTTTAATACCATAAACAAACATTAGTGTAACCAACCAAATTGTGCCCGATATGTCGAACATGCCAGAAGCATTGGAAAGACCTAACATGTACCAAGGTATTGTATTGCCTCCCAATAAATAATCACTTTTACTTCTTTGCGCCTTTTTTCGAAGTATCAACCCAATAAAAATAGTGGCTAACAAATAACAGGATATAATTGTAATATCGATTGTTTCAAGCATTTTTGTAATCTATTGTGGTTGATTAAAATCTATGTGAAATTTTCTTCCAAAATTCAATTAAGACGTATTGAAAACTAAGTAAATCCTTTATGCATACTGCTATAAGATTTCAATCTAAAGGTGAAGATTCTACAATAACAGTTGAAGTATCTGGGTTGTATTACATAATTGTCAAATTAAAATATAATCAAAACTTATTTCAATTTCTCAGAGTAATATTTAGAGCAACTATTAAACTATATACCACGAATTTTATTTTTAAGAAGATAGGAAAGATTTATTATACTATTGACATAATACTACTATTGTCACAATTGAGGGTAGTTTACTTTTGCGGCGTTATTTATAAGTTAAATAACATAGTTGAGTTAGTTCAAAAAAACCTCGTTAAAACGAGGTTTTTTCTATTTGCCATATTAGCGAGAACGCCCCATGGGTTGGAATAGTTGAAATACATTTGTGAGCTGAAGGCTTAGCGCCTTAGTAAACAAAATCTACAAAACAACCTTAGGACTCTACCTATAAGGACTCTACTCATAGCTTCTCAACTTTTTCTTAAAATAGCGACCTTGACGGGAGGGTGTATAATTTTCGTCAACGTATAATCTAGGAGCCCATTGCTTATCAAAAACCCAAACCACATAGGATATTCCTCGTTCATCACAGTAATTTGTAATTGCGTCTGCATAAGATTCGTCGCTAATAACCGGTATATGTGCACCCGGATCTTCGGGGCCACAAAATCCTAATTCAGTAAGTATCAAAGGGTATTTTTCCTTTACAAACCCCCAATCCTTGATCCATTTTTCCTCCCATGGTTTCTCTCTTTTTTGCGGATATGGGTGACTTACATATGCGATACCCTCCACCTCCAAAGGGTCCGTCCTCACTGAAGTCAAATCATATGCCCAATTAAAGCCTGCAATTAAAGGTATTCCCTTTCCTCCATTAGCTCGTACAATTTCAATAGTTTCCAAGTTTATTTCCTTCCACTCTTCCCAATTTAGTGTACCAAACTTATTTTGCGCACTGGTAGGTTCATTGAAAAGTTCATAAAAGGCAACTGTTGTATTATCGCCGTACCGTATTGCAATCTCTCGCCAAAACTTGAAGGTTTCCTTTAAGTCCGTATCGTACATTTCAGCTTGGAACAACCCAGTTTTGAGGTTTCCTATGCTATGCCAGTCAATAATCACATATAACCCTGCTTCACTTGCCCATTGAATACCCTTATCCAAAAGTTTGAAGTAGGCCTCCTTTCCTCTTTTTTTATACCGTTCTGGATGAATAGGAAAACGAACTAAGTTAGCACCCCAATTTTTTATTTCATCAAAATATCCTTTGGTCCATATTCCTTCTCTATCCAATTTGTCCGGATCACTTGAACTCATACCCCTGAAAATTATTTTGTTTCCAGTTTCCGTGACAAACTCACTTTCTTTTACCGATATTCTACTCGGAAATTCTTGTGCGGATATGTTACTGAAAATAAGAAATAAGCTAAAAAGTGAGAAAAGACTACGTATTGATTTCATATTGATACAACTTTTTGAATTTGAAACTTATTCAATTATTAGCTCATATTTCAATACTTTTTTGTCAAAACATCATTCTTTAAAAACAATTGTTGACCTATTAACTTTTTACGGACTAAAAAAAACTATTTTGGGGTAAAGGATTATTGAATTTCTTAAACAAATTTTTCATTTTCAGAAAATTGGGTTATTTCTAAATTATGGTTCATTTAACGAGGAAACGTTCGATTCTAATATTTAGCTTGATTTTGTTAATCATCGTTGGTTTTTTAACATTTAAATATTATAACTCCTATTCTACCAATGAATACCAGCCCATAATTCCCAAGATTATACATAACAACGGTAAGGGTTTTGCAGGTTCGGAAACATGTGCATCATGCCATCCGGAAATTTTTAGGTCACACCTTGAAACAACACATTTTAAGAGCTCTGGACTCGCAGATAGTACTACGGTAAAAGGAAATATTACTTTTGACAATGATTTTATACTAAACGATGAAATTAGGTTTTCCATGGTTTCAAAGGATAAAGGTATTCATCAAAATACCTTTTTGAGGCCAATTGATTCCCTAATCGAGTCCAAAAGGTTAGATATTGCCATTGGATCAGGGACTAAAGGCCAATCCTATTTCAATTGGCAGGATAATCAATTATATCAGCTGCAAGTTTCTTATTTTGAAGCGGATGGCAGTTGGGTCAACAGTCCTGGTTATCCCAATGGCGTTTATGCCCCTAATAGACCTGTGAGAGCGCGTTGTCTTGAATGTCATTTTACATATGCAGAAAATAAGTTAACGTTTAACAAACCGAATATTTATGACAAATCGAATTTGATTTTTGGAATTGATTGTGAACGCTGCCATGGACCATCACTAGATCATGTCAATTACCATAAAAAAAATCCTAATGAAAATACAGGGCAGGATATCGTATCACTTTCTAAAGCATCTCAAAGGCAAAATCTCTACATGTGTGCCCTTTGCCACTCAGGAACAGACTTGGAATTTGGGAAAAGCCCATTTGAATTCGTAACAGGAGATACACTAACGCATAGTACAGGAAAAGAGAATCAAAGATTGTCCATACAAGATTCCCTTGATGTACATGGCAACCAATACGGCCTTTTATTATCAAGCCCTTGTTTTAAGAGGAGTGCTGCCATGAATTGTACGAGTTGTCATAATCCCCATAAAAATCAAAGAAATGATATTGAATGGTTTAAATCAAAATGTATCCAATGTCATCAAAACGCTAACAATACAATCGACTGTAGTTTCAGTATGGAAAAGCGAAATTTAGGTGGAAACAATTGTGTTAGTTGCCATATGCCCTTGATTCCATCAAAAACTATGTCAGTTTTTAATCAAGAAGACTCCTTGGTAGTTCCCGTATATATTAGAACACACCTTATCGGTATCTATGACTAACTAGTTGTTCTTAAATTTTTTGATTTCTTTTTTCTCCCGTTGCGGTGATGAATTCCACAAAATCCGTGGCCTCGTTGTTGATCATCAAAAATCGAGATGATTGACTTAAGTATGACTCACCATAAGGAAATTCATACTTCACAACTTTTCCATTTTTTAGATGAACCTTTACAAATAACTCCAGCGGATCAACAGCAATGTATTGATGAGTGGTCCTATTTGAATACACCAATAATTTTTCAGAATTCTGACCAATTAATGTTAATGTATTTTTGTCCGCAGCAATCATAGTTGCTATCCCTTTCGCATCCCCCGTCGTTGTTACACCACTTTTTGCAGGTTTAACGTATGAGAAATTTGCCCCATCTCCCAACAATAATGTTCCTATAGACGCATCGTATGGGCCTGTAGAAGGTTCAACACTGTAATGGTTACCAACTAAAAGCAGATCTAGTAATCCATCCATATTATAATCTCGGGCCTGAATACCATAAACTGGGGCAAATTGTGCCTCTAACGGCAAGGGTACAGCCATAAATTTGCCATTACCCAGATTTTCGATATAAGTGGATGAAAAATTGGTCGCTTTAACAATGATTGCATCTTTAAGGTCATTTTCGGTAAACGTTTTATCCATGGTAGCATTCGCATAACTTTCATAATCCAAAAAACGATTGCGAAACGAACTAATTTGCCCTACCACAACATCCCTGGGATGAATTAAATGTTCTTTGCCATTTCGAAAGCAACTAAGTAGCGGATCAATTGACCCGTTACCGTCGAAATCCTTGGCATAAATCGTTACTGGTTCTTCAGGACTCGCCTTTACATCGCTGTTCTGACCAAGATTGCCCACTACATAATCCGTATCGCCGTCTTGATCAAAATCACCGGATACTATACTATTCCACCATCCGTTCATATTTTTTAATCCTGTTTCTTGGGTAACATCTACCAATCTTCCCTCTTTGTTTTTAAAGAATCGAACGTCCATAAATTCACCAACAACTATCAAATCTATATATCCATCATCATTAAAGTCAGTCCAAAGGGCATCGCTAACCATACCAAGATTTCCATCTCCATCAAAAATATCATTGGTACGGTCCTCAAAC
>JBATUY010000148.1:0-4845 GCA_049671465.1 Pricia sp. | reverse complement strand
ATATACGGGAGCTGTAGGGTTGGCCCTCAGCGCTCCGGTGATTACACTTCCCAAGGCCTGGCTTTCGTCGTTAAGATCGGCTACAGTAATGTTGGCCCGAAATTTCAACCGGTCATCCAATAATGAAGTACCGATATTTAATCTACCTGTGATACTTTCGTGCCCTGTAGTTTCTACCACGCCTTCTTGATCTAGATAGCCCAACGATACATTGTATGTCGTTGAGCCAGCTCCGCCTGAAAACCCTAAATTATAATTGCTGACCTGAGCTGTTCGATAAATCTCGTCTTGCCAGTCGGTATCGGCATTTGCCGCGTCAATATAAGAGGCTGGATCCCTTTCCACTATTGGAGCCAAACGGGCCGTTTGCTCGCGATATTCGTTCGCGTCAAGCAGATCAACATCCCTTGCAACTGTAGCAAAACCTCTAGACGAACTGAACGTAACCTTTGTTTTACCCATTTTTCCTTCTTTGGTCTGTATAAGAACGACCCCATTGGCACCTCTGGTACCATAAATTGCGGTGGCGGAAGCATCTTTTAAAACGGTTATGCTCTCTATATCCTGTGGATTTAAAAAGTTCAAAGGGTTTTTGGGTCTTGATGTTCCACCTACACCTGTAAGACCGGCACTGGTAGAAGACCCCCCGTCTAATGGAACACCATCGACCACAAATAAGGGATTACTGGAACTGCCTATTGAGTTCACACCGCGTATATTGATATCGATAGCGCTTCCCGGTTCACCTGAACCTGTGGTTACATTAACACCGGCCATCTTACCTTGTAACAACTGCCCCGGAGCATTATTAACGCCTTTGTTGAAATCTTCGGCCCCGATAACTTTGACCGCACCTGTGACATCTTTCGATTTTATACCGCCGTACCCGACCAAAACGACCTCATCAAGATTGGTCGAAGCTGTCTTTAGTTGTATGCTGTAGGTCGAAGATCCGTCCATGGCAATTTCCTCAGTTTCGTATCCAATGTACGATACCACCAAGGTAGCGTCGTCATCGCTTATCGAAATGGCAAAGTTTCCATCAAAAATGGATACAACGCCATTATTCGTCCCTTTTTCCAATATACTGGCCCCTGGTAAGGGTGTGTTGGCCTCATCCAGTACCGTACCCGTAATTTGTGTTTGCCCCCATGAAATCGATGAGACACCAAAAATTAGGAGTGCCAGCAAAAGTTTGATTTTTTTCATTTTGAATTGAGTTGATTAAACAGTACCTCAAACCTAATAGAACTATAGTATTTTATAATGGACGTTTGATTCAAAAACATGGATAAATCCGTCAATTATGTGAATATTGTAAGTTTGAGATTGTTTTTTGAGTAATTCTTTAAAAATTATAAGGTGCCGCAGAAGATTTCTGAATGCTGATTACTATTTGTTAAGCTTCGATTTTAATCGGAGAGGTACATGTGCATCAAAGTGTTCTAACTACAAAAGCTCATGTCCGCGAGTTTGGTGCTGAAGTATTGAATGAGGCGGTAAAAGTATTATTATGGTGAAATATTTAATACAAAATAGCTAATATATTATCTAATTAGGGTATATTAGAGTGTTATTGGCCAATATATTATCCAAATTATGAATAAGTATAGTATCGACAAACTTCCTGGAGATGTCCGTTTAGAACTAACGCACAAACATAAAAAGCTTCGAAAACAAAAGGGACTATCCCAAATTGAACTAGCAGAACGTTCAGGAGTATCGTTAGGCAGCTTAAAACGTTTTGAAACCAAAGGGCAAGTTTCTTTAGAATCACTATTAAAGTTGGTATTTGTTCTAGGTCGGTTATCCGATTTTGAAAACGTGCTCAAGCCTGACCAAGATCTTAAACATATTGAGAAATTATTTGATTCAAAAAAGGAGAGCTAATGGACCTGATCGAGCAACTGGAAGTTTACCTTCATTTTACAGATACCCCCATTTCAGTTGGTCAAATGGTCTCCGACAACGGAACCATTTATTTTAAGTACGATGATACGTTTATAAAAAGGGGTTTAGCCATTTCTCCTTTTAAACTGAAAATTTCCGATACTATTTTAACTCCTGAAACCTTCATTTTTGAAGGGCTCTTCGGGGTGTTCAACGATTCGCTGCCAGATGGTTGGGGAAGATTGCTATTGGACAGAACCTTATTGTCGAAAGGAATATCCCTGAATCAAATTACCCCCTTAGAACGTTTGGCCTATGTCGGTTCTGGCGGCATGGGTGCGTTGACCTATAAACCAAACCTAAACTCCGAAGTTCTGTCCGGTACCCTTATGGAATTGGATGAAATTCATCAAGAGATGAACAAGGTGCTAGAGGTCACTCCTTCTAATGTTATAGAAAAGCTATTTCATCTTGGAGGTGCTTCAGGTGGAGCAAGACCGAAAATTTTTGTGGGCTACAATGCCAAAACAAATAACCTTGTATATGGGCATTCGTCACTCCCTAAAGGTTACGAACACTGGATAATAAAGTTCCCGTCTACGACCGATCTGCCTGATATTGCTCAAATAGAATACGCGTATTATAAAATGGCTTTAGCTGCAGGTATCGAAATGTCAGAATGCAAATTATTTGAAGGTCCATCTGGAAAGAAATATTTTGCAACCAAACGATTTGATCGAATACAAAATGACCGGTTACATTTACATTCTGCAAGCGGACTTTTGAACGATAATTTTCGGTATAACAATTTAGATTATGGTAATGTTATGGACTGCGCTTTTCGTCTTGAAAATCATGTGGCGGCCTATTCAAAGGTGCTTCGATTGGCTGCTTTCAACGTGTATAGCCATAATCGTGACGATCATAGCAAGAATATATCCTACTTGATGAACGCTAAGGGAGAATGGAAGTTGGCACCGGCTTATGACCTTACCTTTTCCAATTCATCGCACGGTTTGCACAGTACCATGGTTGCGGGGGAAAGCAAAGCTCCTGGGCAGCAACATTTGTTGGAATTGGCCGATATATTTGGGGTAAAACGGCCCGAGGCCTTAATAGACGAAATCAAAAGTACTGTCGCCGACTGGAATGTGTATGCCACGGAGTCCGGTGTTAGTGACAACTCTAAAAAACTAATTGGCAAAACTTTGACGGAAATTGGTAAAGCATAAAAAAACCGTTCAGTTTCCTGAACGGTTTTCTCTGGTTGCTCCTCCTCTTGGGCTCGAACCAAGGACCCTCTGATTAACAGTCGCATTAAAACCACTTTCATTTAATTCGATTTAGTTTCTTTTGTTCTGATTTTCAATATTTTATAAAATTTTGTTTTTCAGGAATTGGCATAAAGTCTATCTTTAAAAGGCAATTTGTTGTACCTATGTTGTACCCGTAAGATTTCAATCAAGTCAATTTCCCAATATGTCAACCGTAAACATCGTCTTAAGGAAGAAGCAACTGTCCAACGGAAAATTTCCTATATGCCTCCGCGTTACGAAAAATCGAAAATCCAAATTTTTCAAGACTATCTATGATGCCGAGCCCAATGAATGGAATTCGAAAGTAGGGCGATTCAAAAAGAACCACGAAAATTATATCCAGGATAATCGGCTCATGTTAAAGATGAAATCGAGAGCACTCAAAATTTTTACCGAACTGGGAATTGAAAAAGAGGATTTCACTCTTGAAGATTTTGAAAACAGTTTTCGGGTCAAAACGAATCCGATACAGCAGAACGTCTTTTATTTCTGGGACGAAATTATCGAAGAAATGCTTTCCGCCGGCAGAACTGGGAATGCCAGGGTAAATAGGGACACTTTCAACTCCCTAAGCCGGTTTATTGGAACTACCCAGTTCACTTTCAAAGAACTTACTCCTGTTTTTTTGCATAAGTACGAATCCTTTTTAAGGTCTAGGGGCGGTAGTGATGGAGGCATTGGTGTTCGTATGAGAGCTATCCGAGCAATCTTTAATTTTGCTATCGAAAGGAACATTGCCAAAGAAGAATTGTACCCTTTCAAGACTTATAAGATTTCGAAACTAAAGGGCAAGGGACTGAAAAAGGCCCTAAACATGGAGCAAGTCAAGAAAATTATCCATCTCGACCTGCAAAAATATCCTTACTTGACTAATAGCCGTAATTACTTCGTTTTTAGCTTTTATACTAGGGGAATGAACTTCGCCGATATGATGCGATTGGAATGGGAGAATGTTGACAACGAAAACATTTACTACACCCGCTCAAAAACAAAGGGAAACTTTATAGTCAAGATTCTTCCTCCTGTCCGCAAAATCCTTGAATTTTACCGAGAACATTCGCTGGGTACTAAATACATTTTTCCCATTCTACTGAAAGACAACCTAGCCCCTTCGCAAGTAGAGCACCGGAAACACAAAACCCTCGTTCGTTACAATAAAGATCTAAAGGAGATTGCCAAAATCTGTAAAATTGATAGACTGATCACCAGCTATGTTGCCAGGCATAGTTTTGCCAATTGCCTTAAACAGAAAGGTGTCGCAACGGACATTATAAGCGAATCCATGGGCCATCAGAATTTGGCGATAACCCAGGCTTATTTAAAGGAGTTGGATAGTTCTGTACTTAATGAGGCGGTAGAACTTTTAGTATAGACACTAGTCAAACTAAAATACTTAGTTGAAAGCATCAGGTGGGACCACGGAAAACCCTTAGAAACGTAATGTTTTTAGGGGTTTTTGCATTTATGGGTGGCAAATTGGGTGCCAATAATTATCACTATTGAGTAAACTGGTTTTTTTGGGAGTGTAATTTATACTCTGTCCAGTCTTTCAGCCCCTCCGGGGGGTACCCCCCGGAGGGGCTGTTCTCAAGTCGAGCGGCATGCGGCCCTCAAATTTAATAAATAATTGTTGGGCGCT
>JBATUY010000147.1:0-7660 GCA_049671465.1 Pricia sp. | reverse complement strand
ACAGGCAAATGGTCATTGCCATAATTCTCGATATTTCCGATCGTAAAAACTATACCCATAAACTCGAAAAGACCGTCGAGCAGCGTACGGAACAGTTAAAAAAAGCCTTGGAAACCGAAAAGGAACTGAACGAGCTGAAGACCAAATTCCTGTCCCTGGTCTCCCACGAGTTCAAAACACCGTTGAGCGGCATATTGACCTCCGCCACTTTGGTAGGGAAATATACGAAGGAAGACCAGCAGGAAAAAAGGGACAAGCACCTGAAAACCATCATCGGTGGCGTGCACCACCTGAACCATATCCTAAATGATTTTTTGTCCATGGAGAGCTTGGAAAAGGGGAAGGAAGTCTATCGGTACTCAAATTTCTCGTTGAGCAAGCTCGTCAACAAGGTCATCTACAATGCCAATATGATGCTGAAAAGCGGGCAACACATCAATTATCCGCGGAATATCGATGACGTACATATCAATCAAGAGGAAAAAATAGCGGACCTTGTGCTGACCAATCTTTTGAACAATGCCGTAAAATATTCCCGGGAGGATACGGAAATAGATTTAAAGGTAGACCTGATGACGGATAAAATCGTTTTCCATATTAAGGATTCGGGCATCGGCATCCCAAAAAAAGACCAAAAGTATATTTTCGATCGCTATTTTAGGGCAGAAAATGTATTGACGACCCAAGGCACGGGCATCGGCCTTAATATTGTAAAGGCGCATGTAGAGAATCTAGGCGGAAAAATTGGCTTTAAGAGCACTGAAAATAAAGGAAGTGCATTTACGGTGGAACTGCCGCTGAAAATCTAAGCCGGAAAACCTCTTTATGGTCGCATAGAAAAAGTTCAGATTTTAAAATTATGGTTGCAAAAAAAATACTCCTTATCGAAGACGACACCGTTCTTAGGGAAAATACGGCCGAACTGCTGGAACTTTCCGAGTATGAGGTGCAAACGGCGGCCAACGGAAAAAAAGGTTTGGAACTTACCAAAGTATACCTTCCCGATGTCATCGTCTGTGACATCATGATGCCCGAACTTGACGGTTTCGGGGTTTTAAAAGCATTGTCGCAAGATATCCGAACAAAAGGCATCCCCTTTATATTCCTTTCCGCGAAGACCGAACACAAAGATATCCGTAAGGGCATGGAACATGGTGCGGACGATTACCTGACCAAACCTTTTATGGAAACCGAACTGATCGGCGCCATAGAAAGCAGGTTGGCGAAAGTGGCGATTTTAAAAGAAGGAAATACAGAAAGTCTTGCTGCGAAACATTCTGCGGACATTCCAATTAAAAGCATTCATGAGCTCAAAAATTACATCAAAGACAACGGGCAGGAATATAGTTTTGCAACGGGCGCACCCATTTACCGGGAGGGTATGCATTCCAATACGATTTATTTGGTATTGAAAGGAGTCGTAAAGACCCATAAATTGGATAGTACCGGTAAGGACCTGATTACGGGCATTTATAAACGCGATGATTTTTTCGGTTTTAGCTGTTTTGCCCCGAACACGACCCATAGCGAATATGCCACCGCTATGGAAGACACCGGTTTGGTGGCCATTTCTGCCGAGCATCTTAAAGGGCTGTTACTGGTAAACCATGGCCTGACCTTGGAACTGGTGCAATTTCTTTCCGAGAACCTTTCCGATGCCAAGGAACAACTGCTGGAAATGGCCTATGGTTCCGTCCGCCGGAAAACTGCGAGCACCATCCTAAAATTTGCCGAGAAACTTCAAAAGGACCCCAAAGGTAATCTTCATATTCTGCGCAGCGACCTTGCCAGCGTGGCCGGTATGGCCACCGAAACATTGATCAGAACACTTTCCAGTTTTAAAAAAGAAGGATTGATACAGATCGAAGACCGCAATATCAACATCGTCGATATGGATCGGTTGCGTCGGGTGGATTGATTTTTTCTTTTGGGCTACATGACCATTATCATACTATGCCCGATCTGATCGCTCTAGTTTTGCCGTAGTATACCAAAATCTAGACCGGCATGAAGCACATATTGATACCCACCGATTTCTCGGATAACGCATGGAACGCCGTAAAGTACGGCCTCGAAATGTTCAAAAAAACCAGATGCACGTTCTATTTGACACACGTCAACCCTATTCCGCCCTATTCCGGTGCAGGTACATCGGTACATACCACGGGCGACAAATTTAAGACCGTAATCTTAAGGCAAAGCAAAGAAAAACTTTGCCGATTGTTGGAGCGCATCCAAAAAGAATTTCCCCAAAATATCAAACACAGCTTTGTGCCCGTTGCCCTTTACGATTTTTTTGTGGATGCCATAAAACAGGAATCGGAAATCAAAAAGATAGACGTGATCATTATGGGTACCAAAGGCGCAACTGGACTCAAAAAAGTGACCATCGGAAGCAATACGGCCGATGTAATCACAAGGGTAAAACGACCCTTGCTGGCCGTTCCCGAAAATGCCCGATTTAACGGGTTCAAAGAAATCGCATTCCCTACCGATTATCACATCGGATACGACTTGAACGTATTGGACACCCTGATCGAAATTGCAACGATCAACACATCGGAAATCCGTATCGTACATATTTCGAAGAATGGAAAGGAACTGAGCGAAGCGCAGCAAATAAATAAGGATTTTTTACATGACTATCTTGTGGACGTAGACCATAACTTTCATTCCCTTACCGGCCAAAATTTGGAAAATGCAGTTCAATGCTTCACGGAAAGCAGGGATATCGACATGATCGCCATGGTGGCCAAAAACCTGAACTTTTTTCAACGGATACTGTTTACCCCGGAAGTGGAGAAAATCAGTTACCACACTAAAGTGCCGTTTTTGGTACTACATGAATAAGATGAAAAAAATAATCCTGCCCACCGATTTTTCCAATAATGCGTATAACGCCATCCGTTATGCGGTCCGATTGTTCGAGGATGTCGAAACTACCTTTTATCTGCTCCATAGCTACACCCCGCCCATGTATCGGCCGGAATACATACTGCAAAGTCCCGGTCAGGTCGGGCTGGGCGATATCTATAGGGAAAGTTCCGAGATCCAACTTGAGGAACTGAAAACCAAGATCGAAGAGGAATTCAATAACCGGAAGCATAACTTCATACCCCATGCCGCCTCGAATATTCTGGTCGATGAAATTGTCGATACCGTCGAAAATGAAAAGGCCGACCTGGTCATTATGGGTACGCAAGGGGCAACGGGCGCCAAAGAAATGGTGTTGGGCACCCATACCGTTCACGTCATTCAAAAGGCGACCTGTCCGGTAATCGCCGTGCCAGCTCATTTTGATTATGAAAATCCAAGGGAAATCCTGTTTCCGACCGATTATGAAGTCCACTTTAAAAGGGGGCAACTAAAGCAATTGTTGGACATTGCCAAAAACCATAGCGGCCATGTAGAGGTTATACACATTTCGTCGAACTATAACCTGACGGAAAACCAAATCAAGAACAAACAAAAACTAAATTATATTTTAGCCCAGACTGCACATCTGTTCCACATCATACCTAACCAAGAGGTCATGACTTCCATCAACAATTTTCTGATGGAGAAACGTATTAATTTATTGGTCATGGTAAAGAACAAGCATACTTTTTTGGAGCGTTTGTTCATCGAGCCGGTCATTAAAAAGATAGGGTTTCATGTTACCATTCCGTTTATGGTCATTCCTTCCCAATTAGAAAAGCAGGAAGGTTAAAATTCAAGATAGCCTTGCGGGGGGTTATTGTTCAATGTAATCTTCGGAATAGAATATTAAAAACCGTGGATGAAAAGGAATCGACCTCGTAGAAAATGAAGGCTATGTAATCCATGGCAAAATCAGTAGAACTTATAGTCGATGTATGTTGATGAAATAGTCAGAAGGCAAAAATTTGGATAAAATGATAACCATGAAAATTAATAATTAAGAGCCTGTTTTTCTAGACAAGAAATAATAGTATCTTTGCATTTGATGCAAAAAACCAATAAAATAGCGGCATTTTTCTTTTTAGGCTTGTTTAGCCTAATGATGCTGCATCAAGCTTTTCCGCATTTGCATCATCAGCACGAGGATTCACACTCTCATTCAGATGTGGCACATTCCGGCGAACACCATCATCACGATGATAGTTCCCCGGAAAAGGATAAATCTCCTTCCGGTTTCTTAGGGTTCCTAATGGATATGCACGTGCATTCCACTGTTTCTAGTGATATTGTAGTTCTTAAAAGAAATACCGTTGAACAGCAAACTATTGTTGATAAAGACGTTGCGGATAATGCTTTCGATATCCAATTTCTTTTTTCATATTTTCTTGGGCAAAATGCCAGTCCGACTATTTATCATCCCCCGAACAATTATTTCAATCCTTATTCATCTTACCCCGATTTACGGGGCCCTCCCAGTTTAGGTTAATCCGAATGGAACACAAATCGCCAGACTCAATAGGCGGTTCAGTTCCATATTCAATTTCAGGTTAAACCTAAAATCACAGACAATGTATAAAAATATTGTGTCCGCAATCTGCGGATGCCTGTGCGTCGTTGGTGGTCTTGCCCAAAGCGATAGCGTGGGCAAACTACTTAATGGCATAGCACAGAACAATGCCGAACTCAAAGCATATCGCGCTTTTGTAGAAAGTCGGCAACTTGAAAACAAGAGCGGGAACAACCTACCCGACCCGCAGCTTTCCGCCTTTTATCTGCCTTATGGAGAGAACAACGGAGCGGAATATACCGAATACCAAATTTCCCAATCCTTTGAATTCCCAACCGTTTATGCGGCAAGGGGTAAATGGAACGATCTGCAGGGGCAACAGCTGGAAAATGAATACACCATGCTAAGGCAGGATATTCTTTTGCAGGCCAATAAGCTTATCGTTGATATCAACATCCTGCAACAACGAAAGGACCTTGAACGGACAAGGCGGGAACAGGGCAAACTGGTATATGAGCAGATTCAGGAGCTTTACGAAAAAGAGCAGGTCGGTATCCTTGATCTTAACAAGGCCAAGATAGCGTGGATCCAAGAGCAGTTCGTCGTGGAGCAGATCGAAACCGAAATCCAAAATATCCTGCTTTTATTGGAAAAGCTGAACGGGGGCCGACCCATCGATCTGGATGCCATCGGTCTTCAGGAAGAAATTGAGATTGAATCCCTTGAAACGCTTTGGCAAGCCAAAATGGCCCAAGACCCGGCATTGCTGCAATTGAAACTTGGCGAATCCGTTTCCCAGCAAAGAGTAAAGTTGGAACGGAACAAAGCCTTGCCGGACCTAACCGCGGGATATAACCATCAGGGAGTAAGCGGCGACAATTTTTCAGGCTTTTATGGAGGCGTCAGTATTCCCCTGTGGAACAGCAAAAACAAGGTCAAGGCCGCTGAAGCGGGGTACCAATACCGACAGTCGCAAACCGAAGCTACTACAGCGACGCTTTACGCCGGTTACCAGGAGCAATACAACCGGTACCGGCTATTGCTTAAAAAGTACAGGGAGTACCAAACGACAATGGAATCGCTGGACAGCGAATCCCTATTGCTCAAGGCCTTTACGTTGGGCGAACTATCCTTTATGGATTACTATATAGAGCTTCGGTTTTACCGGGACGCCCTTGATAAAATGCTCCAAATCGAAAAGGAACACTATCAGCTCAAGGCAGAACTTTTAAGGCATCAGTTATAATTTTTAAAACGAAAAAAATGAAAATTTCAAGATCAATATTAGCAGTAGTAACCACATTCACTTTCCTCATCGCATCTTGCCGTGAAACGAACTCCAAAAAAGAGGAGTCCACCGAAGAACACGGTCACGAACATGATGCCGAGGGAAATCATATGGATAATGGACCGGTAGAACAGGAAGAATTTCAGGTAGGGAAAGATTCCATGGAAATGAAAAAAGAATCGGGAACGCACTCCCACGATGACGGTTCAGAACACCATGACCGATAATCATAAATAACAACGAACGATGAAACATATATTTATAGTGCTGGCATTTTTGACGATTTCCTGCAATGAAAATGCGGAAGATGCGCACGCCCACAATGCCGATGGCAGTCATGTTGGCGAGGAGGTTCCGAGAATGGGCTATACCCTGTGGACGGATAAAACCGAGCTGTTCGTAGAGTTCCCTGCTTTGATTGTAGGGAATCCAAGCCGATTCGCCGCGCATTTTACAGTCTTGGACGGACACCGACCCGTAAGCGAAGGTCCGGTTACGGTCAGCTTAATAAAGGATGGGAAAGGAATTCGCAATACAGCGGATGCACCTTCATCGCCTGGTATTTTCTCACCGGCCATCCAACCCAAGGAAGCGGGAACCTACCAGCTCGTCTTCGACCTCACGACCCCAACTTTAGAGGATAGGATAGTGATCGAGAATATTCCCGTCTTTGCCAATCTGGAAAAGGCCAAGGAGGCTTTAGGAACAGAGGCAGAGGATGATGGTAGCATCCCTTTTTTAAAGGAGCAGGCCTGGAAAATGGATTTTCAAACGGCACCCGTGGTCAGGGATATCATTTATGGTATTATCAATACCTCGGGGGAGTGGATGCCCTCGCCCGGTTCGGCCAAATCCCTGGTAGCAAATGCCGACGGACTGGTAGATTTTGCAATGGATAACCTGACCGAAGGCACGACCGTGAAAAAAGGGCAACTTTTGATGACCCTAAGCAGCAGGGGTTTGGCCACGAATAATCTGGGTGCGGAAATCGCTTCGACGAAGGCGAAATACCTACAGGCCAAATCGGAATATGAACGTAAAAAGGAGCTCTACGAATCCAAAATCGTTCCCAAGTCCGAATTTGAAAAAGTGGAAAGTGATTTCCTCGTAGCCAAATCCAACTATGAAACCCTTTCGGCAGGAGTATCTGGCAGCGGCAAACAAGTGCGCGCACCGTTCGATGGATTCATAAAATCCATAAATGTATCCAATGGGGAATATGCGGCACAGGGAAAGCCCTTGGTCAGCGTAGGGACACATCAATCCAGAATGCTCAAAACGCAGGTTGCGCCCTCGTCCGGGCTGACCATGGAGAATGTACAGGGAATATGGTATGAGGACCAAGATGCCCAATGGAAAAAGGTAACCGATATCGGTGGTTCTATCCTTTCGATCGGTAAGGACGTAGAAAGGGAAAACCCCCTGATATCCGTCTATGCCCAAGTCAATGAAGAAGTGGATATGCCGGAAGGAAGCTTTTCGGAAGTGCAGGTTGCGATGGGCGATGCCATGGAGGGAATGACCATTCCGGTCAATGCGCTTTTAGAGGACTATGGAAGTTATTCCGTTATTGCACAACTTGCCGGCGAAAGTTTTGAGCGTAGGCCGGTAAAGATCGGAAAACGAAATGGCCAGAACGTAGAAATCCTAAGCGGTCTTGAAGCGGGCGAAATGGTCGTTACCCAAGGGGCCTATCAAGTAAAAATGGTATCAATGTCCGGTTCAACACCGGCACACGGCCACGAACACTAAAAAATTGAAGAGATGCTAAATAAAATATTATCTATATCACTTCATAATCGATTGCTCATCCTTTTGGGTGCTCTCGTGTTGAGCGTGGCGGGAATTTATTTTGCCCGTACCATGAACGTGGACGTGTTCCCCGACCTGACGGCACCTACCGTCACCATACTTACGGAAGCCCACGGAATGGAATCCGAGGAAGT
>JBATUY010000146.1:0-15923 GCA_049671465.1 Pricia sp. | reverse complement strand
GCGAAAAGCGAAGCGCCCGATACTGAAAAACACGTTCCGAATCGATAACGTGCACCAAAACCTGAGCTATGGTCCATTTGTCGGGACCATAGGCAAAAAGAAGTTTGTCATCGGGAATGCTTTCAATGAATTCCGGAAAATGTTGCAACTGGCGCTGCAAAATATCCGAAAGTTCCACATCGCCCAAGACTTCGATGTAGGCCCTGTAAAAGGGCGATTTTTGCGAAAAGGTCAATTCTGTTGTTCTCATAGGTTGCGAAACTATAAAAAAATCCCGAACGGGATTCGTTCGGGATGCGTATTGTGAATAATTGGGAGTTCGACCTCCATTATCCGGGTCGACTACAACTCATTGAATATCATGTGCATCAAACGCTTCTTGTCGTTAAAGCTTTCCTCTAAGGATATCATGGTTTCCGTACGGCTAATGCCATCGATATCATCGATCATAAAGATGATATTTTTGGCATGGTTGGTATCTTTCGCCCGTATTTTGCAAAAAATATTGAATTTACCGGTGGTGATGTGGGCAATGGTAACGTTGGGTATTTGCTCTAGACGCTCCAATACAAACTTGGTCTGGTGGGTCTTTTCTAGAAATATACCTACGTAGGCGATAAAGGCATAGCCCAACTTCACATAATCTAAGGTAAGGGAAGACCCCCTGATGATGCCGGCCTCTTCCATTTTTTTAACGCGCACGTGTACCGTACCCGCTGAAATCAATAGTTTTTTTGCGATATCGGTAAAAGGTGTTCTGGTATTATCGATCAACATATCTAGAATCTGATGGTCGATTTCGTCTAGTTTTACTTTTCCTGCCATGATGCTTTTATTTTGGGGCAAAAATAAAAAATTAAGAAATAATATGCATCAAATACTTGCTTTTTTTAACAAAAATGTAATCATTTTGGGATTTTAACGGGAAAATCTAAAATAACTGGAGAAGCTCCCTCAACCGCCTATCGCCTTTCAAGGCTATTAAGTCGCTTTCATCCAGAGCGTTGTAAGTCTCATGCCCGTAGTAGGAAGTTACATCGCCAGTAACCTCAATTCTTGGCTCGAAAACAATGTTTTCGTCCCTCAAGGTTTCGACGTATAGGATACCGATGCCCTCCCCCGCTTTTAAGGATGCGTCAATTACGTGACTGTTATGGATGACCACGTCTAAAAATAACTTGCCATTCTCGGGGATGGCGGCATATTGATATACTTCAAAGTCGCCGGTCTGATCGGCCCCTATAGTCCGTAAAGCGGTAATTAGCGCCTTAAGAACGTATTTGCGGGTGTGTTCGCGTTCATAATCATCGTAAAAATGACCAGCTTCGAACAAGATGGTCGGCGTACCGGTCATCTGAAACGTATCACCGACGCAATCTGCATTAAAAGCATCGTCATATCGCCCAATTTGCCCCGGAATCTGTTGCTGTAAGGCTGCATTCATCGCCACAATGAGCCGCATGCTCTCGGCGCGTGAGGGCGAAACACTTCTTTCTTCATCGTGCGCCGGCGCCAAAAAGGATACCGTGGCAGGTTTTGGCGTATCGCCGACATTGAATATCGTACGTTGGTCATGCAGATTAAAGCAGAAATCCGGTTGAAAACTATCGAACACTTTTCGCAGTGCGATACTTTCGGGTTGGGTTCGCTGCCGGGCATCACGGTTTAAATCCACCTCATTGGCATTGACCCGGGTGTAGGCAGCAGCGCCATCGGGATTAAGCATGGGCAGTATCACAATGGTGCAAGTATCGAGAATCATCTGGGCACTGTCGGACGCAATTTCCAAATAGTTCATGAGATCCAAAACCGCTTTGGTCGTCGTCGATTCGTTACCGTGCATTTGCGACCACATCAGTATTTTTTTGGGACCGATGCCCAGCGAGATACTTTTAATCGGGATTCCCAAAACGGATTCGCCAACGGTTTCAATTCGGTCTTCTCGAACCGTTTTCTTGATAAATTTTTTGATGTGTTCGTAGGTGACATAACGCCCCTGAACTGAGGCTGCGTAAATAGCTTTATACTCCTTAAGTGATATTGGCATGGCTGCATTTTACAATAGATTACAAATGTAACTTCAAATAGAATTACAATTGTAAACATAAATAATTTACAATCGTAACCGAAAGAAATGAAAATTGTGCCCGTAAATACACATTTGTAATCTTAAAAAAACCAGTATTCGACAAAATTTAATATATCACATTCAATTAATTAATTATCAGTATTTTGTGTGTTATTATCTCACTTAAAAAGATAGCTGTAATAATGCATTTACACTATCAAAATCTACTTTATTACAATTTATACCCTATATTTAGGTTTATATATGTTACAATGGTAAACAGTTCTGATTTTATTGAGCGGCTGGAGTATCTCCTCGAATATTATGGTATAAACGCCTCGGCATTTGCCGATAAAATTCATGTACAACGTTCCAGTATCTCCCATTTGTTATCGGGCCGAAATAAACCGAGTTTGGAATTTGTGCTCAAAGTGGTGAAGAATTTTCCCGAGGTAAACCTGTATTGGCTGCTGAACGGAAAGGGCTCTTTTCCATCCGAAGAAAAGACGGACGATGGGGTAAATCAGTCAGCATCCGCACAAGTAGGCCTGATGTCCGATCCAACCAACGAAACGCTTATCGGAAAGCACGTAGGTGCCGAGAAGCACACGCGTGCCGAAAAGTATACGGGAACCGGGAAACATTCTGGAACCAGTCGCAACATTGAGCGTATCGTGATCTTTTATTCCGATGGAAGTTTTGAGGCCTATACTGGGGAATAGGGCCTATTTTCTTTAATTTTGCGGCGATGATATATAGAACATTTATTAGCTGCTTGCTTCCGGCCTTGCTGGCCTCTTGCTATCAACCGGAAAGAAACTGTCAGGACTTTAAAACCGGGAAATTTTCGTTTACCACTACCATCGACGGGGAAGAGAAAACCACCACCTTCGTCCGAAACGAAAATCGCGAAATCGATTATTTTGAGGGAAAAGCGGACACCTCTTCCGTGCGATGGGTCAATGACTGTGAGTATATCCTAAAGAAAATAAACCCGAAGAACAAAGCGGAAGAGAAATCCGTACACATTAAAATATTGTCTACCGAAGCCGATTCCTACCTTTTTGAATATGGCTTGGTGGGCGAAACCCAGAAGTCTAGGGGCACAGCGCTGCGAAACGACTAGGGGCGCAAATTTTTGCGCCCCTAGTTCTCTATTCTATATTTTTTCAGCTTCAATTCGGCCTACTGTACGCCATTTCAGGGTTCTTTTCCTTGTGCTCCCGAAATAGCCGCTGTTGCTGCTTCACCGTCAAGGTACTGCCGTCGGGACTCCATCCCGGAGGGCCGAATATGTACATCAGCTTGTGCGAGAATTTGTCCGCCTTCTTTACATCGGCCCAAATATCCTTGAACTCATGGGTCAGGATTACCAAGGGATTGTGGGAGTCGGGTGCATGAATCACCCCGAACTTTACCTCGACATCATCGTCCAACTCTTTCCAGGTACCGAACATCTTATCGAAAATATTAAGGAAGCCACCGTGATTTTTATCCAAATACTCCACGTTCTGGGAATGGTGCACTTGATGCATGGTATGGGTATTGAAAATCTTTTCGATCCAACCCATTTTGGGTACATATTTCGAGTGTAATTGAAACTGCCAGAACGATTCGATGGCCAAACAAAAGATAACCACTTCTACGGGAAAACCTATGGCCGGCATCCACATATAAAAGAAAGGCTTGTACAATAGGGTAAACCATCCATTTCTGATGGCCGTGCCCAAATTGAAATTATCCGAGGAATGGTGAACGATATGCGCGGCCCACAATAAACGGATTTCATGGTTCGCGCGGTGGAACCAATAATAGGTAAAATCATCCGCTAATTGACAGGCGAGAAATACGTACCAGGCATATCCGAAGGATTCGTAGCCCATAATATTCGTACGAACGCCGTTAATCTCGGGATTAAAAAGTTCGTAGGTGAAATTAAAGACTACGATGAGAACGGTCACTTTTAGTAGCGGACCAAGTATAGCGGAACCGATTCCCATGGCGCCACTGGCCATCAAATCTTTCCATACATATAAATCTTCATCGCCATGGGTGTGGCTATAGGTAATCTCCAATAAAATCAAGGCAATAAAGCAAGGTACGCCATAAACCAGGGGGTTCGTCAAATCCATTCAATCAATTTTTTTTCAAAGATACTATATTCAACGCCAATCGGATAAACTATCGGATGCGCGACATCAACTAATTATTTTTTACTTTTTCTAAGGATGGCGTTCTGCTCTTCCATCAATCGTTCAAGATTCGACAGAAGCTCTATGTTTTTAGGGGTTTCGACCGTTTTATCCTTGGGGTCTTCGGCCCTGGCCTTAAAGCGGTTAATAAACTTTACGACCACGAAGATGGTCAGGGCGATGATTAAAAAATCAATGAAAGCCTCGAGCATTTCACCATAGCCGATAACGACCGCCTCAGCCGTTTCGGTGGCCTCGCGCAAAATAATTTTTCTATTGGCCAACTGCACCCCGTCCGTAAGAAGGGATAGGGGCGGCATGACAACTTTTTTGACCAAGACATTGACCACATTGTTGAAAGCGGTACCGATGATGATACCAATGGCCATTTCTATCATGTTGCCCTTTACGGCAAAACTCTTGAATTCCTGTAAAAAACTTTTGGATGCCATTGTTTTTATAACAAATTTAATTTTAGGTGATTACAAGCTATACACCCTCTATTGGTTTAAGTGCTGATCAGGGTTCTGCAATTCTAAATATTATTCAACGACAACATTTCGCTATGGCTTTATTCGTTGTTTCTGGCTGCGTTATTTCCGGCCTACATATTGAATCCCATCTTTTCGTTATTGAAAATCCAATTTCATCTCGTCATAAATGTTTTTTTTCGAATGCGCTATATCCCTATTTCGCAAATCTAGACCCTAATCAAAAAGGGTCGGCTGGTCGTCACCACTATCTTTTTTTGGTTTTTTGGGGGACTTCTTTGCTGGCTTGTCCTTTGTCTTTTCTTTATTTCCCTCTTCATTTCCCCCTTCGGAATTTTGCTGCGGCACATCGACATCTTCTTCCTCGACAACCTCAATATCTTCCGTTTTGGTCGGCTCGGGCGGCTCATAAGGCAATGGGGAGAGCCCGTTTATCTCCAACACTTTATCCTTGGTCAATTGATTGCCCATAGCCGTAATGCCTTTTACCGAGATAAATTCCACAAGGTTCAACACCCAGTTCTCTTTGCGTTCTTGGCCCCGTTTCTTGGCAAAAACGACCTCTACCCTGGGTATATAGTCAGTCAAAAATCGCTCTAAATACGATTTCGGGTGGTCGGTAAGAATATTTTCTTCCTTATCGGGATTGTCTATCAAGAAACGTTTGACATAAAAGAGCTCTTTTTCGCCCTCCCAATAGATGGCGGAAAGCGGTTTTTCCGGAATCCACTTTTCAAGGATAACGATGTCATCATCAAAATGCAGGGTCAATTCCGGTACTACGGTTTTGACCAAGCCGTTTTGGTTGACGATCAGTAGGCGGTCACCACTTCTAAATTCGCCCATAAACTCCCCACGGTCATCGATGTTGAGTCTGCGAACGGTCTCATCGAACCAAAGCTTCCGGGGTTTAAGGGTCGACAGCCCTTTCTCTTTCAGCTCAACCCGCTTTACGGGATATTTGGTAACAATGTTCCCCTTGGTGCCGCGACCTTTGATCAGCACATCGGCAAAATCGATGTCCCACTTCAATTTTTTAATTTTTCCCGATTGGCGCAGGTTAACCGTTACGGTTTCCGCCTCGCCATTAGGGTTTCCGGAAAAATAGTATACGATAGTACCTGGCTTGCCCTTGCCTACATCGTACAGTTTATCTCGGGTTATACTAGTAACATTAAAGCGCTTGATGTATGTCGACCCGCCCTTGCCGTCGCGATAGATCATGTTGTAGATGGTACGCTTGTCCTTTTTCTTGAAAATGGCAACGCAGATGATGCCTTTGCCAACGAAAACCTTGGAATCGACCTTAAAGACCATCATTTTACCTGCTGCGGTAAAGGCGATGATATCGTCGATATCACTGCAATCGGCTACATATTCGTCCCTCTTAAGTGAGGTACCTACAAAGCCTTCCTCGCGGTTGACGTAGAGCTTGGTATTTCGTATTACCACTTTGGTAGCCTCGATATCTTCGAAAATCCGTATTTCGGATTTGCGTTCGCGGCCTTTGCCGTACCTTTCTTTTAATCCGGAAAAATACGCGATGGCATACGCTGTCAAGTGGGCCAAATGATGCTTGACTTCCGCGATTTTCTGCTCGAGGTTGTCCAGATTTTGCTGGGCCTTGTCCAAATCGAATTTGGAAATACGTTTGATACGGATTTCCGTCAGGCGGACGATATCGTCTTCGGTCACGGCACGCCTCAAATTTTTGGTAAAAGGTTTTAAGCCCTTGTCGATTGCGGCAATGACGCCCTCCCAAGTTTCCTCCTCCTCAATATCGCGGTAGATACGGTTTTCGATAAAGATGCGCTCCAGAGATGCAAAATGCCACTGTTCTTCGAGTTCGGAGAGTTGGATTTCCAATTCTTGGCGCAACAGTTCGACCGTGGCGTCCGTCGAACGCCGCAGCATTTCAGTGACACCGATAAACAGAGGTTTATTGTCTTCAATAATACAGCCCAAGGGAGAAATCGAGGACTCGCAGGCCGTAAAGGCGTAGAGGGCATCGATGGTTTTGTCAGGAGAAATTCCGGGAGGAAGATGTACCATAATCTCTACCTCCGCGGCCGTATTATCCTCAATTTTTTTGATTTTTATTTTCCCTTTGTCGTTCGCCTTTAAAATGGAATCTATTAAAGAAGAAGTGTTGGTTCCGTAAGGTATCTCACTAATTATCAGGGTAGTCTTGGTGTGCTGGGCAATCTTGGCCCGTACGCGTATCTTACCGCCTCGAAGCCCGTCGTTGTAATTGGTCACATCAATGATGCCCGCCGTCGGAAAATCGGGAAACAGCTTGAAACGCTTGCCCTCTAAATGCTTGATCGAGGCATCGATGATCTCAATAAAATTATGGGGCATTATTTTAGTGGAAAGTCCCACCGCAATGCCCTCCGCCCCTTGTGCCAATAAAAGCGGGAATTTTACAGGAAGGTTGACCGGCTCTTTTTTTCGCCCATCATAAGACTGTTGCCACTCCGTAATCTTGGGGCTGAAAACGACCTCAAGTGCGAATTTAGAAAGCCGCGCCTCGATGTACCGCGAGGCGGCAGCGCTATCTCCCGTCAGAATATTGCCCCAGTTTCCCTGGGTATCGATCAAGAGATCTTTTTGACCGATCTGCACCATGGCGTCGGCTATACTGGCATCACCATGCGGATGATATTGCATGGTATGGCCCACCACATTGGCCACTTTATTATAACGCCCATCGTCCAAATCTTTAAGGGAATGCATGATGCGGCGCTGCACCGGTTTGAAACCATCCTCTATGGCTGGCACGGCACGTTCCAAAATGACGTATGAAGCGTAATCCAAGAACCAGTCTTTATACATGCCGCTTACCCGAGTGAGGGCGTCTTGCGGTTCTATATCTTCTGGGTTTTGTAGCTGATTTTCGGGAGGTTCGACAGCGTGCTCGTCACTGACCGGGCCTGCGGTGGATTTTTCGTGTTCTCCGGTAAGGTCTCCTTTCTGGTCGGCTGGCTTCCCCGCCTCTCCAGCAGGCTTTCCCTCCTCCCCGTCAGGTAAATTCAGTTCGTCATTATCATCCATTTACAAAAACACGTATTATACTTTGTTATAGCTGATTTTCTTCTACTAGGTCAACTTCTACTTTAAGGTTTTCAATGATGAATTCCTGTCGGTCCGGCGTGTTTTTGCCCATGTAGAACTTTAATAGTTGTTCGATGGACATTGCCTTGTCCAACATCACCGGCTCCAAACGGATATCTTCACCGATAAAATGCTTGAACTCATCGGGGGAAATTTCTCCCAAACCTTTGAACCGGGTAATCTCCGGCTTTCCGGACAGTTTTTGCATCGCACCCCTCCGCTCTTCTTCACTGTAACAGTAAATCGTCTCCTTTTTGTTTCGCACCCTGAACAAGGGCGTTTGCAAAATATACAGGTGATTTTCTTTGATAAGTTCAGGGAAGAACTGTAAAAAGAAGGTGATCAGAAGCAGGCGAATATGCATGCCATCGACATCAGCGTCCGTCGCGATTACGATATTGTTGTAGCGAAGATCTTCCATCGACTCCTCTATATTAAGGGCGGCCTGCAGCAAATTGAACTCCTCATTTTCGTATACGATTTTTTTGGACATGCCGTAGGAGTTCAAGGGCTTGCCGCGAAGGCTAAAGACGGCTTGTGTATTTACGTCCCGCGATTTGGTGATCGATCCGGAGGCCGAATCCCCCTCTGTGATGAACAAGGTACTTTCTAACCGTCTGTCGTTCTTCATATCTTCGAGGTGCACTCGGCAATCTCGCAATTTCTTGTTGTGCAGGTTGGCTTTCTTGGCACGGTCCCGGGCCAGTTTACGGATTCCGGACAGCTCTTTCCGCTCCTTTTCCGCCATGATGATCTTTCGCTGCAGCTTATCGGCGGTCTCGGCATTCTTGTGCAGGTAATTATCAAGATATTTTCCGACAAAATCGTTGATATAGGTACGTACGGTCGGAAAGTCTCCCCCCATATCCGTAGAGCCCAGCTTGGTCTTGGTCTGGCTCTCGAACACCGGCTCCATCACCTTGATGGAAATGGCCGAGATGATGGATTTTCGAATATCGGAGGCATCGTAACTCTTCCCGTAGAAATCGCGAATGGTCTTTACCAAGGCTTCCCGAAATGCGGACTGGTGCGTACCGCCCTGGGTGGTGTGCTGCCCGTTTACGAACGAATGGTACTCCTCGCTGTATTGAGTCTTGCTGTGAGTAAGCGCCACCTCGATATCGTCACCTTTGAGGTGAATGACCGGATAGAGCATATCCTCCACATTATTATTGTCCTCCAAGAGATCTTTCAGTCCGTTTTCCGAAAAGAATTTTTCCCCGTTGAAAACAATGGTCAGCCCGGGATTGAGATACACATAGTTTTTGAGCATCCGCTCAACGTATTCGTTGCGGTACTTGTATTTTTTAAAAATGGCCTCATCGGGCGTAAAGGTCACCTTGGTGCCCCGGCGTCTGGTGGTTTCGTTGAGCAGCTCTTCGTTCTGAAGCTCCCCAGTGGCGAATTCGGCGGATTTCGATTTACCGTCACGCGTACTCTCTACGCGAAAAAAACTGGATAACGCGTTCACCGCCTTAGTACCTACTCCGTTAAGCCCGACCGATTTCTTAAAAGCGCGGGAGTCGTACTTACCTCCCGTATTCATTTTAGAGACCACATCGACCACCTTTCCCAAGGGAATACCACGGCCATAATCGCGCACGATGACCCGTTCGCCGTGTATCGAAATTTCGATTGTTTTACCGGCCCCCATTACAAACTCGTCGATACAATTATCGATGGTTTCTTTCAATAGGATGTAAATACCGTCATCGGCGGAAGAACCATCGCCCAATTTACCGATGTACATACCGGGGCGAAGGCGAATATGCTCCTTCCAATCCAATGAGCGGATATTTTCTTCGGTATATTGACTATTGTCGGCCATAGGTGGGATTTTGCAAGTGTCGCTAAAGATAAGGCGACTCGCAAAACTAGGAAACCCCTAGGCAGTAAAGTAATTAACAATGAAAAGGGATGCTTTGTTGATAGTGGGATGGACATTGGGTTACCGAAAATGGACAACGCGCAATTTCCTACAAGTAAGAAAAACCATCATTTCCGTTTTGCAGCGAAGGTTCACAAAAAAGGGTAAAACGCTGCGTTTTCCCATTTGCTTTTTTTAATTTTCAGTTTACAAATAGGATATATGGACTTTATCGATTACTACAAAGTTTTGGGCCTGGATAAAAAGGCGTCGCAGGCCGATATCAAAAAGGCGTATCGCAAACTGGCTCGCAAGCACCATCCGGACTTAAACCCGAATGACAAGGCGGCCCAGTTGAAATTTCAACAGATAAACGAAGCCAACGAGGTGCTGAGCGACACGGAAAAAAGGAAAAAGTACGATAAGTACGGTAAAGAATGGCAGCATGCAGATGCCTATGAGGAGGCCCAAAGAAGACAGTCCGCCTCCGGTGGGTTTGGGGGTGGCTTCGGTGGCGGTTTTAGTGGCGGTCCGCAGCAAGGTTCCGGAAATTTTTCGGAAAGTGAATTTTCCGATTTCTTTGAATCCATGTTCGGGGGCGCCAGCAGAGGTTCAAGGAGAAGTAGCGGTGGTCGCTCCCGACAATTTAAAGGACAAGATTTTAACGCTACGCTGCGCTTGAACCTAACCGACATACTCAGCAGCCAGAAACAGACCATCGATCTTGGTGAGAAGAAAATACGCCTTACCATTCCCGCCGGGGTCGAAGACGGACAGACTATCAAAATAAAGGGGTATGGAAGCGATGGCGTGAACGGCGGACCCAAGGGAGACCTCTATTTGACTTTTCAGGTTTTCAATAACACCGCCTTTCAACGGGTCGGAGACGACCTTTATAAATCTGAAGAAATTGATTTGTACACGGCCCTTTTAGGGGGTGCCATTCAGGTCGATACACTGAGCGGAAAGGTCAAACTGAATGTCAAACCGGAAACCCAAAACGATACCAAGGTAAAATTGAAGGGCAAGGGCATGCCCAAGTACAAACAGCCCGATAGATACGGCGATCTTTACATTACGTATAAAGTAGCTATGCCTAAAAAGCTGAACGATAAAGAAAAAGAGCTGTTTACCGAACTTTCTAAATTAAGGAAGTAAGTCAATTGCTTCGTAAATCTTTAATTCATCCACCCCCATAAGCGGTGGGTACAATATTCAAGATATGGATAATGAAAACTATATTCTGGTACGCCACTATTGCGAACAGACCCGCATACCCGACACTTTTATCGAAGCCCTGAACGAATATGGACTGATAAAATGCCAGCAAGTCGAAACCGAAATCTATATTTTGGACGAGGAAATTCCCGAAATCGAACGCTTTGACCGCTTACATAATGATCTGGGCATCAATTTAGAAGGCTTGGATGCACTGAACCACCTACTAACAAAACTTCGCGATATGGAACACGAGATGAATACGCTGCGGAAGCGGCTTCGATTATATGAATAAAAAGAGTTGTTCTAAAAGATTACACATTGAACCTAAAATGCATCACATCGCCGTCCTTAACGACGTACTCCTTCCCCTCTATCTTCATTTTACCGGCCTCCTTTACTTTGGCCTCACTGCCGAAACTCACGTAATCATCATACGAAATCACCTCGGCTCGGATAAAGCCTTTCTCGAAATCGGTGTGGATAACCCCCGCAGCCTGAGGCGCTGTAGCGCCAACGGGAATCGTCCATGCCCGCACTTCCTTCTCCCCGGCCGTGAAATACGTATCCAAGTTCAGCAAGCGGTAGGCGCCCCTGATGAGCTTGGCCGAACCGGGTTCTGTAAGTCCTAGATCCTCAAGAAACATTTGACGTTCTTCGTAAGTATCCAACTCGGTAATGTCCGCTTCGGTGCCGACGGCCAAAACGACCACTTCGGCATCCTCGTTGGCTACGGCGGCTTTTACTTGGTCAACATAGTCATTTCCTGTGGCAGCGGATTCTTCATCCACATTACAAACGTACATCACAGGTTTATCCGTGATAAACTGTAGGGGGTTTACGAATTCAATGCGTTCATCCTTAGAAAATTCGATGGCCCTGACCGAAGTACCGCTTTCCAGTCCTGATTTTATTTTACTCAATACGGCTTCCTCTTTTTGTGCCTCTTTATTACCGGTTTTGGCGGCACGCTTTACTTTATCAAGCTTTTTTTCGACCGTTTCCAAATCTTTCAGCTGCAACTCCATGTCTATGGTTTCCTTATCCCGAATAGGATTTACCGAACCATCTACATGCACAATATTATCATTGTCGAAACAACGTAGCACGTGTAGAATAGCATCCGTCTCACGAATATTACCGAGAAATTGGTTGCCCAGACCCTCGCCTTTGCTCGCTCCTTTGACCAATCCCGCTATATCGACGATTTCGACCGTCGCCGGTAAGACGCGCTGCGGGTTCACCAATGCCTCCAGCTTCAATAACCGATCATCGGGCACATTGACCACTCCGATATTGGGCTCAATGGTACAGAACGGAAAATTAGCGCTTTGGGCCTTGGCGTTGGAGAGACAGTTGAATAGGGTAGATTTGCCAACGTTGGGCAATCCGACGATACCTGCTTTCATGATAAGTTATTTATTTGTTATTCACGCGTTGTAGAAAATCGTAATCGATAACGCACGTCAACGTGCTGCTCACAACATTTTAAAATTCGCTGCAAAGATAGTTTTATTCGAAGATAATCCGCCCATGACCATGACATGAACCTTGACGCTTGAACCAGGAAATCAAAATTCGCCAAAATAGTATGCATGCATATGATAATAGCGCAGCGAAAACGTTTGAATATTGCATTAAATTAAATTATTTTAAAATATTACTGATAATTTTTCGAAAATTAAGATTATTTTAATAATCTATCCCTATCTTGCCCCGATTAAAAATTAACATGAAAGATTAGATTAATTTATAATCCTTCTTAAAATCACCAGCAAACTTTAATTCACTAAACTTTAACAATTAGAAATCAACACTATGAAAGTAAAAAAAATGCTGACTCTGGCATTCTCCGGTTTTCTTGTCTTAGGACATGTAAACGGAAAGGCCACGAACAACGACTCCAGTCCATTCTCCCCGACTTTAGGAATAGTTAGCTACGATGTTGTGCAGAGCACTGTAGTGGGTAAAGTAATAGACAAAGATGGAATTCCGCTAGCAGGCGTAAACATCATCGAAAAAGGCACCTCAAATGGTGTGACGACGGATTTCGACGGAAACTTTGAGATCGAAGTCGCCAGCGACGCCATATTGGTTTTCAGTTATATAGGCTTTACTTCTATCGATGAGGCGGTATCAGGCCGCTCAACGATTAACGTAACCTTAGATGAAGGTGGCGTTCAACTCGAAGAGATGATTGTGGTAGGTAGCCGTACTGCTCCGCGGAGTAATACCGATACCCCCTTACCGGTCGATGTGGTCGGTGTCAAGGAACTACTTTCTACCGGTCAGCCGACTTTTGACAAGGCCTTACAGTATAGAATCCCTTCCTTTAACACGGTTCAGACGCCGGTAAATGATGCGACTTCGCTTCTAGACCCATATGAAATTCGAAATATGGGACCAAGTAGAACCTTGATTTTGATCAACGGTAAACGTAAGAACCTTAGTGCACTGCTGTATACCCAGACCTCTCCAGGACGTGGCGAAACAGGTGCCGATATTTCCGCGATTCCAACCGATGCCATCAAAAGGGTCGAAATTCTTCGTGACGGTGCTTCCGCCCAATATGGTTCTGATGCCATCGCCGGGGTAATGAACATCATTCTCAAAGATAGCCCGAACGACGGATCTGCAACGGTACGTTTGGGCGTCACCTCCGAAGGTGATGGCGAGATGTTCGGCGTTGCCATCAACAACGGCAGCGCTATTGGAGATGACAAAGGGTTTGTCAACTACACGTTAGACTTGTCAAAGGTAAATCTTATGAATCGACCGGGCGTTGTAGATGCAGGCGGTGAGGCGGCAGATTTTGGTGCCGATATCGCAGATGTTCAAGAATTTTTGGCAAGACAGCCTGACGCCGGAAACATCAATGGTTCACCAGAAACCGCAGCCGCGAAATTTTCAGCGAATTTTGGATACGATCTTAGCGATAACACTCAGTTATATGCCAATGCGGCTTATGTTTATAAATATGTAAACAGCTTTGCCAACTACAGGACTCCCTATTGGAGAACCGTGGAAGATTTTCCCTATTTGGCCGATTTTTTTCCGGGCAACAATCCGAACAATCCCGGAGGATACGATGGATACATCCCTACCTTTGAAGGTTTATTAAGTGATTATAACGGTACCGTAGGCTTTCGCTCGATTATCAACGAATGGAACATCGACGCCAGTTTCACGACCGGTGGCAACTTACAGACCTACAAAGTGAACCAGACCCACAACCGAAATGTGGTATTCTCCCCGTCTACATTCATCGATGCCAATGACAACGGTACGGTCGAGCCAGGGGAACTTACCGAAGGTTCCGAGCTTTATCGAGAAAATAGTCAGCAGTCTTTTGACCCGGGCGGAACGAAATTTTCGCATAATGTCGGTAACATCGATATTTCGAGATTGTTGTCGGATAAGGTTAGCTTTGGTGTCGGTGCCGAGTTCAGAACGGAGACCTTTGAAATTATCGAAGGTGAATTGGCCTCTTACGACGGTGGCGGTGCGGATTCGTTTGCAGGTGCCTCACCGCAGAACTCCGGTAAATTCAACCGGTACAACATCGGTGGCTATTTGAGTTTGGACTATGATATAACCGATGCGTTTTTACTGAGCGGAACGGTTAGAACAGAAAATTACTCCGATTTCGGTAATACGTTCATCTACAAATTCAGCTCGCGTTACAAGTTTGGCGATGCACTCACCCTCAGAGGATCGCTATCATCAGGCTTTAGAGCCCCGACCCTACATCAGATTTACACCCAGAAAGCCCAGTACCAGTTCATTCCGGGGCAAGGTATTCAAGTCGGTGGTCTTATCAACAATGTATCTACGCAAGCAAAACTATTGGGTATTCCGCAATTGGACGCCGAAACATCGAACAACTTTACCATTGGTGTAGGTGGTAAAATTGACCGGTTTAGCTATACGGTAGATTATTATAATATTGCCGTGAAAGATAGAATCGTACTCAGTACGGAAATCGGGCCGACAGATGCGGGCAATACCGCATTGGACGAGATTTTGACGAGCAACAGTCTATCCGACGTTAGTTTCTTTGCCAATGCCATCGATACCAAAACTTCAGGTGTAGACGTGGTGCTTGCCTATAAGGGAATCGGTATCGGCGCAGGCCAGCTTGACCTTAATCTTTCGGGAAACTACACCATTCAAAACGAACGTGACGGTGCGGTGAACAATCCAACCTTGGTAGAACAAGCCGGGCAGTCGGTAGTAAACGAAACGCAGGAAGCCCTATTTTTCACCTCTCGTCCACAAACCAAATGGATTTTGGGCGTCAACTATGACATCAACAAATTCGGCTTTTCGCTAAACAACACCTACTTCGGGAAAACAAAGTTCCAACAACAAGGTTTAGACGAAAACCTGTTTACCGAGTTTACCCCGAAGACGGTTACCGATTTGGGAATCAACTTCAACGCTACCGAAAAATTTACGATAGCCGTGAATGTCAACAATATTTTTAACGTTTTACCCGAGTGGAGCTTTCAATCGAAAAATGCTGCCGGGAACGCTATTTTGGCAGACCCTGCACAAGTTCAGAACCAGTCGAACTTGATTACGTTCAACCAACGGTATTCGCAAATGACCTACGATGGTTATCATTTTAGCCAATGGGGAACCATGTTCAATTTGTCGTTGAATTATAGGTTCTAATTTGACATCAAGTTCTTAATTCTTTGAAAGCTGTCTAGCAATAGGCAGCTTTTTTTAATGCACCAGATATTCACATGCCTGCCCTTTTGCCAGGATAATGGAAAATAAATTGCCGAGCAAGATGATACAAGACGGCATCCGAACACTGAATGACCATCAATATGACTACCATGGTCGCTGCCAAGTTGCTTAAAGAAATGGCCGCTAAAATGCTATAATTCGATGCTGTCTGATCAAGTTTAACCTTCGGGATGCATAAACGCCTGTTTCGCCAACAAGGTCTCCTCACTTTCGAC
>JBATUY010000145.1:0-3674 GCA_049671465.1 Pricia sp. | reverse complement strand
AATTCCTTGTTGACATCCAAAGAAGTCGGAATCAATCCCGGATCGATATATTTCAACGGTACTGCAGAGAAATAAAGGGAGACAGACTAATGAAGAGGGGGCCTATGTTCTTATAGCCCCCTTTTTTTGTTTACGAATTTTCGTCCATCTTCTATTAAAGGGTGAAACAGATATGCCAACTCTCAAATTACCGACAAGCAATATATGGCCAATTGGTCACCTATTTAACAATCGGCAAGTCAGTGACATACATATGGTCCGCAAGCGGCGTCTCCAATTTAGAACTGGTAATTGCTTCCATGGGCAGGGCTACCGAAAAATCGATTTTAGCCGTGGTGGTACCTGTAATCTCTTGAATGGCCCTGGCCAACAGCGGTTCGCTGAGGTCGCCCAAAACTCCGAGATTCGATAAATCTTCCCGAAGTGCGATATTCGGTACGAGTCCGGCGGTATAGTCGGAAAATCCATCGGCGTTCTCATTACGGCCCAAAAGCGGTTGAATGGCCCACCGATTGTTTGATGCTATTTTGTCTATTCGTTTCGGACTGTACAGATAATTGTTTTCGCGATCATCGACCATCGTAACGGAAAATTCGTTTTTGCCACGGGTTTTTTCACCGATTTGTACAATTTCCATGTATGGCGCTAGACCGTTGATGACCAATTCGCTGGCCGAGGCCGATGCTTGGGTCGTCAATACGTATGCTTTCTTAAGGCTTAACGAATGTATTGAGGTTCCTTTTCCGGTTTTGGCCGCGAAATAGTCCTTCACGTCGGTCCCATTATCCTCCAGAATTTGTTGGTATTTATTATTATACCGAGCTTTTAAGAAAACAGCTTTAGTATCGGTTCCGTAGATCATACTTGAAAGTAGTCGTGCCGTATTCACAGATCCACCTGGGTTGTACCGTAAATCAAGCACTAAATCGGTCACGGCAGCATTTTTAAACCGCTCAAAAACATCGTTCAGCTGTTCGTCGTATTCGTTGGTGAAACCATTATAGACCAGATATCCTATTTTTTTTCCGTTCGTTTCGATAATCTCGTCCAGAAAAATGGGGTTTTCTTGAAGATTTTCTTGCTTGGTGAGTGTAACCTCTTCTCCGTTGGGTTCGGGCATGCCATCAACGATAGTGGCCATATTCAAGGTGTAGGTATTATTGCTTCCGAAAAGTAGGTTTCTGTAGTTGGCGTCGTTCAATCTTGTGCCGTCAACGCCCGTAAAAATATCGCCACGGTCGATAGTTTTGGTGGCAGCATCCGAATCAGGGAGTATATACCGTACATATCCGATAATCTGGTCACTATCGGGAATGCGAACGAGTCCGAATTCCATACCATTGCTTCTTGAAATGCCGGCAAGGGACTGGGTCAGCTCTACGTAGTCGTCATTGTAAAAGCTGAAACGATCTTCGCTAAAGAGCAACTTATCGTCAAAAAATTTTCCCGGATCTTCTTCAGAAGCCAAAAACTCGGTGTATATCTTCGATCCCTCTTCCGAAATAGGAAATTTGGCATCCGATAAATTTTCAACATCGCCTTGCCAGAAGTACCAGAAGTTCATGGCTTTCCACATGAAATCTTGTAACTCTACGCCGGCATCAGGGTCGGGCTCTACGGTTTTGGTAAGATAAACATCGTCTTCCTTTACACACGATGCTACTAAGAAGAGGCATAGCAATGCACCTGCTTTGAGATACTGAGACATAATTTCTTGATGAAGGGTTATTCTTTAAGTACAAACAGCTATTGCTGTTACCGATACAACGCAAAAATAACCATCTTATTTTAGGATGGACGCTAAAACTATTAATTGCCCCTTTTTGTCCGTAAATCTAATTGTATTAAACCTGTAATACAAACCTGTTCTGGTACGGCATATAACTAAAAAAGGCGACTTTTAAAAGCCGCCCTTATAAAGTGCAATAACATCATAAATTGGACTATAAATCAGCTTTAGCCAAGCCATCCATCAGCATACCACTTCCTTTTGTATTTGAAAGCTGCGAACTGGTTACAAAGTTTACCGGTAAAACGGGGTCAAAAGAGAATTTTCCGGTTTCACTGAAAATCTGCGACAAGGTAAGCGCTAACAGGGGCTCACTTTCATCACCTAGAACGCCTAGATTGGCTACATCTTCCCGTAGTTCAAAATCAGGAACCAACCCGGCCGTATAGTCGGAAAAACCATCGGCATTTTCATTTCTACCCAACAAAGGCTGTATCGCCCACTGGTTGTCGGGATTAATAAAATTTTCCCTCTCCGAGTCGTAGAAAAAGTCGTTTTCGGGATCGTCGACGAAGGTGACCGAGAATTCGTTTTTCCCAACTGTGGTGGTACCTACCTGAATAACATCGATGTACGGTTCAAGACCGTTGATCACTAATTCACTGGCGGAGGCCGTACCTCCTGTAGTGATTACATATACGCGATCGAGCTCTAAGCTGGTCAACGGCGTTCCGCTATCGAAAGTTTCATCGGTAAAATTGCTTTCTCCCTGCCCTTCCGTAAAGCTCGACTGTATTTTATCATTGTAACGCGCCTTCAAGAAAAGCTCATCGGTGTTTGTGCCGTAAACAGCGCTAGCGATTTGAATCGCCGACGATACGCGCCCACCCGGATTATATCTAAAATCAAGTATGAGTTCCGAAACGCCTTGCCCATCAAGTTCTGTGAAGACCTCATTGAGTTCATCATCGTAGTTGGCCACAAAGCCGTTATACATGATATATCCGATTTTTTTCTGGTTGCGTTCAATCACTTTGCTCAGTAGAATAGGGTTTTCCTCAAGGCCTTCTTCCTTGGTCAAGGTTACCTCCCTATCGTTCGGTACAATGGTATTGTCGACAATATCGGCCAGGCCAAGCGTATACGTGTCGTTTCCTTCGAATAAAAGATCAAGGTTATTATCATCTGCTGAGTTAAAAAAAAGCTGTGTGCCATCGACCGTTACAAAAAGATCACCGCGTTTGATGTCTTTTGTAGAAGCGTTTGAATTCTCTACGATGTACTCGACATAGCCAAAAACTTCGTTCTCGTCACCAAATAGGGAAAGACCGAATTGAAGTCCGTTGCTTTTTGAAACCCCTTGAAAAGACTGCACCAATTCTTTGTAATCTTCATTCAAGAAGCTGAAACGATCTTCTGAAAAAAGTAGTCGATCAAAGTAAAAATCCGCAGGATCTTCATCTTGCGCCAAAAACGCCACGTAGGCAGGGTCTTCAATACCCTCGAATTTATCATCGGCTAGATTTGGCACATCTTGCTGCCAAAAATAATAGGCGTTCATGGTTTGCCACATAAAATTTTGAACAGGATAATCTTCAGCGGTCTTTGGGGGCTCGGGTTTATACTTATCGGGAATCAAGTCGTCTAAGTCGCAACTTGTTATTAATAGACCTAAACCGATGAACAATAAAAGTACTTTCGGAAACTTTTTCATAACAGTGTAGTATTTAATGATTATCTAGGGATTCATAATCCAATTTTTGTGAAAATCAAAAAAGGCATGAATGTGATACTTATATTCTTATATACCTACGTTTGTTTTCTACATGTTAGACGTTGAAAATACTTACTTTTTTATGGATGACAAGGTGTTCTTCTTACTTATTGGAATGTTGATTGAGATGCTTTTCTTTTTGGCTGAAAATTGAAGATAGTAATGAATGAT
>JBATUY010000144.1:0-1735 GCA_049671465.1 Pricia sp. | reverse complement strand
TCAAATAATTCGTGGCCCCTTTACTTGCCGCATCATATTTAATGATGCTCTCGCCATAACTTGGTGCCTCGCTCAAGCGTACATTACGTTGTATCACCGTATCAAAAACCATATCGCCAAAATGCTTTCGTACTTCGTCGACCACTTGGTTTGATAGCCGTAGTCTGGAGTCGTACATGGTAAGCAACATGCCTTCGATATCGAGATCGGGGTTGTGCAAGCGTTGCACGCTTTTTATCGTGTTCAATAATTTACCAAGCCCTTCTAGGGCAAAATATTCACATTGTATCGGAATGATGACCGAATCTGCCGCGGTAAGCGCGTTCAGGGTCAAAAGTCCCAATGAGGGCGCGCAGTCGATAAGGATATAATCGTAATCTTTTTTGAGGTCGATGATGGCTTTTTTCATCATATATTCCCGTTCGTCCTTATCCACCAATTCTATTTCAATGGCCACCAGATCAATATGCGCAGGAATCAAATCTACATTCGGGGAGGTGGTTTCAATAATCGTTTCCCGAGCACTTTTGGTATGCTCCATAAGCTGGTAAGACCCTAACTCCACGCCATCTACCTCGATACCCAAACCAGAGGTCGCGTTTGCTTGCGGGTCTGCGTCGATCAACAGTACTTTTTTTTCGAGCACACCCAACGAAGCGGCTAAATTGACTGTGGTAGTGGTTTTGCCCACCCCGCCTTTTTGGTTCGCTATAGCAATTATCTTGCCCATATGCATAGTAAGTTAGGTTGCAAAAATACGATTATTTCTGGGGCTAGTGAATGATTTTTGTTAACACTGGGTCAACAACCAAATCGTTCAATAAAAAAGTGCTTAGCGTAGTTGTCAATAATCGGTAATTGACCTTTTTGTTATGCTGGCGAATTGCTTCGACGCAGCCTTTGAAAAGCCTAAGCTTGCCTTCAGAACGGCTACTCGGTAAAAACGATATGGTAGGTCCAGTTTCTCTGCCGATGTTTTAAATCCAATCTACGCAACAAAATTCCGCTTGCGGCAATTAAGCTTCCAGCAATGGCTGCATCTCCAACAGGTTTTGGCCCACCTACGGCCAGTGAAGGGCTCAGGGCCACTGTGCCGCTTCCTCCAATCAACAGGAATAAACCGGTCATGTTCAAAAACGAGGTGCTCTTTCTAATCTCCTCGATGTCGGCAAGGTAAATCCTTTTATCCCTTATGATTACCTCGCGTCCGTTCAAAATCTTTAAACTACCTTTCAATTTTTTTCCATTATGGGTTTTAATTATTACCGGACTGCCCTCACTTATAATCTTGATTTTACCCAACTTTTCATTGTACATTCTAAAATAGCCCCCTTGTGCGTACCCAATTGCGGTATGTAACATTAAAAGCAAAAAGATAGTTCGTGGTAGTCCCATTTCAATGTAGTTTCGTAACAAGTTTAATTTCCCAATTTTCTGCTTTATACCATGGTGTTTTTTTTACGACCGTACCCGATGCGGCCAAAACGGTACCAGCCATCAAAGGACCTGCAATAAACTCCGCATCACTTCCTCCAACGATGATTCCTATGGCGCTTAGGACGGTAACACCAGCGGCCGCGATGAGTGTATGTCCCACAATTTCAGTCGATGTCGTTTTTTTGGTCAGTAATACAATTTCACTCAAAGGAATGCGGTTTCCTTTAATGTTTACGTGCTGGTGGTCGCTAATCTTAAACATACCTTTTATCGTGTGGCCATTTATAGTCCTTACGAC
>JBATUY010000143.1:0-20670 GCA_049671465.1 Pricia sp. | reverse complement strand
CACATAAACGGACAAACCATCTCCGTTGATGGTGGATGGACGACGGCAGGAAAGTATCCAGAAGACTTGGAATAGAATTTCACTGTCGACATCGACCTTTCGGCTTAGCAAAAATTGGCAAAAGAATCGGCCCGGTTGAACCTTTGCACAACATCCCCAAGAATATGCTCGGGGTTTTTTATATAGCTGAAGAACAAGTGACCTGTAGTAAATTTTAGAATTTTAGCGGCCCTTCAAGTTCCGGATTTTAATATTTCTAAAGTCAATCGGCTGCCCCTCGCTTTGCAGTGCGATAAAACCTTCCTTTAACAACTTACCATCTTTCTTTTTCTTTGGATCGAAACCCTCCACCACTCCGCCGCCGATTTGGGGCTTTGAATATTCCAATACTTTTTCGCCATTGATAATATGGGTGACCAAAGAATCTCCCAAGACAATGAGTTCCGCTTTGACCCACTGTTCGCCATAATAGGTGTCGGAGGTGCTGTTCAGACAGTGCCCGGGATACATTTCGCCCTCGAACACGATCTCCGTACCCGGAGAGCACATGTTGCCCGTAGGCCGTTCTTGGCCTTCGGTAATACCCGCCAAAAACTGCATTTCAACCGAGATTGGCCAGTTTTGCTCCTTGAGCATGTCGCGCGGGTCTTGGGAGTGAAACATGATGCCACTATTTTTTAAGGTATACGATGGCGCGCCCGGATGCAACTCGCCTACAAAACGATATTCCATAGAAAGATGATAATAAGAATAGGGCGTATCATAGTAAAGATGGCCGAACCGGTCATTGAAATCCCCTTCGTAACGGTCGTAGCGAACTTTTATAATACTATCCTCGACCCGAAAGGTTTCTCCATAATTGTGACCCGTCTCGTAATGATGGATTTTAGTCGTCCACCCATCTAGATTTCTCCCGTTGAACAAAGGCTTCCAGTCTCCTTCGGAAGAGCTGTTCTTCTGTACTCCACATTTTGCGAGGCAAAGTAATGCAGCTATTGAAAGCGATGGCAACAGTAGAAGGAAACTTTTTTTCCGGACCATATATCAAAACTTTTTATTTACAGAGAAAGATACCATTAGATTTGATGTTTTCCGCGGATATTTTGGGATATTTCCTTTGGCATCGATAGCCCATTGACACGGTACTGAGGCCGAAACGGCAAATCCGCTGGGCAATAACCTGTGCGAAGAGGTCGCGATTTATTCCGAAAAAAGGATGCTCAATACCCATTATTCGTTTACTCGTTTTGATTGCGCTATATTGTAATTATCTTGATTTGTATAAAATATTACAAAGCCACTGCGTCAGAGCCCAAAAATAAGTACTCGGTGCCAATGTCACCAGCGACCTAATAATAGTGAAGTCCATGAACAAAACCCTTAAAGAACACATCGAATACATGCTTTGTGTCAACATTGATAGTGTACGGTCGATTTCCGGAGGTGATATTTCCCGAGCCTATCTGCTCGAGACCGAATCCGAACGTTTTTTCTGTAAAACAAACCCCTCTGAGCGGGCTTTCGAAATGTTCGAAGCGGAGAAAAAAGGCCTGGAGACCATGGGTAAGACCCAAACCATTGCCGTTCCAGAGGTTTTATTGTGCGAGCCTTTGGAAAAAGGCGGCCTGTTGTTGATGGAGTATATCGAACCTAAGAAAGCCTCTGCAAAGGACATGGCACGATTCGGACATGACCTTGCAAACCTCCATCAACAAGCCATGGGCAAGGATTTTGGAGGAGACGCCGACAATTTTATAGGAAGTCTTCCCCAGTCCAACAGTAAGCATACCGATTGGTGTAATTTCTATATCGAAGAGCGGCTTTCGCCTCAACTGAAATTGGCCAGAGACGGCGATCGACTTCAGAACCATGAAATTCCTTCCGAACAAAAGCTTTTAACGACCTGTAAAAACCTATTTCCAAAAGTCATCCCTTCACTTTTGCACGGCGATCTCTGGAGCGGGAATTTTTTAATTTCCAAAGATGGCACGCCCTATCTTATCGATTCGGCTATCTATTTCGGTCACCACGAAGTCGATATCGCCATGACCCGGCTTTTCGGTGGTTTCGGAGCGGACTTTTACAGCACATACGGCGAGCATTTTCCTGAAATATTCGGGGCTGCCGAACGTAACGACCTCTATCAACTCTACTACCTACTGGTGCACCTAAATTTGTTCGGAGGTTCATACTACCAAAATGTAAAGCAGCTTTTGGATAGGTATTTTTGATTACTTTTAAGGGACATTTCGTTTTACCTTATGTTTTCGAAAAACTATTTTCCCGCATTCTTGGTATTCGGCTTTCTATTTTTCGGATGTGGTACATCCGAAAAAGACAATCCTTCGAAAAAAAAATATACGACATGGTCATCCTATTTAGGAGATTCCGGCCGTAGCCACTATTCTACACTATCCCAAATCACACCTCAAAATGTAAAGGATCTCGAAGTAGCGTGGCGCTACGAATCTCAAGATTTCGGCCAGATGCAGATGAACCCGATTGTTGTTGACTCCATTCTTTACGGTGTTTCGGCCGCATTACGGGTTTTTGCCCTTAATGCCGCAACAGGAAAGAAAATATGGCAGTTCGGTGATTCGGTGCAGGTTTGGCATTCTACCAGCCGAGGTGTTTCGTATTGGGAAAACGGAAACGATAGGCGTATTCTTTGCACAAGGGGCCCTGAGCTTTTTGCCTTAAATGCCCTAACCGGCGAACCTATAGAAAGCTTTGGCACCGGTGGAAAAATTGATATGCGTTCGGGTATGCCTCGATCGGCCAAAGAAAAATTCGTTATTTCAAATACGCCCGGTACCTTATATAAAAACCTCATCGTTATGCCCCTACGCCTGTCTGAAGGGCCAGGGGCCGCCCCCGGTGATATCATGGCCTTCAATGTCGTCACCGGAGCTGTGCAGTGGACCTTTCAAACTATTCCGGACAGCGGGGCGGATGGCTACGATACTTGGGGCAACAAGAACATTCGCGAAAGTGATCTCGTCGGTGCCGCCAATAATTGGGCCGGTATGGCCGTTGACGAAGAAAATGCTATTATCTACGTACCCACAGGCTCCGCTGCGCCCGACTTTTATGGTGGTATACGCAAGGGCAGTAACCTGTATGCCAACAGTCTTTTGGCCCTGAATGCGGACACGGGCGAACGCATTTGGCATTTTCAGTTTACCCATCATGATCTGTGGGATCGAGATCCTCCAGCACCGCCCAATCTTCTGATGGTAGAGCGTGACGGTAAAAAGATACCCGCTGTAGCGCAAGTGACCAAGCAAGGTTATGTCTATGTGTTTGATAGGATGACCGGAAAACCGCTCTTCGATATTGAAGAAGTAAGCGTACCCGCTTCCGGGCTAGACGGAGAGGAGGCTTGGGCCACGCAACCTTTTCCGGTTCTACCGAAGCCTTTTGCCCGTCAGTCCGCAGAGCTGACGGAAAACAGTATAAGTTCTTACGCCAAGAATCCGGATTCTTTACGACGAATACTCAAAAACTCGGACATCCGCACCTACGCGCCTCCGAGTCTTGATCCGGTGCTTTTACTACCCGGTTACGATGGGGCCGCAGAATGGGGTGGGGCTTCGGCCGACCCGAAAGACGGCATTCTGTATGTGAATTCGAACGAAATGCCTTGGATTTTAAAAATGGGACGAGATACCGTAGACTATAGCGGAAAACCGCTTGGAGAGATTACTTACCGAAAATACTGCATCACTTGTCATCAAGCCGACAGAAAAGGTGTCGCGGCAAGCGGTTTTCCGTCGCTCGTCGACCTAAAGTTGCGAAAAAAGAAAGACGAGACCTCAGAAATCATTACCCATGGAAAGGGGATGATGACCGGTTTCCCACAAATTCCGAAAGCAGAGAAAGACGCCCTGCTACGCTATTTATACAATGAGGAAATACAGCACAATGTTGCTGAAAAAGTCATAAAATTTGAAAAAGGAGCCGACACAGCCACCGGGTATGTTCCCTATAAACATTTAGGCTACACCAAATTCGTTGACCGCAATGGCCTACCGGCCATAAAGCCTCCCTGGGGAACCCTTCACGCCATCGACTTGAATACCGGAGCCTATATTTGGTCCGTTCCTTTCGGAAATACCCCAGAACTTACAGTAAAGGGCATCGGAACCGGCACCGAAAATTACGGTGGAGCCGTCGTCACCGAAAACGGACTGTTGTTCATCGGCGCTACCCGTGACGGGTATTTTAGGGTTTTCGACAAGCATACGGGAAATATTTTGTGGGAGTATAAACTGCCCGCACCGGCCTTTGCCACTCCCGCTATGTACGAAGTCGATGGTAAACAGTATATTGCCATTGCCTGCGGCGGAGAGAAGCTTGGAACGGAAAAAGGAAATTTGGTTCTAGCGTTTGCGCTGAAACAATAGAACGAAAGCAACCGAAAACCTATATGAACGGTAGAAGTCCAGAGTACCTTCTAGCTACAATCAGTTTTTAAACAACGGCGAATCCAACAAGCTCATCAGCCCCTCGTCCTTTTCTTTCATAATCCGTTTCGTCCGTAAATAGCGGTTGCGGTTAAAGGCGTCGTAGTTTTTGGCGTTTTCGTCCATACTACTGATCCGTATCATCTCTGAGGCGTGTATGAATTCGTTGTTGCCGATCCAAATGCCAACATGTACCACTTTTTCAGGTAGCGTATCGGTAGCTTTCCTACCAAAGAATAATAGGTCGCCTTTCTCAAGATTTTCAAAATTGGCGACCGAATCGATGGCCTTGCCGGTATGCACTTGCTGTGAGGCATCCCTGGGAATGACCATGCCGTTGAGAAAATACACCGTTTTGGTAAACCCGCTGCAATCCATGCCTTTCGTCGAAGTGCCCCCCCAGAGATAGGGAACGCCCATCATAGTTTTCGAGGTGGCGATAAGACTATCGGCATTGGGCTTCAAATTCTCCAACCAGGTATCGTAAGGTTCCGACTCTTCCTTCGAAACGTAGGCCTGCCTGCCATCGGGATAGCTAACGATATAGAATTCATCGACGTATTTGATAATCTCCAGGATATTGCCGGCCACGAGATCGGATACGGGCTGCAACTTATCCGGCCCGGTGTAGGCATGGCCATAGGTTTTAGTATACATCAGCTTATCGGTAGACAACCAGTTTTTCATAATTTGATTGTCCATAAGTGTAATCCCCCCGGCATCTACCCACGAAAGATAATTGTCGGGGCTTTGAATGTAATACCAATCGTCTTCTTTTTTAAGCACTTTTACGGGTGTTCCCAAGGTGGCCTGTGTGGCCAGCTCTGCCGAATGTTTTGGTGCACTGCGCAGGTTCGCGACCGAAATATTGATCAGCGCCCGCGTTTTTCCGTTGAGGTCCTCGGATGGCAATACTTTAATAGCATCTTCAAAGGCAATATTATCGGCTTCCAGTTTGGTTTTTAGCGCTGCTACCGCTTCCGGTAGGTTGGTTTCCCCGGCCAGAATATAGGCATCGGAGCCGTCGACTACGGTGAGATCGAACAGGGCGGTACGTTTATCGGGCGCGTATTCTGATTTTATGTTCTGTATCTCCGCCAACAGCTTCCTTTTGTCTTCCAGTTTACCACAGGCCGAAACAGCAAGCATGACCATCACAACGGAAGCTATTTTGTAAAAAAGTCTAAACATAATGGCTCTTGATTTATAGGATGGTAAATTATGTAAATTTGGGGCAATGAAGAAATTAAAGGTCATCGAACTTTTCGCAGGTGTCGGCGGATTTCGCATCGGTCTCGAAAAAACAGGATGTTATGAAGTCGTTTGGAGCAACCAGTGGGAGCCGAGTACCAAAAGACAACATGCCTCGGAGGTGTACGAAGCCCGTTTCGGAAGCGAAAACCACAGTACCAAAGATATTGCCGAAGTAGCGACCTCTGAAATTCCCGATGCCGATGTACTGGTCGGCGGTTTTCCCTGTCAGGATTATTCGGTAGCAACGACCCTTAAAAATTCAAAGGGATTGATCGGTAAAAAGGGCGTGCTTTGGTGGAGTATCCATAGAATTCTGTCAGAAAGGGAAAATCCACCGCAGTATTTGATGCTCGAAAACGTCGACCGCTTGCTGAAATCGCCCTCGACCCAACGGGGAAGGGATTTTGCCATCATTTTAAAAAGTTTGGATGATTTGGGATATGCCGTGGAATGGCGGGTCATCAACGCCGCGGATTATGGGATGCCCCAGCGGCGAAGGCGCATTTTCATCATGGCCTATCACAAATCGACTCTTGTATACCAAAACCTGGAAACAGCTGACATCGCAACGTGGATGCATGCCACCGGTGTTATAGCAGAAGCCTTTCCGGTTCAAAATGTATCAGAAGAACTAAACCTGTTTGCATCACTTCAAAAGGAAAAACCGGCCTTTAACCTGACGGACTCCCTTGTAGACATTTCGGAACATTTCAATACAGGGAAAAAGACATCCCCTTTCGAGAACACGGGGGTATTTATAAAAGGGAAGGTCTTTACCTCCAACACAAAGCCCGACTATGACGGGGGGCGTATGGTTTTGAAAGACATCCTCCAGAAACACGAAGTAGACGAGACTTATTTGATTCCCATAGAAGATTTCCCAAAATGGGAATATCTCAAGGGCGCCAAAAAAGAGATCCGAACCGCCAAAAACGGATTCGAATATCACTACAACGAAGGCGGAATGGTCTTTCCCGATGCGCTCGATAAGGCATCCCGCACCATTATTACCGGCGAAGGAGGCCAATCGCCCTCGCGGTTCAAACACGTAGTACAGACCGCAAAAGGCTTGCGAAGATTGACCCCCTTAGAGCTGGAGCGCCTGAACATGTTTCCCGATAATCATACCGAATTGGCAGATATCAGGGATACCAAACGCGCATTTTTTATGGGCAATGCGTTAGTTGTAGGGGTCGTGGAAAAGTTGGGGGCCGCACTGTACGCTAAAATCGATTTTTAAGAAACCTTGCCTTAAATCATTTCCAATCTTTACCGACTTAACGGTCTACTGCACTGACGTAAACTATTCTTCTTCCTCATTAACTACCGTTCATCGATTCAATGTTAATTCAAACGAATAAATCCATCAGGTACGGGGCTTTCTGTGGTCATATAACCGACCAAAGCGTCTTTTCGCTTAAAATCGACCTCTTTTAGTCCTACGCTAATGAACTTCGAAATCTGCCCATAGATTAGCGATTGCCCCGTCTTTATAATCCCGTCACAAAACCATATAATTCAACTTTTAAAATTATTTTTTATACCATTAATTTGTAATTAAACTTTTTTTCCTTATCTTGTCGGTTATGGTAAATGTAGAAAAGTCAGAGAATCAAGAATTCCTAGAAAAGTCCATCCACCACTTAGAAGCCACTGGCTTTGAAGACATCAAGGCGGATATGGAAGGGTACGAAACCCCTAAATCTTACATCCGAAAGGGTCATGAAGAAAAAATTACGCCGGATATCGTTGCGCTAAAGAACGGCCGAAAGTATTATTTCGAGATCAGTTTAAAATCGGACAAGCCGCGGTTGTTGAAAACCAAATGGCTTTTCTTGGATACGTTAAGTCGAATGAACTCTAATCGGTTTCGAATTATTACCACGAGAGGGCATTACAAGTTTACAGACACGATGCTAGAGGATATCAATCTCAGCAATAAAGAACCTATCAAAATATAATATAAAGGCAAAGTTCCATTGCCATACAATTTAATTTCTTTAACGGCCGAGAATTCTCGGCCTTTTTTGTGTTTTATACCGGCTCATTATTTTCGTACCATCCCGATGTGCGGAATGCCATCTTCCAAATAACCGTCACCGACCTGGTTAAAACCCAGTTCGTGATAAAATCGTTCCAGATACATCTGCGCCGACACCCGAATGACAACATCGTTAAAGTGTTTTTCTATCGCATGTATGGCATCCTTCATAATCTCTTTTCCATAACCGAACTTGCGCTGGCCCTTTTTTACGACCACCCTGCCGATACTCGCCTCATCGGCATAGTCCCCGGCCTTAAAAATACGGGCGTAGGCTACGATATCGCCGTCCTTCCATCCGATAAGGTGTAATGCCTTATGATCTTTTCCGTCCAAATCGGGGTAGACGCAATCTTGCTCGACCACGAAAACGTCGCTTCTCAGACGCAATAGACCATAAAGTTCTTGGGTGGTCAACTCATCGAACGCCTTTACCTGAACCTGTATCATACATTAGCTTTGTGGCCCGATGGTTCGCTATTGGGGAACCTTGGGTGTGGAATGCATCACCGAAGGTGGGGAACGCGATGCATATTTAATTTTGTCGGATCGCTCCGACTTTCATTACAGCGGATAGGTTTTTGTACCACCGCTAATCTTGAACGATGACCTGTTTGCTGTCCGGTTTATTGAACTCCGGTTGAATGTTAACGTGATTTATACCGAATTTATGATAGGCCACGTGTTCAATCTCACCAAGAATGTTGTCAAACTCCGATAATCGGATGTCTTCATTAAAGTCGACATGTGCCTCAAAATGTACCTCATCTTCGTTCAATTGCCATATATGTACGTGGTGTACGTTCTTGACGGATGTTATTTCTTGAATGGCACTCACTATTTTTTCGACCTGTATACTATTGGGCGTGAACAACATCAGCACCCGGGTCGAATCTTTCAACAAATCGTAACCCATATAAATTAAGTATAGGGCAATGGCCAAGGTCAACGCGGCATCGATCCAATAGAGCTGATAAAATTTCATAAGTAGGCCACCTACCAAAACGGCGACCGAAGCCATCATATCGGTCAGCAAATGCAGGTAGGCCGATTTCATGTTCATATTGCTACCGGCATCCTTTTTCAGCAAGAGGACGCTAAATCCGTTGGCCATTATGCCCAATAAAGAAAGCCAGATTACCAAATCGGATGCGATTTCCTGTGGGTCTAAAAAGCGTTCGATCGCCTCTTTGATCAATATTACGGCCACGACCATTAGGGTCGCTGCATTGACAAAAGCAGCTATAATTTCGGCGCGCTTGTATCCAAAGGTCTTTTTGTCCGACGCTTCCTTTTTCGATAGGAGATTGGCGATATAACTGACGATAAGCGACATGACATCGCTGAAATTGTGAAGGGCATCCGATAAGAGGGAAAGACTTCCAGAAATCAGCCCACCGATGACCTGTGCCACGGTAATCAAAATATTTAAAAAGATGGATATAATCAGATTCCGTCCCTTTAAATCGGGATGGGAATGATGGTGCGCGTGGTCATGGGAATGGGACATATATATCTGGGTTATTAGGACATCCAAAAAAACATCCACCTTTATAAAAATACAAATATGAACACTTTACAACAAGCTACGCAGTGTTCACAACAATCATTTCATAAACTTGAAAAAGGGATGTTCATTTGTAGGGAACAACTGCATCAATACCTGTTGATAACCTATCAAAAGAAAACGGGTACTTCATTTGGATTTCCCACTTAAATTCTCGTTTACAAAATAGAATATTAAAAGCAGAAAATAGTTGTCCTCACTTGATAGCCTTGTGTCAAAAGAAAATCTTTCCTAATTAACATTTAATTTACATTGAGTTATTAAAAAACAGTGTTCACAACACTTATCAACCCATTTTTATAACCTTCATAAAACCCTGATTTCGAATGACCGATCTCTTGTACAACTTGTCAACAAGATTATAAACTGGTTGAAAGCAAGTTTTACATCAATTTTTTATACCGCTATCAACACTATATCATAACCATCATTTTTTATTTAAAATTTTAAAAAAAGAAATGAAATATATAATAGTTGTTGATAACCATGGAGACATCCTACAACTTAACGCCCGAAACTACGTATACTACCCGTATAATTCGTAATTTTCCGGCTAATTACATAAATAGTATTAATGTCAAAGAAGAAAAAGAAAGCCAGAAACCATAGAAAGAACGAGATTACGAAAGGCATCTTCACTACACTTGAAAAAGAACCCCAAAAAACCTTCGATTACAAACAAATCGCTACCAAGCTTGATTTGACCGATACCCAAGATCGCAACCAATTGATCAAACGATTGGGGCAGTTGAAAGAAGAAAATCGGATAGCGGAAGAAGAACGTGGACAATATAAAGCCATTGGCAACGCTAAATCTCAAAAGGGCGGTGCCCAAAATAACGGAAAACAAGGTGGTGGAGGCCATGGTGGGGGAAATACCCATACCGGAAAGGTCGACCTTACCGGAAGAGGTGATGCCTATATCGTCATCGAGGATATGGACGATGATGTGTTCGTGCCTAAAAATCGTGTCAACAAAGCCTTTCACGGCGATACGGTCGAGGTGAATATTTTTAAACCAAGAAAGGGCAAGAAACTCGAAGGAGAGATTGTCAACATTCTCGAACGTAAGAAAACGGAGTTCGTCGGAATACTCGACATTCAAAAAACCTTTGCTTTCGTACGCCCTACCGATTTTAGGATGTACACGGACTTTTTTGTACCGCTGGGAAATACTTTGGATGCCAACGATGGCGATAAAGTAGTGGTCACCTTTGAAAGCTGGTCCGATAAGGGCGATTCGCCAACGGGTCGGGTTACCGAAGTACTCGGAAAACCGGGGGAACACAATACCGAAATACATGCTATTCTCGCCGAATACGGATTGCCGTATGATTTTCCTGCAGAGGTCGAGCGCTATGCCGATACCTTGGATACGTCGATCAAACCCGAAGAAATTGCCAAACGTAGGGATATGCGCAACGTACTCACGTTTACCATTGATCCCAAAGACGCCAAAGATTTTGATGATGCGCTTTCGTTCGAGGTTTTACCGAACGGAAACTACGAAATCGGTATTCATATCGCCGATGTATCCCACTATTTACAGCCCGACACGATTTTAGACGATGAAGCCTATGAACGTGCTACTTCGGTCTATTTGGTCGACCGTGTGGTACCTATGCTTCCGGAGGTTTTGTCCAATAACGCCTGTTCGTTGCGGCCCAATGAAGAAAAATATACGTTTTCCGCCATTTTTGAAATGGATAAGGACAATGCGGGTATCAAAAACCAGTGGTTCGGTAGAACGGTCATCAATTCCGACGAACGCTTCGCCTATGAAGAAGCCCAGCATATTATAGAGACCGGAAAAGGCGATATCCCGAAAGACATTTCTATTCGTGACGATGCCTATTCCGTGGCCAACGTCGTGGTCGAGGCCACTTTAGAAATGGACCGTCTTGCCAAGATAATGCGGAGTAGACGTATGCAAGATGGCGCGTTATCTTTCGATAAGCTCGAGGTCAAGTTTATTTTGAACGAGGATAGCGAACCCCAAGGGGTTTATTTTAAGGAGGCAAAAGATGCCAATAAACTGATCGAGGAATTTATGCTCTTGGCGAACCGAAAGGTAGCGGAGTTCATCGGAAAGCAAAAACCGAAGAAGACCTTTATTTATCGAATTCATGATGACCCCGATCAAGATAAATTAATGGCCTTGAACGGCATCGTGTCCCGTTTTGGGCATAAGTTGGACTTTAAAGACAAAAAGTCCATCAGCAGTTCGCTAAATCAGCTTCTTAGCGATGTAAAAGGCCAAAAAGAACAGAATTTGGTAGATACCCTGACCATCCGCAGTATGAGCAAAGCCATTTACACGACCGAAAATATAGGTCATTATGGACTATCGTTCGATTATTACAGTCATTTTACCTCCCCGATACGTCGCTATCCCGATGTAATGGTGCACCGTTTGTTACAGCATTATCTAGACGGAGGAAAATCGGCCAGTGCCGAGGCGTATGAGAAAAAATGCAAACATTCGTCAGATATGGAATATCTGGCCTCAAGCGCCGAACGCGATTCCATCAAATACATGCAGATTAAGTACATGCAAGACCACCAGGATCAAGAGTTCGTAGGCGTTATCAGCGGGGTGACCGACTGGGGTATTTACGTCGAAATCGTGGAGAACAAATGCGAGGGCATGGTGCGTATCAGCGATATTAAAGGTGATTATTATATCTTTGACGAGAAAGAATACGCCATTGTAGGGGAACGTACCAAGAAAACCTACACCTTGGGTGATGAGGTAGTGGTCATGGTAAAAGACACCGACCTAATGAAACGGCATCTCGATTTTGCATTGCTCGGCAAGCATGACGGCGAAGGGCAAACAGCCTAGTGTTCACGCCAAGTTTTGTTACGCCGTTCAGCGTAAAAGAAGGGCCGGTATCGAAACAGTACAATTTTTCGGAACGGCTTTTGTTTATGTATAGATCGGTTTGAACGTTGACATAATAAACGAGACGTTTTTGTGATCGACCTAAATTCGGCATCGTGAAATGAGCCGTAACTATTCGTGATACCTAACGATAGGTTTAAAGGCGAATTACATCCGCCGGCGGGCAGGTCAGAGCCTACAAAACAAAAAAATGAACAGATGAAACAGTTCATGTTTTTAATGATACTACTGCTTGGGCAATCCGTTATTTCAGCTCAAGATAATAGCACCCAAGACCTCACCCCGTTTACCGAGGTCAAGGCTTTCGATGGCCTATCCGTGAATTTGATAAAATCGGATGTCAACAAAGCGGTGATTTCCGGTGAGAGCGTTGAAAAAGTGGCCATCGTCAACAACGAGGGGGTACTCAAGATACGCATGCAGCTTGATAAAATCTTTAGCGGCTATCGTACTTTTGTGGATATCTACTACACCGAAAAGCTGGTTGTCATCGATGTAAACGAAGATGCCCGTATCAGTTCTAAAGAGACCATAGTGCAAGATGTTTTGGAACTTAAGGCACAGGAAGGTGGCGAAATCACCATCAATGCCGAAGTAGAGCAGTTACTTGTAAAAACCGTGACCGGAGGGGTCATCATCACCACAGGAACCTCCGACCTGCAGGATGTAGCCATTAATACTGGAGGAGTTTATGAAGGTAAAGCCCTGAAGACCAAATTTTCAACTATTAACGTGAACGCAGGTTCCCGTGCTGAAATATATGCTTCCGACTATGTGAAAGCGACGGTCAAGGCAGGCGGGGAGGTCATGGTCTACGGAGATCCAAAAAAGATGGATGAAAAGACCATTTTTGGAGGTACCGTTACCAGAATGTAATTTTAAAGACATCACCTCTTACTCGGGTTCTAATATCAAATATTTGACCGACCTATCGCAATAAACTAGGCCTCTACATACTATTTGTAATCGAGTTCGGCGATTATCGGTAGCTACAGTTCCAGCACTTATTTTTTACCGTCCTAAACCTCCAAAACATCAATGGCGTAGAGTTATTCGTTAATAGCGATTGTTATTCAGTTTTTTACCGTTAACTTTTAAGCCTGTTTGTCAGCAAGCAGCTATTATTTATATCCATGATCGAAGACGTACGGGCGGCTATACCTTTGGGTTTTTTCTTGAGCTTTATGATAGGGCCTGTCTTTTTTGTACTTCTGGAGACCAGCGCCACAAGGGGTTTCAGGGCCGCGATTTCATTCGATTTCGGAGTAATCGTATCGGACATTCTTTTTCTGCTCATCGCCTATTTCAGCAGTTTCCAACTTTTGGAAAACCTGAGCAATCAACCGGGCCTCTTTGTTTTCGGGGGTGTCATTTTATTAGTATATGGTGTTGTCACCTTTTTTAAAAAACCGCCGGAAAAAAAGGAAATGAATGAAGAATACAGTAAAAGTGATTATTTCAGCTTGGCGGTCAAGGGCTTTCTGCTCAATTTCATTAATATAGGCGTCTTGATTTTCTGGTTGGGGATTATTATCGTGGTCGGCCCCAGCCTTGACAATGAGCCGCAACGGATCGTGGTGTTTTTTTCCACCATGATCGGTGCCTTTTTTGTTACCGATATCCTCAAAATACTACTTGCCAAACAACTCAAGAAAAAGTTGACGACTCAGCGGATATATTATGTAAAAAAAGGACTGGGCATTGTTCTCATCATCTGTGGTATCGTGCTGATCGTAAAAGGATTTCTTCCCAAAGATCAATTTAATATTGAGGATGGGATAGAGAATATGGAATTGGGATTATCCTGTTTGTAAAACCAAAGCGAAAATTAGGATTTTCAAGTATTGAGGCTATCAATTTTTTTGGGAACTGCTATCAAGCCCAAAAAAAAAACCCGACCGTTAGGTCAGGATTTTAAAGAGGCATCGAGCGGATTCGAACCGCTGTACAAGCTTTTGCAGAGCTGCGCCTAGCCACTCGGCCACGATGCCATTTTCGAAATGCAAAGATAGTTTTTTTAAGGGAAACACCTTTTAATGGGATGCTAATTTTTAGGATAACATCATTACACAAGATGCTATGTTGAAATTTTCACCACTTATTTTCGGCGTTTTTGCTTCAATACCACGGTCACTTTCTCCACATCACCACCGATAGGCGGATTGATTTTCGAGACCCAGACCTCAGCTTCCGCTACAATTTCAATTTCCTTGAAAATACGGTCGATAATGCGCTGGCCTACGTGTTCCAATAATTTTGACGGGGTTTCCATCTCTTGCTTTACGATATGGTTGATATGAACGTAGTCTACGGTATCGGAGAGGGCATCCGAACGGGAGGCTTTTGAGAGATTGGCATCCACCGAGACATCTACACGATATTCGCTTCCAATAGCGGTTTCTTCCTTAAGACATCCATGATGGGCATATACCCTGATATTGTCAATTTTTACTTTTCCCACTTCGATCGTTTTGACAAAGTTAATCGAATAGTGCGGGAAATGGTGCGCGGATTACGATGTTGTCGCTGATTTTTTAAGGTTTTTATCCCCAGAAATCAAATTCATCAATAAGAAATACTTTTAGTACGTACAACGACAATTACTAAGCCCCTGAAAGAGATCGACTCCAATGGTCACAACATGCGTACCGGTACTATAAGTAAGTATCTCGTTCAAAATTATCTGATAGGAATATCCCAAATAGAAATTGTTTTTTTTCAAGCCCGCGAAAGGGGCGATATATAAGGGGTCACCGATTTGGTCGTTCAAGAAACGGTAGTTGACGCCGGTATAGTAATAATCCTCAAAATCATAAAAGCGGAATTTCAGGTTCAGATCCGTCTCGGAACGGCCATCACTTTCGAACAGTTTAAAGAGCAACGAAGGCTCGATTTCTAAGTTGGAATTCTTGTTCTTTCGGTAGCGGTAGCCGGTATAGGCATAATAATTACGAAGTTCGTTCGGTTCGTCGGCGTTGAACGTAAAATTACTGGGGTCTTTGCCCAATAGGTTCGAGGCGTTCGCACTGAAATAGAACTTGCCGTAGCGGTACATGGCACCCACATCAAAGTTATGGTTGGTGGTCTGTCGGTTATTGATTACTGCGGGATCTAAGTTGCCATCGATAAACTCGTCGATATCGATTCGGAACTGGTTGAAGTTATAGGATAATCCAAAGGATAAAAATTCATCGTCATAACGGTCCAAGGTCAAATGGTGCGCAAACGATATTCTGGCCCCCTGTTGTTTAGTGTACCCGTTCTTATCGTTGTATAAAAACAATCCTAAACCTGATTTTTCACCGATACGCATATCCGCCGCCAAAGACTGGGTCTGGGGTGCATCTTTGATGCCTACCCATTGGGTCAGTCCGTTAAGACGTATCTTAACGTGGTCGCCGATACCAGCATATACCGGGGACAGCACAAACGGGTTATCCGCCAGGTATTGCGACAGCTGGGGCGAGTTCAGCTCTTGGCCCTTTGCGGCGAAAAGGCCGCCTAGGCACAATAGGATCAATAGTATTTTTCGCATGGTAAAAGTAGGTTAAGATTTTAGCGATATAGGGTAAAGTGTCCGACAAACTCACGATCATCGTTCTCTCCATTTAGTTTTATGATGTACCAGTAATCTCCGGTCGGCAGTTCGGTCTGTTGGTAAAAACCGTCCCATCCGCGACCTCCGGGGCCGATTCGATATACCTCCCTACCATAACGATCGAATATGATGGTTAGTATCTGTGGGAAGCCCTCATCGTTACGCGGTTTCCAAAATTGATTTTCGCCATCTCCATTTGGGGTAAAGAAATTCGGAATTTCAATATCGATAAACTCGATATAGATGTTGGCGGTAGCCTCACAGCCGTTATCATCGATTACGCGAACGACATACGTATCGGTTCGGTTGATCATAAAGGTATTGTCCTCGCCATTGTCGACATCCCCGAAATAAATGGTATAGTCTTCCTTACCGCCATTGACGGTTGCGGTGAGCTCGTTAATATTGCTCTGGGTAACGCTTATGGTCAAAGGGTCATAGCCTTCAGTCTCGAAGTTATGGGTTACGATACAGCCGTTGGCATGAGATATGGCGATGTAATGTGAACCCGGCATAGTATCCCTAAAAAACGGATTTAATTGCATATCGGCCGGATCGGTCGAATCTAAAGCGTACATCACTTCGTCGGCTATGGTGGTATTTTCCAAAACGATATTGATGTAATTACTGGGGATGTTATCCTCGCAACCATATATCGTCTCTACCGCAGCGTTCAAATTCACACCGGGTTCGACGGTGACCAGTACGTTTTCGCTACACCCATTGGCATCTTCGATAAAGATGATGTAATCACCGGATGCGAGGTCTTCAAGAACCGTTCTATCCTGTACGAAACTAGTTTCCGTGCTCAAACGGGTGCTGTACGGAGCGGTGCCGCCGGTAATGGTAAGGTCGATCGACCCATTATTCTCACCTTGGCAAATCTCGGGTAAGACCGTGGTCGATACCTCGAGTTCGGCAGGCTCAACGATGGTGTAGGTCAGCTCAATGAAACAGCCCTTGCTGTCTTGTGCGATGACGGTATAATCGATTCCCGAGGGAGAACCAGCCAAATCGATGAACATATTGTCGTCGCTGAACTGGTTGAGGTTCGGTGAAATTGCGTATTGGTATGGGGCCGTACCTCCGGAGAGTTCTACGGTAATCGTTCCATCGCTAGCGCCTTGACAGGTGACATTGGTGAAATCGTCAGGGTTTACCAAAGATAGGGCATCCGGCTCCGTAATAATGACTTCTTCGGCGTTGACCGGGCAGTCGTCGCTAGTCACGTGTACATAATAGGTACCGATAGGCAAGCCATCGAATTCTCCGCCCGATTTTGGGCCTTCGATTCGTGACGCAGCACTTAGGGAAGCATCCGAATATAGCGAATATTGATAGTCTCCACGACCGCCTGAGGCCCTGGCGGAGATGACTGCTGTGCTCTCGCCATTACAGTTGATGACTGCCGCGGATCGATTGACGGTCAAGGTCAAGGGTTCTATCGGGTCTTCATCGATAATACCTGTTTGAACGGCTGCACAGCCATTGACCGCATCACGCACCTGATACTGGTATTCCCCTGCATCGAAGATACCTGTGGTAGGCAAGCTGACGCTCGAGCCTGGCATGGCCGTCCACGTGCTTTCGCCTACACGGCGATACTCGTAGGACCCGCTGGCCCCTCCTGTGGCGGAGAGCTCCAATTCAACCCCTGTGGTACAGGTCAAGGGACTGGTCCGGATCAACAAAGCTTCAACTTCGGTCGGATTGATTATTTCTATAATCGTGGTCTCATCCGAACAGCTTACCTGGTCGGCTACGGAGATACTGTAGAAGCCGGCGGCAAGTCCGCTGAAAGTGGCTCCGCCCTGAGCCGCGGAAGTCTGTAGCAAGGTGGTCCCTGTGAGGTCATCGTAGCGGTTCAATCGGTATTCGTAGATTGGTGCCGTCGGGTTGGACCTAGCGCCCAAGGTCGCGGTTACCTCGGCGGTGTTGCCGTCGAAACACGTCAAAGGTGCTTGTGTGATGGTCGCTACGATATCATTCGGTCTGATCAATTCGATGTTATCGGAAAGTACGCATCCAAAGTTATCCGTCACGGTAACATGGTAGTCACCGGCATTCAGGTTTTCGAAAATGAATGCATTGACATTGGTTTCCGTGTATGTTTGGGAAGTTGTTGTATTCTCCAGATTGATGGTATACGGTCCTTTTCCTCCCGTCGGATCAACGAATAGCTTGCCCTGGTCGTTCGAGCAGGTCACGTTGGCTTCTTCGCGGACAATCGCGGTAATAGGATTCCTCGGAGCAAGGATGGTGACATAGTTCGAATCGTCATCACAGCGTGGAGCACCGGTTGCCGTCACACGCACATAATATACGCCGCCCGAAAGTCCCGTAATCGGGGGTAAGGCAGTTGAAGTGTCCCCAGAGCCGCTGAAACCGGCCACCGCAACGTCATTGTTGTCGAATACTTGGTAGTTATACGGCCCCGTGTAGCCATTGACGGTAAGACCGAAACTTCCCTCGTCGATACCATTGTTCAAACACTCCTCGTCCGAGAGCTTCGAAATTACGGCCTCGATGGTATCGGGGTCGTCGATCTTATGCACGGTGTTGATAACACAGCCAGTGGCGACATTCGTTATCGAGATGCTGTAGGTGCCGAATTCCAATCCGGTAAAGGTCTCCGGGTTGTTGGTCGAGGTAATGGTCTGGGTCGGATATACCGTAGAACCGATGCCTGTAACGGTATATTCCAGGGTCGGGGTCGCCGTAGCAGGAGTTATATCTACACCCACTTCGATTTCACCATTGTTTAACGGTGCACAAGCTGCCTCTTGGGTCGTATTGACGTCCGGATTGCTGATTTCTATAAAAGGAAGGATTGTGGCCGTGGTACTACCGACACATCCATTACCGTCATAAACAGTGATGGTGTACGAACCACCGGCCACGTCCGTTTCCGTGTAGGATGTGTTAGGGCCATCTTGAACCGTGGTCGAAGTGGTCGTATTGATAAACTCATAGCGCACATAGTTACCCGAACCACCGGTTATCGTGGCTTCGTCGATGGTAATGGTGGCGTTATCAGGATTATTTCCCGAGGAACATCCGAATTCATCGACGGTCGCATTGACATTGGCGATGGCATCAGGTTGGACAACGGCTCGGTCGATATCGGTAAAACAGGAGTTCGTTCCCGTTGCACGTACGGTATAGGTTATGCCCGTAGAGGTGCCCGGCAGACCGGTAAACGTAGCTGTAGTCGCCGTGGATGAGGTCGCTGTGATCGGGGATGCAGGCGAGCTTCCGGAACCGGATACGATTTCAAAGGTGTACGGTCCGACTCCATTATCGATAGCGCTGACGGTAATTGTTCCGTCATTGGCACCGTTGCAGGTCACATCGGTAAACGTATCGAGGCTGATTATCGGTTGAACGGCCGGTTCCAATCTTTGTGTAACGGTCGTCGAACAGGCCTGCGCCGGATCGGTGTCGGTAATGGTAAAGATATAGTCGCCGGGTTGGATCAAGCCTGCGAACACTCCTGTAGTATTCGTGTCATCAACTGTTGACGGAGCCGACAACGGATACTTTACATCATACCTGAAGTTACCGGAACCGCCGGTCTGGGTAATGGTAATCTGTCCACCGGGCGTTGCGGAACAATCGATGGTCTTGTCCACCGTGGCCAAAGGCACAACAGGGGCAAAGACGATTTCCGCAGGGGATGTGGTAAACGTACATGTCCATTGGTCGGTAATCTGTACTTCGTAGTTGCCAGCGTCCAATCCGGTGAATACCCGTGTGTTCTGGGGAGCACGGATCGGTGTACCGTCCTTGATCAGTTGATATATGTAGTTGCTGCCTTGCCCGCCTGTTGGAAGGGATACTTCGATTTCCCCTTCGAAATTGGTACAGTTGGCGCTGTTGATCTGCAAGGTTGCACTGATAGGAGTTGGGTCGGCCAGTACGATATCGCTTTGAACCTCGGTCTGGCAGCCGTTTTGGTCGATGACCCAGGCCTGATAAGTACCAGCACCTAACGTAGTGAACCTAGGTGTGGCAAGATAGTCTCCTGCGACTGTAGGCGCAACGGTACCAACGTAATAATTATAGTCGCCCCATCCACCGAGTACATCGATGATTTCGATAACCCCGTCGTTACCAACACAGGTAATCGGATCGACCTGGGTGTTCGCGGTAATCGGGTCGCTTGGACCGGCGATGGTAAAGAATTCGTTCTGTGTACAGGAAGGGTTGGAATCCTGTACGATTTCGACGCGGTACTCCCCCGCTCCAATGGCGTATGGCGTTGTCGGGCCGACGTTGGCAGAGGCTATTGGTGCCCCTGAAATAAGTACATCGTCTCCGAAAGGCGCAGTGCCCTGTGAATCAAATATCCTATAGGTAAATCCGCCCGAATAGGGGTTTACGGGGTCGTTGATGGCAAAGGTGACCGAACCGTCGGTTCCATGGCATTCAACATTTACGGTAGTTGCGGTTATTTCAAAATTGTTCGCTTCGTTGACCGTATGGGAAACACTGACCACACAGTTCGTGTTTACGTTCCTGACCTCGAAATTGTGGTTGCCCACAGGTAGGTTGGTAAACGTATTGGAGGCCGCGAAGGTTCCGCTGGGCAGCTGCCTGAACTCGTAATTGGCGAGACCTGCAGGGGTGCTTGAATCGGTTATAGAACCAAAGGCGTTGATTGTGATGTTTTCGCCCGCGACACAAGAGATTGCTTGGTCAACGGTAATCGTCGCCGGCAGAAGTTCGTCGAACGGAGCGATGGTTGCGGTTGTCGTACCAACGCATCCGTTGTCGTCATAAACGTTGATGGTATAGTTTCCACCAGCAAAATTGGTCTCCGTGTAAACGGTGCTTGAA
>JBATUY010000142.1:0-6617 GCA_049671465.1 Pricia sp. | reverse complement strand
CGACAGGGGAGTTTTTCGCTATCTTGCTTGCCAAATTTTCGCAAAAATGTAGTAGGTTTTCCTGAGATTCCACATGATTTACCAGACCGTAGTCCAGCGCTTTGCCAGCGTTTATCATACCGGCAGTCATGATCAGTTCCATCGCCCTGCCCCTACCGACAAGTTGTGGTAAGCGCTGCGTACCGCCGTATCCTGGGATAACGCCCAACGAAACTTCGGGAAGCCCCATTTTCGCATTGTCGCTCGCTACCCGAAAATGGCAGGCCATGGCAAGTTCGAGGCCTCCGCCCAAGGCAAAGCCGTTTATAGCAGCAATAACCGGTTTGGAAAGATTCTCGACAAAATCGAACAGCAGTTTTTGGCCCTCCGCGGCGAGCTTACCACCTTCTTTCTCCGAAAAATCGGCGAATTCAGAAATATCGGCACCGGCAACGAAAGCTTTCTCACCGCTACCGGTCAAGATAATGACCTTGATCTCTTTTTCGGATGCAAAGGCCCTGAACGCCTGGTGGAGCTCTTGGATCGTATCACGGTTCAGCGCGTTGAGCTTGTTGGGGCGGTTGATCGTGATGGTTCCGATGGATTGATTCTCTTCTGTTAAAATATTTTTGTAATTCATAGTTTATCAGGTTTCTGGATTGTATGGCGTAAGTTTTAATGCTAGGTCTAAATTTCGGTGGATTTCAGGTCAAAACGAAAGAATCTATGGAGTTTTTCGGTGCAAATCCGAAAATTAATTCACATTTTCCCTCAGAAACCGAACGGTAAACACCGTTCCCTTTCCGGGTTTCGAAGTGAAATCGATGCTACCCTTATAGGTTTCTACAATGGTCTTGACCATTCCGAGCCCGAGGCCCATACCGCTTGATTTGGTGGTAAACTTAGGCTCAAAGACTTTCTCTTTGTAACTATCCTCGATACCGATGCCATTATCCGCCACACAGATTTTAATATAATCGCCGTCAGCGGCGACGGACACTAAGATACGCGGAGATTCTACCTCTGGCACGGCTTGAATGGCATTTTTCACCAGATTGGTAACCACACGAATGAGCTGGGTGCGATCTAGTTTGGCAATGAGTTCCTCTTGGTCGGAGACAAAATGAATGTAGTCTTCATTAAAGATATCCAACGCCAATTTCACGACATGTACCACGTCAAGGGTTTCGTTCTGCTGCGCGGGCATTTCGGCGAAATTGGAAAAGGCCGAAGCGATGCTGCTCATCGTATCGATCTGTTGAATTAGGGTTTTGGAATATTCGGTGACCTTTTTCTCGATTTCAGGGTCTTTCGGGTCGAATTTGTGTTCGAAACTTTGCACGCTCAATCGCATCGGTGTCAGGGGATTCTTGATTTCATGGGCTACCTGTTTGGCCATTTCGCGCCACGCCTGTTCCCGTTCGCTTCGGGCCAGCTTTACGGCGCTGTGCTCGAGCTCATCGATCATGGCATTGTATGAATCCACCAGTTTTTTGATTTCCTCACTGGGGTTTACGATCATAATTTTTTGATTGCTTTTGGTCAGGTCGGTCTTGTCGAGCCGATCTGATATGGTCTGTAGCGAACGGGTTATATAGGTAGATATGAAGTAGGCCAATCCGATGGCAATCAGTAGCATCAAGAAGTATACGGCTCCCAGACGCAACAAAAACTCCCTCAGTTCCATGTTGTTAAAGGAGTCATCTTCGTAATACGGAAGATTTAATATACCGATGGGTTTTAACCTATGATCCTCTATGTAGGTATACGAAGCGCGATAATTGTCACCTGCCAAGGCTTTTTCTTCGACATAGCGTTTGTCGGGGCTCGATTCCAATCGTTTTAATATGTAGTAATCCAGACAATTGGAAATCGAATCGGTCTCGAACTTGGCCCGCGAACTTTTTATCAACTGCCCCTCAAGGTCATAAATATTCAGCCGTTGGTTCTGAACATTGGCTATTTGATAGATTTGGGTGTGGAAGATCGACCCGAGATTTTCGGTCGAAACAGGATAGGAGGTGCTTTGCAAGGCATAGGCAACGCTTTGGCGTACCTGTTCTTCCTTTCGCTCCAATCTATCCTCGTGATAATCTCTTGCCTGCTCGCGATATTGGTAGACCGTGACCCCTGCAATCAATACCGAGGCGATGACCACCAATAGGATCATGGACACGAATATGCGCGATCGTAGGGAAAGTTTTTTAAACAAGGGGTTGGAATTTAAGCCTAATATAACAAAAACCGAACCAAAATAGTTTTCTGATCAAGGGTCGGACATTAGCTAGAAAAGTAGGGGTTAGAAATGCAAGAACATCCCATTTCAACTTTCTTTTTATTGGTTTTTGGAATTCATAAACCTTGAACATTTCACGCGTCGGGGTTCCCATTTCTTATGCGTTTGTAAAGCTTTATCCCCAACATCAAAAGAATGCCCAATACTAGGATGCCCACGACCCCAAATATCCAACTAAAAGTACTTTTGAGGATGACCGAAAATACGATTGCAAAAAGGATGAGTGTGGCTCCCTCGTTCCAGATGCGCATAAAGTTCGAGGTGTATTTGACCTCACCGCGCTGCAATTGCTTGAAAATTTGATGGTTTTTAAGATGATAGGCGATAAGCAAAACGACGAAACCAAGTTTGATATGCATCCAAGGTTGTTGCAGCCAACCCGGTCGAAGCAACAGCAGCCAAATGGCAAAAGAAGTAGCCAAGATAGCGGAGGGCCAAGTAATGATATACCACAATCGCTTGGTCATCAGCTGCAATTGTTTGGTCAGTATTTCTTTTTCCGGTGATGCTTTTTGCGATGCTTCGATATGGTAAATGAACAGGCGGGGAATGTAGAACAGACCTGCGAACCACGTAATCACAAAAATCAGGTGCAGGGCTTTGATATAATCGTACAAAGTTTCGGGTTACAAGTTATAGATGTCAAAGTTAGCCAATACCTGCGAATCCATACCAACACCTTCCAAAGTATCACTATACCTACCGTACTACCTAACCAAACGTAAGGCTACTTCAGAATATCGTAAATGGCTACAATTTTAGGGTCAATAGGTTGATTCGTACTTCTTTTATCCGGAAAATCCTGAAAGATATACCGCAGTTTCCCGCTTTCGTCAAGTACCAAAAATTTAGGGGATTCGGGAATGGAGAGGTTCTCGATGTACCATCCGATGCATTCGTTCAAGATAGGAAAATCGGCTTTGCGGGTCATGGCCTTGGCCCCGTTTTTAGCGATAAGCGCCACGGCATTGTACCGTCCGGTTTCTACGAGCTTGTTCATTGATTTGATGTGGGCGTTTCGTATTTGTCCCGGTTCTTTATACAAGCCCAATAGGGTATATTTTCCCAAAAAGTCGGTGTTGGTGACTTTTGCTCCCCTGTCATCTAAAAAATCAAATCCCGGCAATGGTTTTCCCAAAAAGTCGAAAACGCGGTAAACCCGATCGTCGTCCTCTTCGTTGAGTACCACGATAGAAATGTTTTCGATGACCGAATCTTGGGCCTGAACCCTTTCGAAGGTTTTATAAGTTACGATTTGCTGGCTATACTCCCGCGCCATGAGGTCGAGCCCTGCATTGAGGGTGTTTTGGTCGACCACATCGTTTTCGATCTTGTAATACTTTTGTGCTTGTATTGAGGTGGCACACGACAGAAAGACCGCGAAAATCAGTATTAGGGTGGTTCTCATGATGATACGCCTACGATAAACGAATATCAAATATAACGAAAAACACCATCTAATGCTATTGGATGTAACCGGAAATTATTTGATCGACCTCATTGGCCTCCTTAAGTTTCAATATCTCGAGATTTACGGTATGTCGTAACGGGCTGTTCAAGGGAAAAACAAAGCCGTAATGCTGCGGATTGATATTTTGTTTGCTCAACTTAAAATGCTCCTTGGGTACTTTGTTTGAAAGATATTCCAAGGGTACGATATCGTATACAAGGGCCTCTACCGTGCCATCGGTCAATAGTTTATATCCGGCTTCGACCTTATCCACGGTTACCGGGGTGGCGCCAATGGCCTTAAAATTATCCAACATTTTTTTATAATTCGGTACCGCCACTTTCTTACCCTCGAGCTGACCTAGTTGGGTTATCGTTTTTTCACTTTGGCCGGTCAGCGAAAGGGTCGTTGCAATACCCGCAATGAAAGAAGTCGCCATAATCAGCGAAATAATCATCCACGAGCCTATGACCACCCTTCCCGCCGTCGTCTTGGGGGCCATGTCGCCATAACCGACCGTGGTCATGGTCACGAGGGCCAACCAAATGCCAGAGCCTATACCTTGGGAGGGCTTCTCACCATATTCCCCAGGATATCTTCGCCCTTCGACCAGCCAAAAAATCAGGCCCACAATGCTCAAAAGCAATAGAAAGCTCAAAACGGCGATCAGAAAATTGATACTGAACAAAGGCTTTATGCGATCCCAAAGCGTCAGTCCCATGACTGGTGCGAGTATGCCCATCTCGGTATCAAAAAACGGTTGTGAGAACGCGATGTTTTCCGCCCGTTGCGAATTGATGGTAATCGGACCGATGAGCACATCTAGCTCCCCGGCTTGAACGGCTTCGATACCATCGCCAATCGAGGGATACGGTTTAAATTCATAGTCCAGCTCGGCGTTGAAAGCGATTTCCTTCCAAATGTCGGGAGCGATTCCTTCGGCCTTATCGCCCGCCATGACAAAGGGCTCGGAGCCGGCGTAGCCGATTTTTAGGGTGCTGTCTTTCGGAGTTTGGGCAGGGAGGTTGACCGTAAATACCAAAAGTAGGAGTAGCGGATAAATTCTAATCATGTGTTCTTGAATTTTAAAGGATGCCTTTCGATTTATGTTGAGATAGCTACGCGAATATATACAACACCTCGGATAACTATTATATTTTTGTGCAGTTCGATGCGTCACTTTTATTAAACCTCAAAGCTTAAAATATGGCCAAAACAAAAATTCTCAGCCCTGAAGACGAGCTCAAATTACGAAACGCCAAGCAAAAAATGGAAGATATCGGCTGGGCGATGGAAGGCTTGAACAAAATGGGAAGTTTTATCGACGGCCGGGTGCGGCTATTGCCCGAGAAACAGCAAAAATGGTTGCAACAGGTCAGCTTTAAGGTATTGGAAAAAGTCGTGCATAGCAATCTGTTCTCGATGAAATCGGATAAGGTTAAAACAACCCCGCTGAATAGTACTTATAAGGCGATGGTAACCTCATCGGGAATCATCGGCGGTGCTTTTGGGGCCACGGCCTTCGCGGTAGACCTGGGCATCACTACCAAATTGATGATGCGCTCGATTATGGATATTGCCCGCAGCGAGGGTGAAGATCTGACGACCCTTGATACTCAGCTTGCCTGTTTACAAGTATTTGCCTTGGGCGGAAAGACCAAACACGACGATAGTCTCGATACCGGATATTTCGCTACCCGCCTTTCTTTGAACGCGGCCGTCAAGGGTTCGACCAGCAAATTGGTCGAAGGACTTTTGGTCGGGGCTTCGGCACCTATGCTGCGCATATTGGGCATAGTAGCCTCTCGCTTCAGTATTCAGGTCTCCGAAAAATTTGTGGCACAGGCCGTGCCCGTAGTCGGTGCGGTCGGGGGCGGTGCGATAAATCTGGCGTTTATCAGACATTTTCAGAACATGGCGCAGGCCCATTTTAGCATTCGAAGATTGGAGCGGCAATACGGCCCGGATAGTATCAAAGAGGCATATGAAGCTTTAGAGGTTTCGGTTTGATGAGGTCTTTCTGACAAAAGATATGGCGATTGTGACAGCTAAAATATAATCATGAAAATGACTTCGAAATCTACCTACCGGAATACATATCTTGGGCTTCCGGAAAGCTTGGCCGAACAGTATACCGAACTTAACTTTGATAATCATTGCTATTTGCGTATTGCGCTTGACAATGCGCTCGGGGCAAAGTGGAACACTAAAATTGCAAGACCGGCATATCGTAATTTGACAATAGCAAAGCGCCATGAAGTATTGTCCCTTTTACGCAGATATGAAACGGATAGGCCCCTACTTTTACAGCATAACGAAATCTCGCTGTCTTATCGCAAGCAGGCAAGTACACCCAAGCTATTTTAGAGTGCGAAAAAAAAATTGGGATCACATAGGCCCGAATACCTTTTCCAACTAAAAAGGGATAACCCCATGAGGGCATCTTTTTTAACAGTACAACTTTCAGAAATCCCCTAATTTTCCGGATATTTATATAAATGAAATCTTCCAAATCAAATATAACATCGCATCAGCGAGCCATGTGGTAACGGATTGCTTCCGATATTTCTATGTTGTTCATTAGTGATTGTTCTACGACGCTAATCTTCTTCTCTTCCTTTTAAACCCTTTTAAAAAGAACATTATGTCAACGTTAGATAATTCCTCGCTGCAATTACCCAAAGAAAATCCCGATGCGGGCGATTTCCTACCGCTTCTGGGTACGGACTATGTAGAACTTTACGTGGGCAATGCCAAACAGGCCGCCCATTATTATATGTCGGCTTGGGGCTTTCAGCCTTTGGCCTATTCCGGTCTTGAAACCGGGGTGAAAAACAAAGTGTCTTACGTCGTGCAGCAAGGCAAGATTCGGTTGATGCTTACTTCGCCCCT
>JBATUY010000141.1:0-4947 GCA_049671465.1 Pricia sp. | reverse complement strand
GACCCGAACCATGTCAAAGTTTACCGTCAATGTCGACGACCCGACCCGCTGGCAGCCTACCCCACCTTCATACGCCGAAGGTATCGAACCGCACTGGAGCAAAATTCGGCCTTTCGCCATCGATTCGGCCCAACAGTTCAAACCTGCGCCCCCACCGGAATTCTCCATGGAGGAAGGCTCGGATTTTTACAAAGAACTCAAGGAGGTCTATGATATCGGTAACGAGATTACCGAAGAGGGAGACAGCTCCGAAAAAATACAGATGGCCCAATTTTGGGATTGTAATCCATATGTATCGGTTACCCGTGGACATTTGATGTTCGCTACGAAAAAAATTACACCAGGAGCACACTGGATCGGCATTACCAAGATTGCGGCCAGAAAGACGGATAGTGATTTTGTTGAAACGGTATACGCCTATACCAAAGCCTCTATCGCCATGGCGGACGCTTTCATCAGTTGTTGGGACGAGAAATACCGGAGTAACCTCATTCGCCCAGAGACCTTGATCAACCAACATATCGATGACAGTTGGCAGCCGGTCTTGCAGACCCCGCCGTTCCCCGAGTATACCAGTGGCCATTCCGTTGTTTCGGGGGCCGCGTCGGTAGCGCTTACCGATATTTTTGGGGAAGACTTTGCATTTGACGATGATACCGAAGTTCCGTACGGTCTGCCCGTTCGCAGTTTCGAATCTTTCCGGCAGGCGGCCGACGAGGCGGCCATCAGCCGCATGTACGGTGGCATCCATTATCGCGCTGCTATCGAGGTCGGTGTAAAACAGGGCCGTGACCTGGGCAATTATGTAGTGGATAAATTGAACATGAAGGCCGATGAAAATGCAGTGGCAAACCATTAATTTTCGAAATTTCACAGACTTTTAGGCTACAATCAAGGAAGAGGGGCCTGCAGTCACCTTCCGAAAAATAAAGCAATAAAAAACATATGCGGAAAAAACTAGGCCTTCTATTCGGTGCCGCTTTAATAGGGGGTTTGATTTGGTACCTTTTTTTAAAACCCCACGATTACGTGGTTCGATTTGAGATAAAAGCCTCGGCGGGCACCATCAACCAAACGATAAAGTCGTGGAGCAACAGTATCGATAGCGCGCAATTTCTAGGGCAAAAAGGCCTTTCCGATCTCAAATACCGCTTCAAGTTCAACGATTCCATCAACACCTACCATTGGAAACTTATTCCGACCAACGATTCCGTGACAAAGGTCAGGGCATATGTAACGGATGAGCATCACAGTTTGGCCAATCGACTGGCCATACCTTTCTCCGGAACCATTTTAGAAAGGCGAACCGACAAATTGGTGACTGAATTTACAGAAGTCTTAAAAGACCATCTCAAAGATTTTAAGGTGAACGTTACCGGCACGAGCGAAATATCTACCAAATACTGCGCGTGTGTGGCACTAAAAGGTACTCAACAGGAAAAAGCCAAGGGTATGAAAGAATACTATTCGTTGCTGAGCGGTGTAATGGGAGGGCAAAATTCGAGCCTTGATGGCAGGCCACTATTAGAAGTGGAAGACTGGAACATGAAAAATGACAGCCTCTCCTATAATTTTTGCTTTCCGGTAATCAAATCGGATAGCCTTCCGGAAAGACCTGGTATTTTTTACAAACAAATTGAGAAAACCCGAGCCATCCGGGCCGTTTATAACGGTAACTACATCACCTCCGACCGGGCTTGGTACGCCTTGCTCGATTATGCCGAAAACAACAAGCTGAACGTAGCCGCGAAACCCTTGGAGATTTTCCATTCCAACCCCAATATGGGCGGGAATGCGCTGGAATGGGAGGCAGAGGTGTTTTTACCCATCGTAGAATAAAGACGACTCGAAATAGAAAACCAAGGTATTTCTGCCCATCGCAGAATAAAAACGATTCGAAATAGAAAGCCAAGGCATTTCTGCCCATTTCGAAGTAAAAAGAACAATGGTCAATAACGGCCATCCCCAACTAACCCAATCAAAACCCAAATCCCAATCCGAACGAAAATCGCAGTCCATCTACACTGTTGAAGAGCGCCGCCCTCACCGTTAATATGTCGGCACCGTTCAAGAAAAATCCACCCCCGTACGATGTATGCCAGACGTTCGAGCTTTCCGTTGGCAGCCAGACCCGCCCATAATCGAAACCACCGTAAAAGCCCGCGGTAACCGGTAACAGTTCGGTACGCACTTCCCGAAGGCTGAAACGGATGTCGGTACTTTGGTAAAAAGCCTTTTTACCTGTAAAACGTTGATTTCTGAAACCCCGTAACCCATCGCTACCGCCAATACTTGCCGCCTGATAGAACTCATAACCGTCGCCGATGTTGTAATGGGCCTTAAACTTTGAGGCCAACACCAATCGGCCATTGGATAACAGTTTATAATCCAAGGAAAATGAAGGAATCACGTAGCCGAAATCGTTGCCGTTATCCAGATTGGTCCTATACCCGAGTTCTAACGACGTGGCCATACCCATGGTCGGAAAGGCCTTGTTATCGAAATTGATGTAATTGTACTCCGCATTCACCCCGACAAAATGGTTCGTGCTTTCTTCCCCATTTTGAACATAAAACGTATTTATAAATCGGTTTTGGGTCTCCTCGACTTCTATGGCTTCGTACGTCATACCTGTTTTGAACTCGGCGCCCAGGGGCCAGCGGTGTATCAGTGACGGCGCTAGTCTGAACGTCTGCAATCGTACCCGGTTGTAATCGAAACCGAGGTCACTGTCCGGATTCTCGGATTCATTGCCGAAATCGAAGAAATTAATACTAAAATTGGGACTCGTAAACCGAGCGGCCGTCTCCAGGTTCCAATTTTCAAAAACATGTGCGTATTCACCGCTATACCCTAATTCGAAGCCACTGGTGGCAAAGAAAAAAGCAGCATCGAACTTGTGCTGTTGGGTAAACGGGTTTTTTCGGAAGCCCTTGTAAGTATAAGTGTCACTAAAGCCTATCTTCACGCCGTCATCCGGGTTGTAACCGATGGCGGGCAATAGCATGTTTCTCGAATCGCGCAATTGCAAGGGCAGATATGTGTTCGTGTCGTAATCGTCGGTGAGCCGAACCTTTGCACCACTGGTTTTTTCAAACGTATTTTTCTTACTGCGATAATCGTACACAGCGATATTGCCACCCTGGTCTATATCGTAAATATCGTTGTTCTGCCCCCCGATCAGTCTGGTTTTTATGGGACTTCGATGGTCGCCGTTCACTTCGAAACGGTCATCGTCATCAAGGCCGTACACCCAGATTTCTTTGGTAAAAGCGCTGTTGAATGTCTTTTGAAAGTATTGCTTTTTCTTCTCCCCTTTAATATTGCGAAAAACCTTGACTTCGGTTTCTTTCTTATTTTGGATGTTGATCTCGAACCAATCATCTTTATCCGTACCGACCACTACCGCGTATTTGTTCAACACCTTGTAATAGGTCATGGCCGTACTTTCAAGATCGGCCAATCGGGCCAACAATATCCTTTTTATTTCCGGGATGGTCTCGTCTTGTACTTCTTCGGGCATTGCGGATAGGGCGCTATCAATTACCTTAGCGGTCAGGTTCTCTCGGATGAACGCCGCCTGCTTTTGCCAGTCTTCAGGTGTGGTCTCGGTCAACAAGGCCATATCGAGTACGTAGGTTTTGGGCGAGGAATTAAAGCCCTTTACATTGCGGATTTCCTCGTTAAAACCTTCCATCAAGCGCAATGCGGGCACGACCCGTGTGGCCAATTTCATCAAAAAGCCGTCGCCGTGTTTTGAAAAGACCATGTCACGGTCGCGGGGAACGGGCTTATAGACGATTTTATCGGTGTCTTCATCCTTGAATTCCGCCCAGCGCCATTGATCCACGTGACGGTCCCAATCGCCGATGGCCATGTCGAAAAGGCGGGCGCGCAGGTACAACTGGGTATCAACCGCATATTTTTCATCATCGCGAAGGTCTTCCAACATGCTGTCGGTACTCTTTAGCTCGTCGGAATAGCCAAAACTTTTAAGGTCGCCATGACCATCGCCGGCATGTTCTTCCAACAGATACAGCTCATCGCCAAAGTCTTCGTTAAAAGATTTTAAGGCGGGCTGTTTGGGAATGTAGTACAATTGGGGATTGGTGTGGAATAGGCCAACAGCATCTGAAAGACCGCCAATAGCCAGGGAGGCGTATGGATGCGAGCCGGTATAAAAATCGAGCAAAAGGCTTTCGGTGAAGGTATCGTCAAAGGCTCCCATAACGAACTTTTCTTGAAAGGCCATCGCCTGTAGGTAGAGCTCGGCATCCTTTTTCAGGGCGCGCATAACGTATTCACTTCCGTTCTTGGCTTCCAAACGCAGTGATTTCGATTGATGTCCCCCACCCTTATGTAAAGGTTTTAAACCGCCCATTAAGGTATCGAGATCGACCGTTGGTGCAGTCACTTCGGTCGCATAATATTTGCGGTACCTATCGCCCCACAGAAATTTAAAAAAGCCGCTTCTCTCAATTTGGTCCTCGGCATAGATTTGTGCTGTGGCCCTCTCGGGGAACGTATCGGGAAATTGCTTCCCGTAAGCCTGCCCTTCCGAAAGGCGGGTGCCTCGATCGGGCGGCAGCACCTCCGTGGTGAACATAAAATCTTCTTTGGCATCGTTTTGTTCGTTTACCGCGAAAAAATCGACTTGCGACGATCCGTCCGTATAGATTTCCAAAATGGCGTAGCCCCTTCGACCGGTCGAAAACCGGCTGCCATTCAGCAATCGGGTACCGTCCATTTTCGATCCGGCGCCGCTTACGATTTGCGGGGTATTTTCTTCGACGATATACTGCAAGGTGTGCTCATGGCCGGAAGCCAGAATTACCTTTTCGGAATACTGTGCCAAGGTAATCAGTCTTTTTTTCATTTCGATATACCGACGGTTCTGCTGGTCTTCACTAGAGGCCCCGGTCGTTTTTCGCAAGATATCGATCAGGG
>JBATUY010000140.1:0-10578 GCA_049671465.1 Pricia sp. | reverse complement strand
ACTTTATATACTACGATGCCCAAAAGAATTAGGTGAATGTAGAGCGGATATTTACGCTCCTCGACCGATGGGGTAAGGGCACTAGATAGTATGCCGATGTTTCTCAAAATAAAAAATGCGATAATGGGAATAATTACCGTGAGTATCAGAACGGGCAAGTAAATATGGGTCTGAAGGGTGCCCGGGCTATATTTTGGCGTTATACCGAAGTATGCGGCCGTACCCGCCAACGGTATGAACAAAGGGTGAAAAAGGTAGGATATGGCCTTTTGAAAGTTGCGCATCAAATCTTTTTTCGCAAACGTGCTACAGGAATATCAAGCTGTTCGCGATACTTGGCCACTGTGCGTCGTGCGATAGGATAGCCTTTCTCCTTGAGAATCGCTGCCAATTTATCGTCCGTTAAGGGTTTCTTTTTAGACTCTTCCTTGATGACGGTTTCCAGTATTTTTTTAATCTCCCTGGTCGACACATCTTCGCCCTGATCGTTCTTCATCGATTCCGAAAAGAATTCCTTGATGAGTTTGGTGCCGTAAGGTGTATCTACATATTTACTATTGGCCACCCTTGAAATCGTGGAGACGTCCATGTCGATTTCGTCGGCGATGTCTTTTAAGATCATGGGCCGCAAATTGCGCTCGTCTCCGGTCAAAAAATATTCCTTCTGATAGTTCATAATGGAGCTCATGGTAACGAAAAGGGTCTGTTGACGTTGTCTGATCGCGTCGATAAACCACTTGGCGGCGTCAAGCTTCTGTTTGATGAACTGTACGGTGTCTTTCTGTGATTTCGTTTTGTTTTTGGCGTCTTTATAGCCTTTCAACATGTTATTGTACTCCCGGGAGACGTGCAGCTCGGGTGCATTTCTACCGTTTAAGGTAAGTTCGAGCTCCCCATCGACGATACGTATTGAAAAATCGGGAACCACATGTTCTACCATTCGGTTGTTACCGGCGTACGAACCGCCGGGTTTCGGATTCAATTTTTCGATTTCGGAAATGGCCGCCTTCAGCTGTTCTTCCGATATATTGTGTTTTTGAAGTAGTTTTTTGTAGTGCTTTTTGGTAAACTGATCGAACGACTTTTCTAAAATTTCGGTTGCCAAAGCTACGCTCGGTGTAGGTTCTTTGCGCTCTAATTGAATGATCAGACACTCTTTCAGGGAACGGGCCGCCACCCCTGGCGGATCTAATTTCTGGACTATCTTGAGTACCTTTTCGATGGTTTTTTCCTCGGTATAGATATTCTGGGTAAAGGCCAGGTCGTCGAGAATGTCCGACAGCGGTCGGCGGATGTAGCCGCTTTCGTCAACACTACCGACCAGAAATTCGGCAATGCTCCATTCCTCATCGTTAAGGTAAACGGTATTTAGCTGGTTGAGCAAGTATTGATTAAAGGAGATGCCCGCAGCGTAAGGCACGTTTTTTTCTTCATCGTCGGCACTGTAGTTGTTCGCCTTGGTGCGGTAATCGGGAATTTCATCATCGCTGAGATATTCGTCGATGTTAATGTCTTCGGTATCTATGGTCTCACTATCGGACTCTTCGTTGTCGTATACATCATCGTAGTCTTCTTCGGTTTCCAACTCCTCCTTGCCGGTCTCCAGGGCGGGGTTTTCGCCCAGCTCCTGTTTCAGACGCTGTTCAAAGGCCTGCGTCGGCAGCTGAATCAGTTTCATTAACTGAATCTGCTGCGGCGAGAGCTTTTGCGATAATTTAAACGATAAATGTTGTTTTAACATTGAGACTATTCTTACTCTTTAAAGTTAAGCTTTTCGGATTAAAACTCCGCATTTTGCGGCGTTCTTGGGAAGGGAATGACATCCCTGATATTGCCCATACCTGTGGCAAACAATACAAGGCGCTCGAAACCAAGTCCGAAACCGCTATGAACCGCTGTACCGAACTTGCGTAGGTCTAAATACCACCAGAGTTCCTCTTCCGGAATGTTTAGGGCGGCCATTTTCTCTTTTAACACCTCTAAACGCTCTTCCCGTTGCGATCCGCCCACGATTTCCCCGATACCGGGAAAAAGGATGTCCATCGCACGTACGGTCTTTCCATCCTCATTTAAACGCATATAAAAAGCTTTTATTTTCGCGGGATAGTCAAAAAGAATGACCGGACATTTAAAATGCTTTTCCACTAAATATCGCTCGTGCTCGCTTTGCAGATCGGCGCCCCATGCATCGATGGGATATCTGAATTTTTTCTTTTTGTTCGGCTTACTGTTGCGCAAGATGTCAATGGCCTCTGTGTAGGTCACCCTTTGGAACGTATTTTCGGTGACGAATTTCAATTTTTCGATCAAGGGCATGGGACTGCGGTCTGCCTGGGGTTTGGACTTCTCTTCGTCAAGCAGGCGTTTCTCCAAAAACTGTAAATCGGCTTCACAATTTTTCAGGATGTACTGCACCACGTTTTTGATAAAATCTTCGGCAAGGTCCATGTTATCGTCGAGGTCGTTGAAAGCTACCTCGGGTTCTATCATCCAAAATTCCGCCAGATGTCGTGATGTGTTCGAGTTTTCGGCCCTGAAAGTCGGACCGAACGTATAAACTTTGCCCAAGGCCATGGCATAGGTTTCCGCTTCGAGCTGACCCGAAACGGTGAGGTTGGTTTCCTTTCCGAAGAAATCTTCCTTGTAATTGATGGAACCATCTTCGTTCAAGGGCGGATTTTTGCCATCCAAGGTGGTGACCCTGAACATTTCACCGGCACCCTCTGCGTCCGAACCCGTGACGATAGGGGCGTGGAAGTTGTAAAATCCGTTTTCGGTAAAATATTGATGTACGGCGAACGAAAGTGCAGATCGCAACCGCATGACCGCTGCGAAGGTATTGGTGCGAATACGCAAGTGCGCCTTTTCACGTAAAAACTCCAGAGAGTGCTTCTTAGGTTGTATTGGATACGTTTCAGGATCAGCCGAACCGTGAACAAAAATATCGAATACCTGAATCTCGACACTTTGCCCTTTGCCCTCACTTTCCACCAGAGTGCCCGATATTCTGATGGCAGCTCCGGTGCTGATTTGTTTTAGTGTGCTTTCATCGAACTTTTCAAAGTCGACCACACATTGTATATTGGCCAAGCTAGATCCGTCGTTCAGGGCTATAAAACGATTGCTGCGAAAGGCCCTGACCCATCCGTTTACCGTGACTTCCTGTACTAAAAGATTTTTCGAGAGTAGTTCTTTTACGCTGTGCGTTTTCATGCTATAAATTTGAAGGGCAAAGATAGAATTTTTGGACTATTTAGCGTCCTCGTCCTTCGGGAGAATATCGATTTGCGGTTCTTTCAAGAATTGCTGGCTCGCGATATTTCGTTCAAGGGACAGTAATAACGATGGTAAAAGAATCAAGTTCGAGAGCATGGCGAACAATAAAGTGGCCGACACCAAAGAGCCAAGCGCTACCGTACCCCCAAAATCGGAGATGATAAATACCGAAAATCCGAAGAACAACACAATGGAGGTATAGAACATACTGACCCCGGTTTCGCGTAAGGCCGCATAGACCGATTTTTTGATTTGCCAGTTGTTGGCAATGAGTTCTTGTCGGTATTTGGCCAAGAAGTGAATGGTATCATCCACCGAAATACCAAAGGCGATACTGAACACTAAGATGGTCGAGGGTTTTATAGGCACCCCGATAAAGCCCATGATGCCCGCTGTGACTAGCAAAGGAAGCAAATTGGGAATCAAGGAAATGATTATCATTCGAAAGGAACGGAAAAGGTATGCCATAAACAGTGCAATCAAAAATATGGCAAAGGCTAAAGACATGACTAGATTCTTGACCAAATACTTGGTCCCCTCAAGAAACTGCAGTGCACTACCGGTCATGTAAGTTTCAAAGCGATCTGGCGGAAAAAATTTATCTAGATTCTCCGTCAGCCTGCTGATGATTTCTTCCATACGGTCGGTCTTTACATCGCGGATGAAAGTGGTCATACGTGCGGTCTGGCCGGTACTATCGACGAAGTTTTTCAATAGGTTGCCCTCAGCGTCAGATTTTTGCGCGACGCTCAAGATGAAATTGGTCTCCTGTTTGGTCGGCAATTGGTAATATTTCGGTATTCCGTTATAAAAGGCCTGTTTTGAATATTTTACTAGGTTCACCACGGAAAGCGGTTTTGATAGCTCGGGAATTTCCGTAACCATCTCGTCCATTTGGTCGAGCTTTTTCAAAGTGGTGGCGTTCATGACACCTCTGGGCCGCTTGGTGTTGACGACGATTTCAATGGGCATTATGCCATCGAATTCGGCCTCAAAAAATCGGATATCCTCGAAAAATTGGGCGTTCTTGGGCATGTCCTCGATGGGGCTTCCCGAAATATTGATTTGATAGATACCGATAATACTGGCAATCAGAAGGCTTAGCGATACGATGTATACCGCAATTCGTTTATGCCGAACCAGATGTTCCATCTTATTGACAAAAGCGTCAATCCATTTTTTGTTCAAATGTTTGAGATGGCGCGTTTTTGGGAGGGATAGATAACTGTAAACTATAGGGATAATCAATAGCGATAAAATAAAAATCCCGATGATGTTCAAGGAAGCTACGATACCGAATTCCGTCAACAGTTTGCTATCGGTGATGATAAAGGTCGCAAAACCGGATGCCGTAGTCATATTGGTCATGAGCGTCGCGTTACCGATTTTGGCAATGACCCTTTGTAACGATAGTGCCTGGTTACCGTGTTTCTTGACCTCTTGCTGATACTTGTTGATCAAAAAGATACAATTGGGAATGCCGATGACGATAATAAGCGGCGGTATCAGGGCGGTCAGTACCGTAATTTCATATTGTAACAATCCCAAAATACCAAAGGCCCACATCACCCCGATGATCACCACGCACATAGAAATAAGGGTCGCTCGAAAACTTCTAAAAAAGAAAAAGAAAATCAAAGAGGTCACCAACAAGGCCCCCAGTATGAACTTCCCGATTTCATCTATAATACTTTGGGAGTTCATTGTGCGTATGTACGGCATACCGGATACGCGTACATCAAGCCCAGTCTCCGCTTCGAAATCGGCTACGAGGTCATTGACTTCCTGTAAGATAAAATTTTTCCTGACCGAAGTGTTTACGATCTCCTTATCAAGATTGGCGACCGTTCTAATGGTACCGCTCTCTTTGTTGAAAAGCAGATTGTCGTAAAAGGGCAGGTCGTTGAATAGATGGTTGGTAAGGGAGTCTATTTGGGACTGTGTTCTGACTTCGGAGTCTATCAGCGGTTTCAGCACGAATTTTTGATCTGTAGTATCCCTTTTCAGTTCTTGCAGATTGTCGAGCGAAATCACGAAATCGATTTCAGGAAAAGCGGCCAGTTGTTTGCTGAGCTTGTTCCAACGATTCAATTTTGAAGGCGTGAACAAAGAAGAATCCCGAATACCGAAAACGATGGCATTGCCCTCTTCGCCAAAGGTCTTTAAAAAGTCTTGATACTCAACATTTACAGGGTGGTCGTCGGGCAATAGGTTGGCCGATGAATTACTGAACCGCATATTTTTCCACTGCATGCCCAAAAACACCGTAAACGCGACGATAAGTAACAAAATCAAAATCCGGTTACGGAGAATAATATTCGCCGTTTTTTCCCAAAAGCCTTTTGTGAACTTTGACACTATGCTGTAGATTTTTTGCCGGGCAAAGGTAAGGAACGAATGCTTGTGTTCCTATGAGGCCTCCCTAAATAAAACGTATCTAAAGACCTTTAGCCCTATATTGTATTCGGTACTTCTCCAAAAAGCTGAAAAGGCGGTATTTCATCGAAAAAATGATTAATCCTATACGGTATTAGTCTTTTTAATTGCTTGACACGTAATTAGTGATAGATAATCTAATGAACACATAAAAATTCTTCCGGATGATGAAAAAACTACTTCGAAATGTAACGATAATCGCCATGGGCCTATTTTCGCTGGCCGTAACCGGACAGCAAATCGCTTCGTTCACCCTTGTAAATGCGGAAAATGATGCTGACATAAAAACCCTGACCAATGGTGAAACTATAAATTTTGATGATTCTGGCACAAGTCAACTCAGTATACGGGCGAACACTTCAGGGGCCATAGGAAGTATAATTTTTTCTTTGGATGGCGCTACGGTACAGACCGAGAGCAATGCGCCATATGCCCTATTGGGCAATGCAGGCAGTGACTATGCACCTTGGACCCCGCAGCCAAAAACCTATACTATTTCCGGTACCGCGTATGCAGATGCGGGCGGCAAAGGTGCGCTGTTGGATACCTATTCGATTAGAGTGACCTTTACCGACGGAACAGCAGTTGATCCTGTCGGGCCGGTAATTCAATCCTTAATTCTGGTCAATGCGGATAGTGATGAAGATATCTCCGAAATTACGACGGGCAGTGTATTTGACCTTAATGAAATAGGCACTGCGAACCTGAATATTAGGGCAGAAACGGGAGCCGGCACCGAAAGTGTCATCTTCGATTATCAGGGCGTACTAAATTATCGGACAGAAAACCTTCCTGTATATGCCATCGGGGGCAATACGGGTGACAACTACGCGGCTTGGAACCCAGATTTGGGATTGAACACCCTTACGGTCACTGCCTATTCCGAGGATAAAGGTTCCGGTGTTAAGGGTGCCTCCGTGACTGTCGATTTTGAAATTATCGAAGGTGGGGCCGATAATGAACTTCCGGCCGTGATACGTTTAAACAGCGGTGGCGAGACCTTGACTTTTGGCGATGCGACCTTTGTAGACGATGATTATTTTTTTGGTGATGGAAAGTCTTACGCCAATACTAAAATCAATGATATTAAGGAGACGGACCAAGATGCCCTGTACAAAACGGAACGGAGTACCAATGGCAATCTAGGCACGTTCAGCTATGCCATTCCGATCACCAATGGCAACTATGACTTAAATCTCCATTTCGCCGAGATTTACTGGGGTGCTACCGGAGGCGGTAGTGGGGGAACAGGTAAACGGGTGTTCAATGTCTCTATTGAAGGTGAGAATGTGCTGACCGAGTTCGATATGAACGCCGAAACGGAAGCCATGACGGCCATCGTAAAATCATTTTCGACCCAAGTATCCGATGGGGAACTTAATATTGTTTTCGGAGCCTCCGTGAATCAACCTAAGGTATCCGCTATAGAGGTATTCGGAGAAGGCAGTATCGTCGATGCGCCAAACGACTGTGCATGGAACGAACTGGCGAATTCATCTTTAAGCAAAGTGGAGGCACAGAGCGTAAAGGTGAACGATAAACTGTATGTACTGGCAGGTTTCCTTTCCGGTCTGAAGATTACCCCGGCAACGGAAGTCTACGATCCGGCGACGAACACGTGGTCAACCGCCGCTCCGATGCCTACCGCCGTTACCCATATGGGTGCAGTAGGTGTAGGCGATGAAATATGGATAGTGGCCGGTTTCGCAGGGAACCATCCTGGAGTGGCCACCGATAAGGTGCAGATTTATAACACGGTAACCGATACTTGGTCCGCTGGTCCGCCTTTGCCGAATCCTAGGGGTTCCGGTGCCGCGGTCTACAATAACGGAAAAATTCATTTCTTCGGGGGCCTTTTGCCCGATAGAAGCACCGATGTTGGTGAACATTATATTTTAGATGTAAACGATATCACCTCAGGGTGGCGGGCCGCCGCATCTATGCCCAATCCTAGAAACCATTTAAGCGGAGCAGCGGTCAACGGAAAAATTTATGCGATCGGAGGCCAGTACGGTCATGACGCCGGTGTGCAAGACCAGAATTTTCTGGATGAATACGACCCGGCAACCGATAGCTGGACGAGGAAGGCCGGTCTCCCATCGGCCCGCTCCCATTTCGAGCCGGGTACCATGGTGCACAACGATAAAATAATTATTGTCGGTGGTCGCAGGGGCGGTTTCTTTTTCGATGACGTGACCGAATACGATCCTATTTCGAACAGCTGGTCCGAACGCTGTGAACTACCCTCCAATTTATTGGCGCCTTCTGCGAAGGTCTTTGGAGATAAATTGATTGTGGCCAATGGTGGCGAAAATGGAACCTGTTGCCCTAAAAATAATACGATATCCATTCCCATTGAACCGGAAGTAGTCATAGAGAGCGGTCTCAGTGTACTGGTCTATTATGAGACGGGTGGATTTACACACGGATCGATTCCATCGGGCATCAATATGGTTACCGAATTCGGGAATGACCTAGATTGGACGGTCGACGATTCTGAAACTAGTGATGTGTTCAATACCGATAATCTCTCCAATTACGATGTAGTAATTTGGATGAATACCTCGGGTGACGGACTTCTGACCGCCTCCGAGCAATCCGCTTTTGAAGATTTTATCAAAAATGGCGGTGGTTTCGTCGGGGTTCATGCGGCCACCGACACGTATAGAGACGGCAGTTGGCCATGGTACAACGATTTGGTGGGGGGCATCGTGCAGGTACGACCCAACCATACCGCGAACAATACCAATGCTACTATGAACGTAGTCGGGGAGCATCCTGCCGTTGAGCACCTAGACGCTACATGGAATAAAAATGAGGAATATTACTATTGGGAACGCAATGGTGGATACCTATACGATGGCAATATCAATTTGCTGAACGTACAATCTACTGGCGTAAATAGCTATGATGCCCCGAGACCGGTTACTTGGTACAAAAATTATGATGGTGGTCGTTCTTTCTACACTGCTTTGGGCCATAACAACTCCGATTATACATCCAATGAAAATTTTAGGACCATGATGAGGCAAGCCATTCTTTGGGCAGGTGAAAAAGGTGGGCTCACCACTGCAAAAGCCAGAAGCCGCACCGAAGATGTTCAAATGGTCGGGAACAACATCAATTTCTATCCGAACCCGGTAACCGATCAATTGTTTATCGGGGCCGATGCCCTTTCTAAAATCGATAATGGTGAAGTTATTATTTATGGGATGGATGGAAACCTAATCAGGCGTAAAGTCATCAGCGAAGCGAACCATCAGGTAAACGTTGGTGATTTGCCCTCTGGTTATTATATGGTATCCCTAAAAGGTAACGAGGTCAACGAGGAACAGTTGATATTTGTCAAATAAGGCGGGTTATCTTAAAACGAAAGCTTAGAATTTATTGAGACTGATTATTTGGAACCAAGAATGACTAAATGAATTGGTAATGTTGGAGGCAACTCCAACACTTTTTTAATGTAGGCCACCGACTGTCTGTCCGAAGGGACTAAATTTCAGGAAAATAAAAAAGACGACTCGAAGGTCGTCTTTTTTCAATATATGTATCGGATGGTAAATTACACCTTCATAATCTCTTTCTCCTTCACCTCTAAAAAGGCATCTATCTTTTTGCTATAGGTGTTGGTAAGCTCTTGCACGTCGACTTCGGCATTTTTTTGGAGGTCTTCGGAAATATCGAGTTCGCGAATTTCTTTATTGGCCTCTTGGCGGGCGTTTCGCACCCCTACCTTGGCATCTTCGGCCTCGGCTTTGGCCTGTTTAGTCAATTGAATGCGGCGTTCTTCCGTTAGTGGCGGTACGTTAATGATTACGAAATCACCGTTGTTCATCGGGTTAAAGCCTAGATTGGCGTTCATGATGGCGGTCTCTATAGGCTGTAGCATGTTCTTTTCCCAAGGTTGTACCGATAGGGTACGACCGTCTGGGGTGTTGATGTTGGCCACCTGCGCTAGGGGAGTATCGGAACCGTAATAATCGACCATAACGGAAGACAGCATCGATGGGCTGGCCTTGCCGGCACGAATTTTCATAAATTCTTTTTCAAGGTGCTTGATGGCACCTACCATACTTTCCTTAGCGGAATCTAATATAAACTGTACATCTTCGTTCATAATTCAAATATATATAACAATCCCCAAAAATTGAACCAAATTTAAAGATTTACGACCGTTCCGATATTTTCACCCTCCACCAACTTCATAAGGTTGCCCCTTTTGTTCATGTCGAAGACCACAATGGGCAGTTCGTTTTCTTGACTGAGGGTAAAAGCTGTGGTATCCATCACTTTCAGGCCTTTTAAAAGCACGTCGGCGAAGGAAATGGTATCGAATTTCGTGGCGTTCTTGTCCTTTTCGGGATCCGAGGTGTAGATGCCATCGACCCGGGTTCCTTTTAGTATCACATCGGCCTCAATTTCTATGGCACGCAGTACCGCTGCGGAATCCGTGGTGAAATAGGGGTTTCCGGTTCCCCCGCCAAAAATAACGACACGACCTTTCTCGAGATGGCGCATGGCTCGTCTGCGGATAAAAGGTTCGGCCACCTCATTGATTTGTATGGCGGACTGCAGGCGGGTCTGAACCCCGGAAGTCTCTAATGCGCTCTGCAGGGCCAGTCCGTTTATGACGGTCGCTAACATGCCCATATGGTCGCCCTGAACACGATCCATTCCGGTGGCCGCACCGGCGACTCCCCTAAAAATGTTTCCGCCGCCGATGACGATGGCAATTTCGATGCCCTTGTCCGACACTTCCTTTATTTCATCAGCGTATTCCGCTAGGCGCTTGGAATCAATACCATATTGTTTTTCGCCCATTAAGGCTTCTCCACTGAGTTTTAAAAGTATCCTTTTATATTGCAT
>JBATUY010000139.1:0-2088 GCA_049671465.1 Pricia sp. | reverse complement strand
GACCCTTCTCTCGATTTTTCTATTTTACTTATGTTCCATTAAAGAAAAACTGGTTTTCCCCATAAATCATTCCAAAATAAAGTTTAATTTTAGGCATTTAAATATGGCATCGTGGCTGAACGGCTAGGCGAGACTCCGCAAGAGTCTATATAATGGTTCGAATCCATTCGATGCCTCTTGTACCAAGTCAATTTTAAACCTCGAACAACTTTGGTTTTATCTTGATTTGGGAGAGACCGACCTTCAACTAAATAGTATCATCATGGCTAAAATCGAAATCAAGGGAACTCCCGAAAAATTGGAACGTATCGCTATTTTCTTAAAGGCGAACAACATTGAACATGCGATTATCGACGACTATGGCAACCACTCTCAAGAAGACCTAGCCAAGTATCGTGATCTGATGAGCAAACACAACGCCTGAACCTAGCTTTTTTGTGCTACGGACAAACAATTCCCCAAACCAAGTATAATGGATTCGGATTACGAGAAAAAGGTTGCGGCTATTGCGTCGGTAAAGTACATTAAAAACGGAATGTTGGTCGGGCTGGGGTCTGGCTCTACCGCAGCGCATATGATTCGCGTATTAGGAGCAAAAGTTGCTGAAGGACTTTCGATCAAAGCGGTTCCCTCTTCAGACACTACGGCCCATCTCGCCCGAAAAGCTGGAATTACACTTATATCGTTAGAAGAAGCGGGTACCCTAGATATCAATATCGACGGTGCCGACGAATTTGATGGCAAACTTCAACTCATCAAAGGTGGAGGTGGCGCACTCCTACGGGAAAAAATTGTGGCCTATAATTCCAAATTCAATATCGTGATTTCCGATGCAAGCAAACAGGTAGAACGTTTAGGAAAATTCAAACTTCCACTGGAAACCATCCCTTTTGCCACCAAAAATATTATTGTGGAATTAAATACCATGGGATTGCAACCTGTCCTTCGAAAAAATGGAAAGGACGCTTATAAAACCGATGAGCAAAATTATATCGTCGATGTCAATGTTTTAGAGCAAGACGACCTAGTGGCGCTGAATCAAACCCTAATCAATATTCCCGGTTTGGTTGAAACCGGTCTCTTTTTAGATACCACCGATATCATAATTATGGGAAAAGGCGATAGTACGGTTGTTTTTGAAAAGTAAAGAATTTATAAAGTCGAACTATTCGCTTGTGTCTAAGCTAAACTAGAATTAAGACCAAGCAAGCGGGCATCCAAATGAAAATCTTGACTGACCCCCTGTCTGCCGACAGGTAGACTTGAACAGTAAAATTGTACCATCACCGCATTTCCACCACTAACGGATTTTTTAACTTGTCAGAAAATTCGCCCAAATATTCTTCCCATTCGGCCTGAGTCTCATACTGTCCGCTTTTCTTCCAACCGAATCCGGCGTAGTAAATGGCTTTACCTTCATCATTGAGTTTGACATGTGCAAAAATGTTACTACCATCTTTTTCGTCGGTCTCATATTTCTCATGACCTACCATCATGCCGTTAGGTACTACAATACCCGTACCGAGTTCAGATTCGAAATGGGGTTCCCAATAGCTGATCCAACCTAGCGCTTCGCTTACGTTCGTTACACCTTCATTTTCGTGCAAAGTTAGGCCCGCCGAAATGGTGTCGGTGCCTTCTAGGCTGATTTCAAATCTGGAAAGATTGCTCCCGTAATCCAATGAGATATGTTTTTCTTCGGATATCTGTTTGCCATCGGCATCCCAATCGGCATAGGTCAGCACGAAACTGGTGCGAATCGGACCGTTGTATAATCTTTTCCAATCGGTAAAATTTTTCGAAATGTGATAGGTATCCCCGGCTTTGACTGCAATGCCCCCTACCCCCCTACTGGTACCCACGTGAAAGTTGTCAAGACCTTCGCCGGTATCTTCATGGTAAGAACCGTCGGTTTCCAATTCCTTTTTGTACCAGGTATTGATGATAGGATAATCTACGCGTTTCAACCAGGCATCGATACCACTCGATAGCGTACCGCCCTTAACATCATCCTCGACCATTTGCTGGGCAACCGGCCCGTAAGTTCGGAAGGCAACCCGGTCGTTTTGCCCAGCGGAATAGTCCGTA
>JBATUY010000138.1:0-3208 GCA_049671465.1 Pricia sp. | reverse complement strand
AGTAGCGTCCCCTCAAAAGCATAGGCCGTTCGGTCAACGTACCGGTTTCGGTATTTTTTAAGGTAAGCTCTAAAGTGGCATTCGCGTCAAAAACATAGGTTTCGTCGAAATAGGTGGCCGTAATTTTGGCCATACTATTTCCGATGTATACCGATTTATAATCGAGCGTCAGTCTTTCCTTTGAGGCGTTGGTAGACAGATAGAGTATCAACCTTCCCACAAAATCATCGAAATTGGTGAAGTTCTGATTGTCGCGAAAGCTTTGCATACGCCATTTCCAACTATTCTCCCCAAAAAGAACGGCTTCGCGTTGCGTACCTTTTCCGATAACCGCTAACAAAGGTTGATTGAGTTCGGTGCCCTTGATGCGTTGGCCCAGAAGAATTTCGCCGGAATTATCGAGCTTTATTTCACCAAGATTGCTGTTCAGCGGGGGAAGATCTTGGATAGAAAATTCGCTGATATTAAAAAGTCCGAATCCGGAATTTAAGGTCGGGAATACCTCTTCACTTTGATTGTAACTGTTCTTCGAGAATGCGTTCTGCACGGCATTCAGAAAATTCCAGTCCGTTTGCGTACCCGTTATAGTAAAGATATTCGCTTTTTTATTTTGGATATAATCGTATACGTTCTTAAAGGAAGCGTCGGGCTGGTACAGTAAAAACAGGTCCACATCGTCAAACTGCTTGATATCTACCGTTGGTTTTAGTAAGGAAACCGATCGCTGCTCATTACTCTCGATCGCTTTTTTAAACGCTCCGATATCGGGATGCAGTAGGTTCGAAACTACGGCAATGTCGGTCTTTTCATCGATGACCTCCACCGCAAGTTGTCGGGAATTATTACTCGTGTTGCGTTCATTGGCCAAAGCATCGACGGACACGACAATATTTTTTAAGCCGACCGAACCGGCATCCAAAAGCGTGTTGATGGTCTTGGCATTTTCGGATTCCGAAAGCGAGATAGCTTCCCGAAATACCGTTCTTCCGTTGACCGATACCTTTAGCGTAGACCCCACCTCGCCTTTGCCCGTAAAACTAACATAGATTTCAATCGGGTATTTATTTTTTAAAAAGGCATAGCGGTTGGCATTCACCTGTGAAATGGCAATGTCGTCATATCGGGTGGTATCGCCAATCGCAATAGGATATACCGGGAATTTCTGGTTTCCGCTGTAATACTCATAGTCCTGACCTAGGTTTTGATTCCCGTCCGTTACCAGTATGACCGCAGTGTTATCTTTCGAGTAAATCTCTTGAATTCCGTTCAAGGCCGCGGTGATATTGGTGTTCTTTTGAACGTATAGGGAATCTGAAGTACCAGCGGGATTGTTTCCAGCGCTATTAGGGCTAATCAGTTTCGCCCCAAAGCCATAACGTTCGAGTTTGAAACGGTCCTCGATCGCATCATTATCCAGAAATTTTGCAATACTACTTTGAACGGTGTCGCTGGATGAGGCTACCGAAGAGGAGTTATCGACCAACACGATCAAATTAGTCTTTTCGATGCGATACTCGTTTTTCGTGAATTTGGGATTGATCAATAAAAGGAGAATCCCGAACAAGGCCGAGAACCGCAAAAATGACAAGAGTAAAGTCAATCTGCCCTTTGTCTTTGTTCTATAATAATACTGGAACAGCACCATCCCCAAAGCGACGAATGCCGCCAAGATAATGAGGAGAACTGTTTGAATATCCATTAAAATTCTAGATTAATCCGTTTTCCGTCAACTATAAAGACCGTGTGCGTGGTGTCTGCGGCTGTGTGTCATTCGCTTATTCTGTCGTTTTCAGGTGAGCATTCCCCCATCGACGTTCAATACCTGGCCAGTTACGTAGGCAGATAGGTTCGAAGCAAAGAACAGGCACGCATTGGCAATATCTTCCGGTGAACCGCCGCGTTTTAAGGGAATACCATCGCGCCAGCCCTGAACCGTTTTTTCGTCCAGCTTTTCCGTCATCTCGGTTTCTATAAATCCGGGAGCGATGGCGTTGCAACGGATATTTCGGGAGCCGAGCTCCAAGGCAACGGATTTGGTAAAGCCGATCATGCCCGCTTTTGATGCCGCATAGTTGGTCTGTCCCGCGTTACCTTTTACGCCAACGACACTGCTCATATTGATAATTGAACCACTTCGTTGTTTCAAAAAGGTACGCTGGATGGCTTTGGTCATATTAAATACAGACTTTAAGTTGACCTCTATAACGCTATCAAAATCAGATTCCGACATACGCATTAGAAGATTGTCTTTAGTTATGCCGGCATTATTTACAAGTATATCTATACCGCCAAAATCTTCCGTAACTTTTTTGACCAGTGCCTCGGCTTCGTCAAAACTGGCGGCGTTACTTTTATAGGCCTTTGCCGTTACCCCTTTGGCCGACAGTTCTTTTTCCAATGCTAAAGCCGGTTTCTCGCTAGAGCTATAGGTAAAAGCCACATTGGCTCCATGGTCGGCGAACACTTGGGCGATACCCATTCCGATGCCCCTACTCGCTCCTGTGATAATTGCGGTTTTTCCTGCTAACAATTTCATAATGCTATTTAGTGTTCTATTTCAAATTCGACAAAATCAAAAATACGATTAATCGTCACAAAAAAATCCATCAATCTAAAAATAGGACCGATGGATTTAAGTTGTGTGTCAATTGGATAAAGTTTAACAATTACCCCATGACCTCTTTAACTTTCAATCCGATTTCTGCGGGGGAATCGACCACGTGGATGCCGTGTTCCCGCATAATTTTTTTCTTGGCCTGTGCGGTATCGTCGCTACCACCGACAATGGCGCCGGCATGGCCCATGGTTCTACCGGCCGGAGCGGTTTCTCCCGCGATAAAACCGATGATAGGTTTTGTACTTCCGCTGGCTTTGTACCATTTAGCGGCATCGGCTTCCAGTTGGCCTCCAATTTCACCGATCATTACTACGGCTTCCGTATCGGGATCGTTGATCAATAGTTCAACAGCTTCCTTGGTAGTGGTACCGATAATGGGGTCACCACCGATTCCGATTGCCGTGGTAATTCCCAATCCCTGTCGGACTACCTGATCGGCAGCCTCGTAAGTCAGCGTTCCCGATTTGGAAACAATGCCTATGTTCCCTTTTTTAAAAACGAAGCCGGGCATGATGCCTACTTTAGCTTCTCCGGGAGTAATCACTCCGGGACAATTGGGGCCGATCAAACGACAATCCCTATTCTTTATAT
>JBATUY010000137.1:0-3483 GCA_049671465.1 Pricia sp. | reverse complement strand
CCGAAAAGTACTGGCGGTAATTTTTTCTGTCCTTTGCATAGGCGCCTCTTTCGGTGGTGGCAACGCATTTCAGACCAATCAGGCGGCGGCTCAGATTATCGAGCGCTTCGGATTCGAAGGTCCGGCTTCCGGCAGTATCATCGGGCTGGTTTTTGCAGTGTTGGTCGGTATCGTTATCATCGGTGGTATCAAGCGCATTGCCAAGGTAACGGAGAAAATAGTGCCGCTTATGGCTGTTTTGTACGTTGGCGGTGCCTTGTTCATCATAGTCTCCAATTTTGAATATGTCGATGAGGCCTTTTCCTTGATATTCCGGGAAGCATTTTCCCCGAGGGCCACGATAACCGGGGGTATTGTCGGGGTGATGGTACAAGGCTTTCGCAGGGCCGCTTTTTCCAACGAGGCCGGTGCGGGCTCCGCGGCCATTGCCCACTCGGCCGTGAATACGAAATTCGCCGCATCCGAAGGCTTGGTAGGGCTACTTGAACCTTTTATCGATACCGTGGTGGTATGTACGATGACGGCCATTGTTATTATTATGTTCAATATTGACGGAGCCTTCGTATACGGCGACGTGGTCAACCAACAGGCCCTGATGGCCGATGGCAGTAGGGCAGGGGGTGTCAACTTGACTTCCATGGCATTTGATCATTCGATACCCGGCTCTTCCTATATCCTAGTAATTGCCGTGGTTCTTTTTGCTTTCTCCACTATTCTATCCTGGTCTTATTACGGTTTGCAAGCTTGGAAATACCTGTTCGGAAGGGGCAAGCTCATTGATTTGTCCTATAAACTCATATTTTTGGTCTTTACCGTTTTGGGTGCGGCAATCACTCTAGATGCGGTAATCAAATTTTCCGATGCGATGATATTGGCATTGGTCTTTCCGAATATGATCGGGCTATTGTTCCTTTTTCCGAAAGTACGGGAAGAAATGAGAAAATATATGAAGGTGATACCATCTAAGAAAACGACATAAGAGTTCCAATTTTAAAGTTGAACTCACTGCTATATGTAACTTGCTTCGAACGAATATTCCGTTTCCATCCGTATCTATCATCTTGGATCGGGCATAGAGCTATCATGCTCAAACATGTACACCGCACAAAAGTCACATAAACGGTTTAACCTTTCTTTAGTAATTCGGTCGACGTAAAAGGAATAGGTTTGTAGCGCGAGCAAAATACTTCGAAAAGGGTATTGCGTAAACTTTTATGTATGTATAATTTTAGGGCCATCTGCCCGAATACCAACCGGTATAATATACCATTGGTCATCTTCTTATTTTTTGCAATATTGACCAACTTCGCGCAAGCCCAAGAAAAATATACCATAAGTGGTGCGGTTACGGATGCCTCGAGCGGTGAGGAACTGATCGGTGCCAGCGTCTGGATTACGGAGCTCGGCACCGGCGGCATTACCAACGAATACGGATTTTATTCGGTCACTATACCTGAAGGCCGATACACCCTTAATATTAGTTACGTCGGATACGCCACAAGTATTAAAGAACTTTCCTTGACCGAAAGTGTGCTGTTGAACGAGGAGCTGGAACCTGAATCCACTTCTTTAGACGAGGTGGTGGTTACCTCTGAACGTAAGGAGGATAACATAAAATCGGCCCAGATGAGCACCACATCCCTTGACATCAAAGAAATTGCGGTGGTACCGGTCGTTTTTGGGGAACAGGATATTATCAAGACGATTCAACTTTTACCGGGCATCAAATCGAACGAGGGCGGTGGCGGATTTTTTGTGCGCGGGGGCAGTGCCGACCAAAACTTGATCTTGTTGGACGAGGCACCGGTATACAATGCATCCCATTTATTGGGATTTTTCTCGGTTTTCAACTCCGATGCCATCAAGGACCTGACCGTTTATAAAGGCCATATTCCCGCTGAATTCGGGGGTAGGGCCTCCTCAGTGTTGGACATCCAAATGAATAACGGAAACAATAAAAAATTCAATGCTTCCGGGGGCATCGGACTTATTTCGTCACGTTTGACCTTGGAAGCTCCCATTGTAAAGGATAAAGGCTCGTTTATCATTTCTGGCCGCCGTACCTATCTCGATTTATTCTTAAAGCTTTCGGGGGATGAGGATGTCAACAATTCCATTCTCTATTTCTACGACCTCAACGCCAAGGCCAATTACAAATTCGGAAAAAAGGATAGGGTATTCATTTCCGGGTATTTTGGAAGGGACAAGTTCGGGTTCGGTGACGATTTCGGCTTTGACTGGGGCAATACCACGGCCACCGTTCGCTGGAACCACCTTTTTAACGACCGCCTTTTTTCAAATACCACGGCACTGTTCAGCGACTACAATTACGATGTTGAAATCGGTGGCGATGAGGGCGAGAACAATGGCTTCAACATTACTTCCGCAATACAGGATATCAGCCTGAAACAAGATCTTAAGTACTACATTAATCCCTCGAACACCCTGAAATTCGGGGTCAACGGCATCTACCACACTTTTATACCCGGACAGATCAATCCGCAATCCGATTCCAACATCAATGCTATCGAGCTGCAGAAAAAGTATGCTTGGGAGGCAGCGGCCTATATTAGCGATGAAGTGGAAATCTCCGAAAAATTGAACCTGAACGCCGGGCTTCGCTACTCGTGGTTCGGGCAGGTCGGTCCGGGCGATATATTTACCTATGACGAGGATGGCGATGTGGCAACCACCGAAAATTTCGATAGCGGGGAAATCGTTGAAATCTATTCGGGACTCGAACCCAGGGCCGGATTGACCTATTTGCTTTCTGACGACACTTCCGTAAAAGCTTCCTATGGGCGTAACCGCCAATACCTACACCTGGTATCCAACTCCACCAGTGGTACGCCCATCGACGTTTGGATACCCAGTAGCAATAACGTAAAACCTCAGATTGCCGATCAATACGCTCTCGGATATTACCGGAATTTTAAGGAGGATGCCTATGAAAGCTCCTTTGAGGTCTATTATAAGGATATGCAGAACCAGGTCGATTACCGTACCGGCGCAGAGCTGATTTTCAACGAGAATGTAGAATCACAGTTGCTTTTTGGAAAAGGATGGTCGTACGGTGCCGAGTTCTTTATCAAAAAGAACATCGGGAAACTGAACGGATGGTTCAGCTACACCTGGTCAAAAACGGAGCGGAAATTCGAGGGCATCGACGGTGGGGATCCCTACCCGGCGAACTGGGACCGCACCCACGACCTATCACTGGTCGGTATTTACAAACTGAACCCAAAGTGGACGCTTTCTGCCTCATTCGTTTATCAGACCGGAAACGCAATAACCTACCCCGTGGGCAAATACGAAGTGGATGACGAGATCATCAACCTATACGATACGCGAAACGACAACCGATTGCCCGATTATCACCGTTTAGACCTGGGCGCAACCTGGCAGTTGAAAAAAACGTCTCGCTTTGAGTCTAACCTTAACTTTTCCGTGTACAACGCCTATGGACGTCAAAATGCCTTCTCC
>JBATUY010000136.1:0-18165 GCA_049671465.1 Pricia sp. | reverse complement strand
ACGCACTCGAGATCGCTCCGGGCGAACTCGACGAGACAAATCCGGTTGAGCAGACACTTGTTACACAGACCGACGGAAGCGTCGTATGGAAAGATAGAACAAATGGCACATCTGGAATTACAGGATCAATATTCTTTGCAGGTGACGATGGTGAAGGAGTAGGCGCACCAGTTACTAATAATACTCAGCTTTTTTGGGACGCAAATGAATCCAAATTATTTGTTGGACCTCAAAATAACACAACAGGAGACGTGAAGCTAAATGTCGGCGGTACTACGAGAACTCAGGGTCTGAAAAATTCAAACGGTTCGGCGGGTACTCCTTCTTATCGTTTCACTGAAAATTTAGGAACTGGTATGTTCTTGGCGGATAGCGATGGCGTTCTAGGATTTTCAACTGCAAATAATGAGGCAATGAAGATAGATGAAAATCAAAACGTTGGTATAGGCCCTGATTTTGAAGGCAATATTGGCGCTAGACTTCATGTCGATGGTAATATTTGGGCAGATGGCGAAGTTAGGATTTCTGGTGATTTTGTTGCTAATGATTTAACCACGGTGGTACCAGACTACGTCTTCCAAAAATACTTCTTAGGTAAATCCAAACTCAAAACAGATTACAACTTCAAATCCCTAAAAGAAATCGAATCCTTCGTCAAAAAATACCACCACCTCCCCGGTATCAAATCCGCCGCAGAAGTCAAAAAAGACGGTTCTTGGAACCTGAGTGCCTCAAACCTTCAAAACCTCGAAAAAATCGAAGAACTCTTCCTCCATACCATAGAACAGGAGAAAAAAATCGAGCAATTACAATCCGAAAAAGAAAGCTTGGCCAAAGAAGTCAAAGCTTTACGAAACGATATCGATGAAATCAAGGCCATGCTCAAAAAATCGGAATTATAGAATAACGTTTCAATACTTGTTCGAGCGAAAATGAACACCGAAAAATGAAAGAAAAAATTTTCATCCTACTAATCGCCATTGGTTCCGGCCTCCACGCCCAAACCGCTCTACAAAACACGGGCAACCTCCGCATTCACGAAGATGGACAAATGGGCTTCCACACCGATTTGGTCAACAACGGACTTTTCGATGAAAATCAAGGCTTGGTCGGGTTTTATGGTGATTCGCTTATCACAGTTTCCGGGGCGCTTTTTCCATCCTTTTTCGATGCGGAATTTGTTACCGGCGATGGGGTTACGCTGAACACGACGGTCAACATCCTGAACAATACCAATTTTGTGAGCGGTGATGTGATTACGCCCAGAGCCGAAAGGGCTACGGCTTTGAACTATCTCGATGCCGGCTTTTCCTCTGGGGAAAACGATATTAGTAAGGTCAACGGTTACGCCAGTATGACCGGTCAGCAGAATTTTACGTTTCCGGTGGGCGATGTTGCGCAGTTGCGGCCGCTTATCCTCAACTCCGATGGGGTGAACACGGTGAGCAATTGTGCCTATTTCTTTGAAAATCCGAATACGCCGAGTACGTTTGAGACTTCCTTTAGTACCAGTGCCCGACCCGATGATATCAGCGCGATCGGTGCGGTTGAATTTTGGAGGCTTGAAGGTTCGCAGCCCTCCACCATAAAGCTCAGCTGGAACGAACGTAGCGATGTGGGCAGCTTGACCGACGATGTATCCGAAATTGTGCTCGTTGGATGGAGCAAGGCATCCAACCAATGGGAGAATCTCGGAGGCCCCGCTTCCGTGGGGGATGCGGATCAGGGTTTTGCGGTATCCGGCAACTTTATCCCCGATGACTACGCGGCCATAACCTTTGGGGCCGCCGGTGAGCCTAGGGAATTTTTAGACCTTGACGATTATCTGGTCACCCCCAACGGCGACGGTATCAACGATGTTCTAGAAATAACGGAATTGGCCCAATCGCCCAACAACCATATGAAAATCTATGACCGTAACGGCGCGAAAGTCTTCGATAAAATCAACTACACCAATGAGTTCAACGGGCTATCCACAGAAAACAATCTCGTCATCAACCGTGATCAAGGATTGCCTTCCGGTGTCTATTTCTATATTGTATCCCTAGATGACGTCGGACTTACGTTTCAGGGATTTTTGTATCTGGCGAACGATTAAGAAACCAATCTTAACCGAACACGCCTTTAAATTGAAACTTAAAAATTCGTGAAATTAATGGCCTTGCAATAACAATTGAAGGCCATCCTACGTTAACGTAATAAACCAACACCATGCAAAGACGATCTTTCCTCCAAAAAACGGGCCTTACCGGGCTGGCGATGACCGCACTCCCCCATCTGGCATTTTCGAAAGATTTCGAATATTCAATTTTAGAATTGATGGGAAAGGCCGACGTTGAAATGTTCGGTGATGGGTTTCAGCTGAGAAAGGAAGCCCATGACGCCTTTTTGGCCATGAAAAAGGATGCCTACGGCAAGGGTATCGACCTGAAACCGGTCTCGGCATTTCGCAGTTTCGACCGGCAACGCGCCATTTGGGAACGAAAATTTCAAAAGTATACCGACGACCAGGGGATGGAACCGCTTGCCGCTATTGATAAGATTATCGAATATTCCACCATTCCCGGTACGAGCCGGCACCATTGGGGCACCGATGTCGATATCGTCGACGGGTACCGCAAGGTCGAAGGTGATGTCTTGGTGCCTTCCAAATTTGCAGAGGACGGCCCTTATGCGGATTTTAAAAAGTGGATGGACCAAAATGCCAAAGCCTACGGTTTTCATCTAGTATATACCGATATGCCAGGCCGTCGGGGCTTTAAGTACGAGCCTTGGCACTATAGCTACGCCCCGATATCAAAACCGATGCTGGCGGAGTTCCGAAGGAAGAACATCATGCGGCTACTTCAGGCCGAAGATTTCCTTGGATGTGAGCATTTTACCGAGGGTTTCTTGACCAACTACATCGAAGACAATATTCTGGATATCAATACTGAACTGCTCTAGGCTGAAAATCACAAGGTCAACCTCCATAAAAATCAATAACCAGACATCCATCTTTTTCGTATATTGTTTTCCGTAAACAAAGAACACGATGAGAAGAGGTGGAAGTTGGAAAATCCGGATAATGATAGGCCTCGCCATTGTAGCCTTTGCCTATATTCAGCGCTGCAGCAATAAAGAGGAAAATCCATATACCGGACGTACGCAGACCATCAACATGAGCGCGGACCAAGAAATCGCGATCGGACTGCAAAGTACCCCCGAAATTGCCCAGCAGTACGGTGGACTATATCCCGACGAAAAATTGCAGGCCCACGTCGACAAAGTGGGAAATACCCTCGTTCAGAACAGCATTGCCAAAGAAACGCCCTATCAATACGATTTTCATCTGCTGGCCGATGACCAGACCATTAATGCGTTTGCCCTTCCCGGCGGACCCGTATTCATCACCTACGCGCTGTACAAACAGTTGAACGAAGACCAGCTTGCCGGCGTTCTGGGGCATGAAATCGGACATGTTATCGGCCGACATTCCGCCGAACGTATCGCCGATAGCGAGTTTTGGCAAACGGTATCCACCGGTGCTTCGGTCGGTGCCGATATGGGAGGTGTAGTCGGTAGCATCGGCCAAAGCAAACTATTGAAAAACGGGCGTGGCGATGAGCTGGAAAGCGACGACCTCGGCGTACTTTTTATGATGCAATCCGGATACGAGCCCGAAGAAATGATGCGGGTCATGGAGATTCTAAAGGCCGCTTCGGGTGGCTCCGAAAGGGCACCGGAATTTCAAAGTACGCACCCCGACCCCGATAACCGCATCGAAAAAATACAGGAATCCATCAATAAATATCGTAATGGAGAAGGCGTTCTAAAGGTCGAAGGCTAGCGAGTTACTTCTTATTTCTACGTGCGGACATCCGTTGAGAGACCGTTAAATTCGATGATTTGTTACTAAAGAAACGGTATTTTTCGTACCTTCACCGTATCCCAAAGAAGTCTTACCTACTGTAAATTAACTCCTTAGCTGTGCTCTAATCACTTTTACATGGGAACATTGGCTCATTTTCGAGATTTGTACAATGCTGCGTTCGAGGACTGCAAGCCCGAATTCTTGGTGGTACTTCTCAAAGTCTACTCGGTTTTTTGTGCACTAATGATTTTTTTGGCCGTCTATGCACTCATGGACAGAGCCCTGAACGGATTCGAGTTTTAAGGGCCCGACTTCCACTATAATATTATATTATAAAAAACCCGATTATCCATTTAACTATGGATAATCGGGTTTTTTATGTAATTCTCTGAACAAATTAACTGCCTGCCGCAGTCTCCAAAACGCGCAAGGCGTCGGTGGCGTTCGATAATTCCGCATATTTGCTGGCCGAAAATCCGTTGTTGCTCAGCACCTTAAGATCGGCGCCTTTATCGATGAGCAGTTCAAGAATTTCAGCCCTGTTGTATCGGGCGGCGAACATGGCCGGGGTCATTCCCAAAGATTTTTGATTAACATCTTCGCCTAAATCTATCAATCGCTTGACCATATCGTAGTCACCAGTGACGATTGCTTTACAAAATGAACTGATGTCGACGGTTTCGATGCCCCAAGTACTGGTTGAAATATTGATTCCCTTTGTGATTTCCATGGCGCTAAGGCCGGTAACGGCAAACATACAAGCCGCCGCTACTGTTACTACTGTTTTTCTCATGATGAATGATTTAGATTGATGAATTACTAAAATTATTAGGGTTTCTTTTCGAATACCCTACTTAAAAGACGAGACCGGTGCGCAATTGTTTCATCTTTTCCTACAAATAACACTTTTTTAACATTTTATGCTGTAGGGCAGGTTTAAAAAGCAGGTGGATTTACTATGTATACTAATCGGTTAGCTTTATTTTTGAATTCCGATAAATACAACGAACATGAACAAGAAAGTACTACTGATGATTTTAGACGGATGGGGCAAATCACCGAACCCCGAGGTATCCGCTGTAGACAAGGCGAACACCCCGTTCATCGATTCCCTATATACCAAATACCCCAGCGCCGATCTGTTGACCGACGGTATAAACGTCGGCCTGCCCGAAGGGCAGATGGGCAATAGCGAAGTGGGCCATATGAACTTGGGCGCGGGGCGCATCGTATACCAAGATTTGGCTAAGGTCAATCTAGCCGTTAAAAACAATACGCTGAAAGACGAGAAAGTTTTGAAAGAAGCTTTCGAATACGCAAAACAGCATAACAAACCCGTACATTTTCTCGGGCTTTTGAGCGATGGCGGCGTACACAGTCATACCTCACACCTGAAAGGTCTCATCGAGGCCGGTCAGAATTCGGGGGTAGCCAAGATGTACGTTCACGCCTTCACTGACGGAAGGGATGTTGATCCGAAAAGTGGGATGGGCTATTTGGAGGATTTGCAAAAGTTCTGTTCCGACAACAATGCCAAACTGGCCACCGTCATCGGCAGATATTATGCCATGGACCGTGACAGCAGATGGGAGCGCACCAAAATGGCCTACGACCTTTTGGTAAACGGTGTCGGGGAAAAATCAAACGACATCGCCGACACCATAAAACATAGTTATGAGGAAGGCGTGACGGACGAATTTCTAAAACCCATCGTTCTGACCGACGTTGAAGGCAAGCCCATTTCAAAAATTCAGGAAGGCGATGTCATCATCTTCTTTAATTTTAGAACGGACCGTGGCCGACAATTGACCCAAGCCCTTAGCCAAAAAGACTTTCATGAGCACAATATGCACCACATGAAATTCCACTATGTGACACTTACCAACTATGATCAGACGTTTAAAGATATACACGTTATCTACGAAAAGGATAATATAGAGGATACCCTTGGAGCTGTTTTGGAAAAATCCGGCAAGAAACAGATTCGAATCGCCGAGACCGAGAAATATCCGCATGTCACTTTCTTCTTTAATGGTGGTAGGGAAGAACCTTTTGAAGGCGAAAAACGCTTGCTATGTCCATCACCCAAGGTTGCCACATATGACCTGCAACCCGAAATGAGCGCTTACGAGATTCGGGATGCCATCATCCCGGAACTTCAAAAAGGGGAAGTCGACTTTGTATGCCTGAACTTTGCCAACCCGGATATGGTAGGTCATACCGGTGATATGAATGCAGCCATCAAAGCCTGCGAGACCGTTGATGCTTGCGCCAAGTCGGTGATTACGGCCGCAAAAGAAAACGGATATTCGTCCATCGTCATCGCGGATCACGGCAACTGCGAAACCATGGTGAATCCTGACGGTAGCCCGAACACGGCCCACACCACAAATCCGGTTCCCTTGATTTTGGTCGATGACGATATCAAAGAAATCAAAGATGGCGTCTTGGGCGATATTGCACCGACTATCTTGAAAATGATGGGTATCGAACAACCGGAAGCGATGACGCGAAAAGCCTTGATCTAAAGCACTGATGACGGACTGCCCCTTATTGCAAAAAAAAGCCATGAACATTTATGGCCTAGCTTTTGCTATCTACGGGTCAGTTAACATGTTCAAAATAAAAACTAATGTCAAAATTGATTCCCCTTTATGTCCTGTTCGCTCTTTTTTCAAATCCGGCGCAAGCCCAAGAAGATATGTTGGTCGGTGAGATTAGCGTATCCGAATTAAAAGAAGCCCCGTATTCGGAGTGGTTCATTGATGGTTATGACACTTACAACGTGAAGGATGCAGTTAAAGACGAACTTGCAGCATTACTTGACGGGGTGCATATTACCATTTTTATGGGCACTTGGTGTTCGGATAGCCAGCGGGAAGTCCCCCATTTCTATAAAATTTTGGATGTGCTGGAATTTCCTTTCGAAAACAGCGAGCTGGTTGCCATGGAGAGGGACAAGACGACGCCAGACCAGCTTGAAGAAGGCCTGAACATTCAACGCGTACCCACGTTTATATTTTATAAGGATGATAAGGAGCTGGGCCGTATCGTAGAGTATCCAATAACATCGCTGGAAGCAGACATGATTGCGATACTTTCAGGATTGGAATACGAACATGCCTATGCCCAATGAAATCCGGCACACGTAGCCCGTACTCACCTCGTTTCCGAATTTTAAGGTAATCCCTATCTTTGCACCCTATGGTAAAAATTAAAACACCCGAAGAAATCGAATTGATGCGCGAAAGTGCCTTGGTGGTCTCGAAGACCTTAGGGATGCTGGCAGCCGAAATCAAACCTGGCGTAAACGCCCTTTACCTCGATAAGCTGGCAGAGGATTTCATTCGCGAACAAGGCGCCGAACCCGGATTTTTAGGAATGTACGACTTTCCGAATACCTTGAATATGAGTCCGAATGCCCAAGTGGTACACGGTATTCCCAATAAAGAACCGCTCAAGGAGGGTGATATTCTTTCGGTGGATTGCGGTGCGTTCAAAAACGGGTATTACGGAGATCACGCATATACCTTTGCCATTGGGGAAATTGATCCCGAAAACGAAAAACTGTTGCAGGTGACCAAAGAATCGCTTTATGTGGGTATCCGGGAATTCAGGGCCGGTAAACGCGTCGGTGACGTCGGCTATGCGATTCAGAACTTTTGTGAGAGTCACGGCTATGGTGTAGTACGCGAGCTAGTGGGCCACGGCCTGGGCAAAAAACTGCACGAATCGCCCGAAATGCCCAATTACGGTAAACGCGGTCGGGGCAAGAAATTCGTCGAAGGCATGGTGGTCGCCATAGAGCCCATGATCAACCGTGGTACCCGACGTATCAAGCAGCTCAAAGATGGGTGGACGATTCTCACCGTAGACGGGCAGCCCAGTGCACATTTCGAACATGACGTGGCCATTGTCGACGGAAAACCGGAACTACTTTCTACCTTTCAGTATATCTATGAGGCCTTAGGTATCGAAAGCAACGAAGAGGATGAGTTTCGGCAGTCTAAACTGGTACTTTGATAATTTTGAAGCGTATTTTCAAATTTTTTCTCAACGCCGTTCCGAGGCCGCTTCTCATAAAGCTCAGCTATCTTGCCCGACCCCTGTTGGCCCTATGGATGCGCGGTGACCGGTATGAAGACCCAATTGACGGTAAACGCTTCAAAAGCTTCTTGCCCTATGGATATGAAAGTCCGCGCGATAACGTACTCTCTCCTTCTACCCTATCGCTAGAACGCCACCGACTGCTCTGGCTCTACTTGAAGCGTGAAACGGACTTCTTTACCGCTCCTCTAAAAATACTGCACTTTGCGCCCGAACAAGCTTTCTACGATCGTTTCCGAAAGTTAAAAAATCTGAATTACACCACTACAGATCTGAATTCCCCCCTTGCCGATGTCAAAGCCGACATCTGCAACCTACCTTTCGTCGATAATAGTTTCGACGTCATTTTGTGCAACCATGTTCTCGAGCATATTCCCGATGACACCAAGGCCATGCACGAAATGTACAGGGTGCTAAAGAAGGCTGGCTGGGGCATCTTTCAAATTCCGCAGGAACTGGAGCGGGATGAAACCTTTGAAGACGATTCGATTACCGACAAAAAAGAACGGGCCAAAATTTTCGGGCAGTACGACCATGTGCGCATCTACGGCCGGGATTACTTCGATACCTTGAGGCGTGTAGGATTTACCGTCGAAGAGGTCGATTATACCGCAAGCCTGCCGCCAGCTGATATCGACAAATATCGGCTCGCCAAAGGTGAAATCATACCTGTTGTCAGAAAATAACTTGTTGTTGGAAAATAATTTATAAATGCCAAAATACTTTACTTCTGAAGAAATACGGCTATTATCGATGCTTTGTTCGAGAACGCTGGGTTTGCATTGGGCATTTAAAATGGATAAAGCGCTATTTGACAATAAGATCTCTAAAGCCTTCCGTCATAAATTCTTGGGTTTCCCCTTTTTCATCTAGGTAGACGATATAAGCATCCAGATTGCGCTTACCGGTCAACAGTTTTATAGCATCTTCGAGATCCATGGCCATGAGCGCGGTGGCATAGGCGTCTGCCAGCGCACAATTTTGCGCTAGAAGGGTTGCCCCCAAAGTATTCGCGTTCTTGGTAAAACCTGTTTTGGGATCAACGGTATGCACGTACTTGATTCCTGTTAATGAATCTACTCTAAAATGCCGGTAATTACCCGAAGATGCTAATGCCCTATCCTCTAGGCTGATCATCATTTTGATTTCGCGTGATTCCTCGTTTTGTGGGTCATCGATTCCTACGACCCACGGCTTCCCCTTAATCGTATTAGTACCTTTGGCAACCACTTCGCCGCCCACTTCGAGTAAATAGTTTTCCACGTCTTTTTGATCCATCATTAGGGCCAACCGATCTATGGCGTAACCTTTGGCAATAGCGTTGAAATCAAAATGTGTTTTCGGATTGGCTTTTTTGATGGTATGTTCCTCGGTCAAGATTACCTTATCAAAACCAACATATTTCAATAAGCTGTCGACCCGCGTGCTGTCCAGTTCGATCTGTTCACCGGGACCAAAGCCCCAAGCGTCGACCAAAACCCCTACGGTCGGATCAAAATAACCGTCCGTTTCCTCGTAAACCGTCTTTGAAAGATTGAACACCTCACGGAACATGGCATCGACGACCAATGTAGAATCACCGCGATTGATTTTAGAAATATCAGAATCTGGAATATAGGTGGAAAGGGATTGATTGACTACGCCGAACACGGAATCAATTTCCTTTTGAAAATCTAAGGATTGACTGGATAGATAAATTAAACTGTACGAAGTGCCCAATGCGGCCCCTACGTTTTGGTTCTTAATAACTTCAGGCGCATCGGGAGTGCATGAAGTCAATACGAGAAAAAGTAAGAATACGGCTATAGTTCTCATTTACGGTCAAGCGGATGAAATAGCATTTTTAACAGTTTAGATAGGTTTTGAAACGATGCCTAAAACGGCATGCCATTTCAATTATCGGCTTTCCCGGCCTGCATAAACGGGAACCTTAATACGTTTCAAGCATCAAACTTCAATCAGGCCATCATAATCAACGATATATTCTTCGTTCAGATACACCGGAAGCTTTTGGTCTTCGGCATTCGACAGACCGACCCCGGCATAATAAGCTTTCGCCTCGAAACCAACGGCGTGCTTCTTTATTTTTTCCATCAGTTCGCCATCGTAGGTACGCGGGTCTTCAGGATAGGTAACGGTGCGAACCACGATGAACGAAAGTTGCTTGTTCTTCAGGCAAACGAACTGAGGATTCTTTTTGGGCTTGCTATTTACTCCCAAAAACTCGTATCCCTCGGCCTCGAGCTGTTTCCCCACGATGTTCATCGCTAGGTTGTGCAGTTCTTGTTCGGTAAGCGCCTTACCCATAGTCCTCAGCATATTGGTTCAAAAAAACCGATATTTATAGTATCGGTTTTTACTTCGTTTTACACGTTTTCACTGAATTCGCCCTTATCAAAACAACTAGGTTCAGCATAATATGACCTAACGGTGAAATGCGGAAGTTCAGCTCCTCATTATCCTCCAAAGTCATCAAAGCGAATGTGCTCATCGGGTATTCCATAGTCCTCGCCCATTTTCTGTACGGCTTTGTTCATTAACGGCGGTCCACAGAAATAGAGTTCGATATCTTCGGGGTTTTCGTGCTTGCTCAAATAGTTATCGATTACGCAGTTGTGGATAAATCCGATAAAACCATCACCGGGCGCATCGATATCTTCCTTGACCTTCCAATTGTCTTCCTCGGCAGGCTCTGAGAGTGCCATATAGAACTTGAAGTTTGGAAATTCCTCTTCCAATTTTTTAAAATGGTCGATATAGAAAAGCTCTCTTTTCGAACGGCCACCGTACCAATACGTAACTTTTCGGTCTGTTTTTAGTGTATTGAACAAGTGATACAAATGCGAACGCATGGGCGCCATACCGGCACCACCGCCAACGTATAGCATCTCAGAATCGGACTCGTTGATGAAAAACTCCCCGTAAGGCCCTGAAATAGTCACATCGTCTCCCTTTTTCAATGAAAATATATAGGAAGAGGCCACACCGGGATTAACGTCCATCCATCCATTTTTTGCACGGTCCCAAGGCGGGGTGGCAATACGAACGTTCAACATGATCTCTTTTCCCTCTGCCGGATATGACGCCATAGAATAGGCCCTTTCGACCAATTCGGGATTTTTCATCGTTAAGGGCCATAGATTGAACTTGTCCCACTCCTCCTGAAATTTATCAGGGGTATCATGCTCCTCGGGGTGGGCCGTAATATCTATATCCTTATAATTAATTTCACAAGCGGGGATCTCAATCTGTATATATCCACCGGCTTTATAGCCCATATCTTCTTGGATTTCGACTACGAACTCCTTGATAAAAGAAGCTACGTTATAGTTACGAACCACTTTAGCAGGCCATTTTTTAATTCCGAATACCTCTTCGGGAATCGTTATTTCCATGTCTTGCTTCACCTTGACCTGACAGGCCAACCGTGCGCCGGCATTAAGTTCCCGTTTTGAAAAATGGGGCGTTTCGGTAGGCAAGGCCTCTCCCCCACCTGCAAGTACATGGCATTCACATTGAATGCAGGTACCACCACCACCACAGGCTGAAGGTAAAAAGACTTTTTTACCGCCTAAAGTAGCCAATAAGGTGCTGCCAGATTCCACTTCCATCTCCTTTTCGCCGTTGATTCTGATCGTGACTGGGCCTGACGGTGAAAGTTTTTCCTTGGTAAATAATAACAAGGCAACCAAAACCATCAAAAGTATCAAAAAGGCGACTACCGTAATCAAAATCGTACCGCCCGTGCTCGTTGCTAACATCATCTTTTTACTTGTTTATAGCGTCTGTATAGGAGATATCCTTTTCGTCAATCTCTTTTTTGGTTTCATCGGTGGAGTCCTGTCCGAGAAGTCCGTCTTTATTGGTTTTGGATATTTCGTTCGTTTCTGTCTTTGCCGCCGTAGTCTCTTCGACCGGTGCCGCCTCGTCGCCTCCGGTCAGCATGCCCCCAAAACTTTGGAAACCAATGCCCATCAGCCCTGTGATGATAAAGGTGATTCCAAGGCCGCGTAATGGTGGCGGAACATTCGAGTAGCGGATCTTTTCACGAATTGCTGCAATGGCTAGAATGGCCAAAAACCATCCTATACCCGAACTAACCCCGTAGTTAAAGGCCAAGCCCAAACTTTGAATGTCTCGGGACTGCATAAAGAGCGATCCACCTAAAATGGCGCAGTTTACGGCAATCAGAGGTAAAAAGATACCTAAGGAATTATAGAGGGAGGGCGAAAATTTCTCGACCACTATCTCTACCAATTGTACCATGGTCGCAATCGTAGCAATAAATAGGATAAAGGATAGAAAGCTAAGATTGTAATCCGCATATTCAGGTCCTAGCCATACCAAGGCGCCGTCACGAAGCAGATACTGATCCAGCAACCAGTTCAGCGGAACGGTAACGGCCAGGACAAAGATAACCGCCGCACCCAAACCTACCGCGGTGGCGACCTTTTTGGAAACCGCCAAGTAAGAACACATCCCCAAGAACACGGCAAATACCATGTTATCGATGAAAATGGACCTAAAAAATAATTCTATATGCTCTAACATAGTCTTTTTTTAAACTAATCTTTACTTAATTATCCTCTATCAGTGCGGGGGTGCGCGAACGCTGAACCCATATAATGATACCCACCACAATCAATGCGGCCGGCGGAATAATCATAAATCCGTTATTTTCGTAACCGGTGGCATATAAGCCTGTTTTGGCGATAGGGTCGCCCAATACCGCATAGCCGAACAAGGTTCCCGATCCCAGAAGCTCGCGAAAAAAGCCTACAATAACCAAGATTACGGCGTACCCCAGAGCATTTCCGATGCCGTCGAGAAAAGAACGCCATGGCCCGTTGGCCAATGCAAACGCCTCAAAACGGCCCATGATGATACAGTTGGTAATGATAAGGCCGACGAATACCGAAAGGGTTTTGCTCAATTCGTATGCGAACGCCTTAAGCACTTGATCTACTACGATTACCAAGGTAGCCACCACGATCAACTGGACAATAATTCGAATTTTAGAGGGAATGATGTCGCGCATCAATGAAATGACGACGTTGCCCAGCCCCATCACGAACAGTACCGCAATGGACATTACCACGGACGCCTTGAGCTCCGCCGTTATCGCCAATGCCGAACAGATACCCAATACCTGGATGGTTATGGGGTTGTTGTCCGCCAGCGGATCTGAAATAAGACTAACATCTTTTTTAGTCAATAGTGCCATATTAGCTTTTCCTTATTTTGGTTAGATAATTTTTGTACAAGTTTACACTTTCGGAAATCATTGCCGAAACCCCGTCTCCGGTGATGGTAGCACCCGCCAATGCATCTACCTTATTGTCATCTTTTCGCTCGTTCAAAGGGTCATTGTTGCCTTTGGCGACACTGATGCCCGAATATCGAGTATCTTGCATAATACTTTCCCCGGTAAAATCATCCATAAAATAGCGCTGGTTGATATTGGCGCCCAGACCCGGAGTTTCGCCTTTGTGATCAAAGAATACCCCTTGCACCACCATATTATCGTCTAACGCTATAAAGCCCCAGATGGCATCCCAAAGTCCTTTGCCGTACATGGGAATAATATAATATTCCTTATTATCCTTCTCACCGATAAAAAGGGGCAATTCTGGAGTTTCACCTTTTTTATAGCGGGCCAATTGCTTTTTCATATCGATAAGATAGGCTTGATTATTATCAATAATGCTATCCCCTTTAATGACCAGCTGTTTTTTAATGTATTTCGAAAACTCATCTTCGACCACCTCGGTGTCGACAAAACTGACACCGCCGTCTTCAACATTTTCGTTGACACCCATCGCGTACAGAATGTTTTGCTGCTTTTCAAAGCGTTCGTTTTCGGTAATTCGACTACTCAGGCCCGATGCCATAAAAGCGAGCAATGACCCGACCACGACGACCATCACGGCCGCGAAGATTACGGTATAAAGATTTTTATCTGTGTTAATTGCCATAATTATGCAGTTTCTACTTCTAATTGTTTTTTCTCGCCTTCGGAATCCGTTGGAAGTACCGTGGCGTTTTTCATTCGTTTCAATCTTCGCTTGACATTTCCACGGATGACATAGTGATCTATGGTAGGCGCAAAGACATTCATTAGTAGGATGGCCAAAAAGACACCCTCGGGATACGCGGGATTGAAAACACGGATCATCACGGATATGAAGCCAATGAAGAAGCCATAAAACCATTTACCACGGTTAGTCTGCGCACCGGTTACGGGATCGGTCGCCATATAGACGATACCGAAGGCCAATCCGCCAACAATCAAATGCTGCCAAAACGGGAAGCTCATCAAGCCGTAGAATTTACTGGTATCACCGATCCATCCTTGATCGACCGCGCCATTGAACATCAAGCCCATGACCAAGGCACCGATGACAGCGCTGAGCATAATCCGCCAGCTGGCGATTTTACTGAATATCAAGAAAAGTCCACCGATCAATATCAAAAATGTAGAGGTCTCCCCGACCGAACCGGGAATGAATCCAAAAAACATATCTGACAACGAATACGTGTATTCACTTGCGTTGTTCTGTGCCAAATATCCTAAAATGGTTTCCCCGGAAATCGCATCCGGACCCCCGGCGCGTTCAACGGCTTCGTGTACCCACACCTTGTCGCCGCTCATCCAGGTCGGATAGGCAAAGAACAAGAAGGCCCGAATTGTCAGGGCGGGATTCAATATATTCATTCCGGTACCCCCAAAAACCTCTTTTCCGATAACCACACCGAATACGACCGCTACGGCCAACATCCATAAGGGAGTATCTACAGGTACAATGAGCGGCACCAGCATTCCGGTTACCAAATAACCTTCTTCTACCTCATGGCCTTTAATTACGGCGAATATAAACTCTACCAAGAGACCGACGCCGTAAGAAACGATGACCAAGGGAAGCACCTCAACAATTCCTATCCAAAAATTATCCCAGGTCAAAAAATTACCGAAAACGGAAACTTCGCGAGCTACACCGTTGGCGGCATCAATGGCCGCATAATGCTGATAGCCCGCATTGAACATCGAAAACAGCAATACGGGAATCAAGGCCGTAATTACCGTGTTCATGGTACGCTTCAAGTCGTCCGCCGCGCGAACGTGCGAACCCGAGTGGGTCGTTTCGTCCGGGGTGTACAAAAATGTATGTAAAGCGTTAAAGGCCGGAGCCATTTTTTTGCCGCGAAAATGATGTTTAATTATATGCAGCCTTTTTTTGAAAGTCAGTCTTTTATCACTCATCTTTTATCCTATTTCTTTTTGTAGCAAATCCAATCCTTCTCGAATAATCTGTTGGTGGGGCTGTTTTGAGACGCAAACGAATTCCGTCAGCGCAAAATCCTCCGGAGCCACTTCATAGAGTCCCAATTGCTCCATCTCGTCCAAATCTTCTACCATACAGGCCTTTAGCAACTGCATGGGAAATATATCCATCGGGAAAACCTTTTCGTACATCCCGGTAACTACGAACGCACGATGTTCGCCGTTCGTATTCGTATCGAGGTCATATTTTTTATTCGGCTGTAACCATGAAAAGGTCAAGGCCCTGGTCGCTGAAATTTTATTAAAAACCGGCTTGTTCCATCCGAAGAATTCATAATCGTCACCTTCCGGAATACAGGTCACTGTATTGTTATAATGCCCCAAGTACCCGTCTTGTCTTGATTTTGAACCCGTCAGTACGTCGCCATTGATTACCCTGAAGTTTTTTTCATTGACACCGCTGGCATACAGAAAGGTAGATATCTCGGTACCGATCTTGGTGGTATAATATTGCGGTTTTTTCACCACGGATCCCGCCAATGCTATAATGCGCTCCGGATTATACTTGCCCGTTAGCAGCATCTCACCGATAATCACCAAGTCTTGCGGAGAGACCGTCCATACGGTTTCCCCCTTGTTGATCGGGTCGATTTTATTGATCTGCGTGCCTACCAGACCTGCTGGATGCGGCCCCGAAACCTTGTGCAGCTCGATACCCGATAATCCCGCCAAAGGTGAATTACCAGACTTTCCAACGGAAACATGCACTTTTCCGGGCGTAAGCTTGCCCAGGGCGCTTAGGGCCGCCTGCAATTCCTTTTCCTTTCCGGCCAGTACGTAATCCAAATCGGCCGCTAAGGGGGCAGTTGCATATCCGGAAATAAAAATAGCTTTGGGGTTGGCATCAGGGTCGGCGATGATAGAATACGGTCGCTGGATGATAAACGGCCAGCATCCTGTTTTCAGCAGATAGGCCTTAACCTCGTCTTTGGAGGCCTTCTCGACATCCAGAATAACGTTCGCCAAAGTTTCCTGTTGCTTGTCCGCCAGTATCTTAAGACTGAGAATTCGCCTTCGTGCACCGCGTTCTATCTCGATCAGCTCGCCGCTTACGGGAGAGACGAAAAGCATATCCTCTTTATTCTTGTTATAAAAAAGTGCCTCGCCGGCCTTGACCTCAGCACCTTCCTTAAGCAACATTTTTGGGGTTATCCCATGAAAATCGTTAAGGTTTATGGCGTACACATTACTGAGAACGGCTTTAGAAGTATTCTGTTCCGCGGCACCGACAAGCTTAATGTCCATACCCTTTGTGATCTTGATGTCTTTTGACATATTTAGTCCACCTTATGTTAGCGAAATCCAAAGAACGGATTCCATAAAATTCGCGTCAAAAATACTACTTAAAAGAAAGTTTTCATAATAAATGCCCATAAATTTAGGCCGTTTACCGATCCGAATTTGACGGGAACGCTTTTTGTTTACCTTTACCCAAAAAATAGCGGAAAAATGCGCCTAAGCCTTCAACAGATTCTATTTCTCTTTTTTGCGACCACGGCTTTCGGCCAAATAGCTTTCGGCCAAATACAAGTAGAGGTAAATGAACCCGATAACATCAAATCCGTCATTTTTGGAGGGCCGACCCAAGATCAATTTCCGGTGGTGCAGCTCGGGGAGACCATCACGCTCGAGTTTGATGATATTTTGGCCAACGAACAGGACTATTATTACAAAATCGTGTACTGCGATTACGACTGGACGCCCTCACAACTTTTAAAATCGCAATACCTCGACGGGGTCGACAACCAGCGCATCATCGACTACGAAAACAGCTACAATACCCTGCAGCCCTATTCGAATTATCGTTTGAAGATACCCAATGAAAATGTCAGCCTGAAGGTCAGCGGTAACTACGTGCTCGAAATTTACAATGATAGTTACGAGCTACAGTTCTCACGAAGGTTCGTGGTCTATACCAATGCGGTCACGGTCGGGGCAACGATAAAGCGATCTCGAGATTTTAATTTTCTAGATGAAAAACAGGTGGTGCAATTCAGCATCAACCAGGGCAATTTTCAATTGGTCAACCCCAAAAAGGAAGTGAAGGTAGCGATTTTACAAAACTATCAGTGGGAAACCGCGCGCTACAACATTCCGCCCCAGTATACTTTAGGCGGCGAACTGGTCTACAAGTACGATGCGGAGACCAGCTTTTTCGGGGGCAACGAATTCCTGAATTTCGATACCAGCGACCTTCGAACGCCCACCGCGCATATTTCACATATCGAAGTGGCCGACCTATACGAGCACTATTTGTTTATGGATAATTACCGGTTCGATAAGGTGTACACCTATTTTCCCGATATCAACGGTGATTTTGTTGTGCGTACCCTACAGGGCGAAAACAATGCTCGGGAGGCCGAATACTCAAACGTGCATTTCTCGCTGCCCTACGAAGAACTGCTCAATCTCGACGAGGTTTATGTGTACGGAAAGTTCAACAACTACGCCTTGGCCGAAGAAAATAAATTGACCTACAATAAAGAAAACGGACTCATGGAGGGCTCGATCAAACTCAAACAAGGTTTTTACAATTACAAGTATGTCGTAAAACGGGAAAACGGAAGCATCGACCTAAACGCGGTGGGCGGCAATTTTCATTTTACCGAGAACAATTATCTTATTTTGGTCTATTATCGCAATTTCGGCGATCTGTACGACGGCATCATCGGAGTGGGGTCGGCGAACTCTCGGGATATCAGTAATTAAGATGTTTAGGATGTCGGCTTCGTGTTTTCTGTTTGTTGGCTTCGTGTTTACTTTGGATGTGGCGCTGGTGAAAGCCATCCTCCTATTTTGTTGAACAATTTCTTTTGATGAGCCATGGATAATCTCCCAGACCTGCCGGAAAAAGGACGCTACC
>JBATUY010000135.1:0-5868 GCA_049671465.1 Pricia sp. | reverse complement strand
GCCTTATAAAGTATCAGATGCGATGCAGCATGGCTACGAAATGCATCGGATTGCCATATCGTTCTCTCCAATTTGATACAGGGTGCGCACCAATCCGAACCCGCAAAGACCAACAGCATGGGTTTATCTTGTTTCTTAGCTTCAATTAGGGCCTCATCATAACTCGCTTGCCACGTCTGGGCAGAAAGACCCGATGCAAAAAATAATAGAAGTATGTAGATACAGTTCTTCATAACTATCCGTAAGGCAAAATCAATGCCATTTATTCAAAAACGCGGAGCAGCGTACCCGACAACTCGGTCTTAAAGACTTTGAGCGCTTTGGCAGGTTGGGCATCTACTTTGTTCGTAGGCGTACCGTTTTGCTCGAAACGGGAACCGTGTACGCCACAATAGAAAATTCCGCCGTCACGATCGGAAAACTCTACTTCATCGTAGCCCTGATGGCTGCAGACCTGGCTTGCGGCCACAAAATCTCCTTCCAGATTTTTGGCAACAACAACTAAATTTTTACGAACGAAACCGCCATTCTCGGCCAATTTTTGCCCCTCGGCGGATTCTAGGTCAATCGTAAAATCGACACCGGTAGGCACGGGCGTATTTCCGCCCTCATCACTCTCGTCTTTTGAGCACGCGCCCAGACACGGAAAGGCAATGGCAAATGCGGCGCCGGCGCCTAGGGTTCTTAAAAACTGTTTTCTTTCCATAACAAAAGGTTTGGTATAAATGGTCTTACCACTTAGAAATGCCCAAATCTCTAAGTGGTATAGGACTGAAACGCAAAAATTGTAAGAAAAGTATTGGATTATCGAGATTTATACCCAATTCAGCTTAAAAAATTAAGGCGATATTAGGGTAGAAATCAATTTAAGGGATATGGGGGAAGATTAAGGAGAGAAGTTTGCAGGTCGACACTTAGTATCAATAGTCGTAATTTCAGCATCAAAAGTTCGTAGCATTCAATACGTAAAGCTGCCGAACTCACTTTTGATCGTCAATTTTTTAGAAGGATGCGCTTCCACCCTACCGACAATCCTCGCATCAACACCGAAACTTTTGGAAATTGAAATCAAATCATCGGCGATAGAGGCATCGATGTAAAGCTCCAACCGATGCCCGCAATTGAACACTTGGTACATTTCTTTCCAGTCCGTACCCGATTGTTCCTGGATCAGTTTGAACAGGGGCGGAACGGGAAAAAGATTATCCTTAACAACGTGCAAACTGTCAATAAAATGAAGGATTTTGGTCTGTGCGCCCCCGCTACAGTGTACCATACCGTGTATTTCTTTGGAAGTATATTTTTCTAGGATATTTTTCACTATCGGTGCATAGGTACGGGTCGGCGATAGCACCAATTTTCCCGCATCCAAGGATGAGCCTTCAATGGAATCCGTTAGCTTCGTATTTCCGGAATACACCAATGCCTCGGGTACGGATGCATCATAGCTTTCGGGATATTTCTCGGCCAAGTATTTGGAGAAAACATCATGTCGGGCCGAGGTGAGACCGTTGCTGCCCATACCACCATTGTATTCTTTTTCGTACGTGGCCTGTCCGAAGGAAGCCAGGCCGACGATAACATCGCCCGCTTTGATATTGGCGTTGTCGATGACATCCGACCTTTTTAAGCGGGCCGTCACTGTGGAGTCTACGATTATGGTACGCACCAAATCGCCCACGTCGGCCGTTTCACCTCCAGTGGAGCGGATGACGATACCATGTTCCGCCAAATCGGAAATCAGTTCTTCCGTACCATTGATAATGGCCGAGAGTACTTCCCCGGGAATCAAGTTCTTGTTCCGCCCGATGGTAGAAGACAGCATAATGTTGTCAATTGCCCCGACGCAGATCAGGTCATCGATATTCATGATGAGGGCGTCTTGGGCGATACCTTTCCAAACGGAAATGTCCCCGGTTTCCTTCCAGTACATATATGCCAAGGAAGATTTGGTTCCGGCTCCATCGGCGTGCATGACCAAGCAGTAGTCGTCGTCCCCGGTCAGATAATCAGGTACAATTTTGCAGAAAGCTTGTGGAAAAAGTCCTTTGTCAATGTTTTTTATGGCGTTGTGAACGTCTTCCTTTGCTGCGGAAACCCCTCTCTGGCTATATCTCTCACTTGCGGATGAACTCATATCGGACTGTTTCCCGCAAAAATAGGATTTTAAGGTTGACAACCTTGCATCGAGACTTAAAAACAGCGGCGGACATCATGTTTTTAGGAAACTACTAGTCGCTAATATGGATTTAGAATTTCGTATATGCGTTTAAATTTTTCATTCCCAGTCTGGCATAAAGGCATCCGTGAACTGAAGTTCTTTGTCCCGGTTGCTACTTTCAACCGTACTATATATATTTCTTGGCGATAGGCCATCGTTTGAAGTGTTGGTAAAAATAATGGCGCCATTATCCGGTGAGTACTTGGGGTCGAGGTCGTTCGTACCCGCTGCCTTATCGGTTTCGATTTCGGTCGCGATATCCGTGGTCAGGTCGTATTCGAAAATACGGCTATCAAGCTGCCGGTATTCCGAATTTTCCGCTCCCGAAACGTCTCTGGTATACAGCACTTTGGTACCGTCAATGGAGAAATCGAGTCCGCCGAGTGCTCCCGCCACGCCTTCAAGCACAACTTCTTCTTCAGTATCGGCATCCACATTGACAATAACGATCCGGGCGTTATAACCCACTGCGTCGTTGGTTTTAAGGGCTACAAGACCGTTGGCAGGGTTGACGGCAATCTCCGAAATAAAAACACCGTTCGCCGTTTCGTACACCATTTGATTACCGGACCCGTCTAAATTTACGGAGTAGAGTTTATTGAAATTCGGGTAGTAGAGCTTGGCGCCGTCATCGTACCAAGCAAATTCCAGTTCGCTTTGTCTGAACCCGGCGACCGGAACACTACTAGTGACCTGTTGCAGTCCGCTGCCGTCTTCGTTTTGTACAAAAAGGTGGGTTTCGCCGCCTACGGAGCGCAAAAAAGCCAATTTGCTCACCGTGGCGTTCTTTTTCGGCCGATAGCTGTTCATTCCGCTACCGGTCAGTTGTAGATCGTTTTGGTTGACCTCATCCTCGGCATTTCCGATAGCGGCCGATCCGGAAAAGATGACGTTGTTGCCGTCTATCTCCCTCACGTAAAAGAACCTGTTCGCATCGCCGGCCTTGGTCGCAAAACCGCCCAGGGTACTTTTCACGATAGCGTTGACCCCATCGTTCGCGGATACCTGCCAGAAATAGTTTTTACCGATTACCAGATCTTTTACGGTCAAAACCGTATCCTTGATGTCTTCGAATTTTATAATTTCATTAGTTTCGCCATTGCGGAGTTCTAAGGTGTAGTTTATCGCATCATCATCGTTGGCCGAAGACGACCAAGCGAATTCCGTTTCGGTCAAGATATTTTCAGCACCCTCCTCGGGAGAGATAAGCAAGGGGGTTGCGGGGGAAAGGTTGTCGACGTTAACGCTATCCAGTTCAAATACGGTATTTGCGGTTTTTCCTTCCAAGATCTCAGCGGCCTGAAAAGCAGTCTGGAATTCGGCCAGTTCGGCCTGTACGGAATATTCCCCCACTTGAATTTCGTCTATCCTGTAATTGCCCGAAGCATCGGTGAAAACGGTGGTGGACACGGGGGAGGACGTAATCTTGGCATTGGCCAAGGGGGAATTATCGCCCTTTGCCACCACCTTGCCTGTCAAAGTGCCGAACCTGTTTTCATCGATGGGTTCCTCGGAGCAAGCTCCCAAAAGAAACACCAAAGTACATGCGGTTATGTGTATAAATGACTTTTTCATTTTTAATTATTTTTTATGCTGTCCAGTGCCTATTTCTTGTTCGTGGCGGGTTTCTTAACTCTCGCATGCCTACCTAACTTATATTTTATCCCTACTCCCAAATTGTAATAGAAATCATCCCTTTTACCGCTGATGGCCCCATCGATTTCATCCGAAAAGGTAAAGTGGCTTTCGCCTAAGACCCGAAGGTCGATGCGATCCGAGACGTGCACATTGAGTCCCGCACCGAACTGTGCTTTGGTCGTCTCGATTTTATCATCACCGCCATCGGGATAGTGAATCCCAAAAATATAGCCCGCACCGGCGGTAATAAAAGGTGAAAAAGTATCGAAAGGCAGAATGTCAAGTTCCAAATCGAATTGGGAGTACATGTATTCCTCCGTAAAGAAATCGCCTCCCGTTAGGGTCAAATAGCCAAAGCTCAGATTTAGGTTCAGGTTATCGGTAAAGGATCGGGAGTAGCCCAAAAATCCACCGAAACCCAATTTTTTATTGGAAAGGTCAGCGTTCAGAATGGGAACGGTCGGCCCGAACAAAAAGGAATTTCTTGGTTTATGGTTGATTTGCTTTCGATCGTATACCAGTTTAGATTCATCGTGAACTTTTTGTTCCCTATAGGTATTGACCAGTACCTCGTCTCGTCGCTCGCCGGCCTCGCTCGACCAGAGTCCGTCTGCTATACCTTCGATAATCAGGCCTTCAACGGCCTTTTCGATGGCGTCCTTCATTGCCAGTTGTACGGGCTCGTTTTTGGTGAATCCCGTTTCGGCCTCCATCAAATGCTGAAAACTGACATAGCGAAACAGGCTGGCGTCAATGGACTGCGATAGAATGGTTTTGGAAACGTACACCGTTTTTAAAATCTTGCCATTGCTGGTCGAAACCGCCCTGAGATAGATCGAAATGCGGTCTTGTCGGTATTTCGTGGATGCCCCCGCCCCGAAATATCGTGCCCCCGCTCCCCCAGTGATGATATTGGTGTCATAGGAAACAATGCCGCCTTCTAAAAGCACGCCAGCGTATAGCAACGGAGGCAGCGTCGGTTGAGCGCCACTTTTATTCTTCCGGAACTCCTCTCGCGTCGATCGGATGATGTTGCGCTCGTTGAGCAGGTTGTTCAGGTTTTCACGTTCGATGGGGGTAAACCATTTCGACTCTTCCAGAGCCTGAATGAGCATGGTGGTCGCCCCCTGCGAGACCGCCGTGCTGAACGAACTTCCATTTTCCAGGGCCTTGTACTGCCCGGTTTGGTCCTTGAAATTATACACACCGACCACCACGGGTTCACTGGGCAAGGGCAGTTCTCGTAACACCTCGGTCTTGGAGGCCAGCTCCCCCGTTCGGGCTTCTTGTTGTTGATAGGGCTGGTTGAAATAGGCCCCGCAACCGGAGAGCAATACACTTAACAAAAGAAAAAAGGCACTATTGATTTTATACATTGTACTGTTCTTTGTTTGGGGATGTCAAGATCTCCCATCAATTCGGCACTACGATTTGCGTCTGTTCCCCTGTTGTGGTATCTAAAATATTGATGACCAGGCCCTCGCCCGTCTCGAAAATCTCAAGGGCCAGATCGCCGACCGTAAAGGTGCCCTCTTGCAGCTCGTCGCCCAATTGCGAATCGAATACGCTTCGTGAAAGACTGCTCAGAAGCTGGCGGTTCAGATTTTCTTGAAACTGTTCGAGTTCGGTCTGATCATCATCGGAAAGGTTCGGGTCCGTAAAGCCATTTTGCGCCTCGGCGGAGCTCATCAGCCATTGGTAATTGAACGTGTCGCCCCCAAAGGCTGGGTTGATAGGTTTATAGACCATTTGTTGCCCGAAACCATAGGCCGAGAGCAATAGCAAAAAAAGGATGATTAAGTTTTTCATGGAATAATTCCGTTTACGGATTGATGTATTTTTTATACATTTTATGCTAGCGGATGACACTTTTCAGCGCCGTGATATCCGGTTTTCAATACTGCGTAATCTGGTTTTTAGTTCGCTGTTTTCTTTGAAAATAGGCCACGGTTCTGAAAATCGCCTGATCTGCCATAGTTTCTATATATTGGCTCCTCGGGTTTACGATA
>JBATUY010000134.1:0-2747 GCA_049671465.1 Pricia sp. | reverse complement strand
GTACAAAGGTATAGGGTCCGGGCAACGCCCGCTTTAAGATCTTAAAAGTCGCCGTATCGATTTGACGCACGTAATCGGACAGATTACTTAGATCGGCACAAATAAACGACCAATTCGCTTTGGCCAATTTCACTCCCTTTATGCGGGCAATTTTCTCCAATGCTCTAGAATTCGTAATGTCACAGCCCAAACCGTAGACGGTATCGGTGGGATAGATAACCAAACCTCCCTTGCGCAATATTTCCCCGATGCGTTTGATAATTTTCGGGTCGGGATTCTCTTCGTACAATCTGATGAATTCGCTCATAGTTACCGGCATTTTTCTGTACAGTGAAGATAAAACAAAACGTTGATATTATGAACAAGGTACTTGTGAGGCTCTGCTGCTGGGCGTGGTTCGGTAAAGAATATGGTCACCTTTTTTTGCGCGGCCCCTGCTTTTAGTTTGAATTTTTAAGTTTCCACCACTGATATCGGTATTTTCTTTAGTGTAGTTTTGCCTTTGGTTCACGTTGATGTTTCAAAAGGGAAAAATCCGATGAAGTGCGACTTAATCCCGATAGCTGGTTACATTTTGAGAGGACAAATCAAGCTCTAGGATATCACCTCTAACTTGGCGAACCGTAACAACAATTTTTTGATATCACCTTTTTCAAATTGAATTTCCGCTTTTTTATCGTTTCCTGCGCCTTCCATTTTCAGCACCTTCCCTCGACCGAATCGGGTGTGGTTTACGGTAGAACCCTCTTGCAGACTTGGGTCTACGGCATTGGTGTTTCCCACAGGTACGGATAGTTCCGGTTTTAGCTTACGTAGCTTTCGAAGCTGGTTCTCGTTGGGTCGGCCAGCTTTTGGCGGTGTGCCCTTAGTCGGTTTGTTTTGGCGCAACCTGCTTTTATCGACATCGCCGAAAATATCGGCATCGATCATGGGCTTGTAGCGATATCCGGCATTGTCGATCGGGGTTAGGTTTTCAACGTACTGCTCATCGATTTCCTCTAGAAAGCGACTGGGTTCGGCATCGATAAGTTTGCCCCAACGGTAGCGGTTTTGAGTGTAGGTGAGGTAGGCCTGTTTTTCCGCCCGGGTAAGTGCCACGTAAAACAACCGGCGCTCTTCCTCCAGTTCGCTTCGGGTGTTCATGCTCATGGCGGATGGAAAGAGATCTTCTTCCATTCCGACAATGTATACGTAGGGAAATTCCAGTCCTTTTGCCAAGTGAATGGTCATCAGGGCGACGCGATCTTCATCGCCGGTATCTTTGTCCAGATCAGTGGCCAGGGCCACATCTTCCAAAAACTCGGAAATACTTCCTGTGGCATCGGCCAGTTCTTTTTGTCCCTCCACAAAATCTTTGATACCGTTGAGCAGCTCCTCGATATTCTCCATTTTGCCGATACCTTCGGGAGTGCCATCCTTTTTAAACTCCAACAGCAAGCCCGTTTTTTTGGCCACATGTTCAGCGAGGGTAAAGGCATCCGCCCCCTCGTTCATAATCTGAAAGCTTTTGATCATGGTTATAAAATCCTCGAGCTTCCTTTTGGTTCCGGAATTTATCCTTAAATCGATTTTATCCAAATTCTCGATGACCTCGAAAATGGAGCGCTTGTATTGATTGGCGGCAACGGTCAACTTATCCAACGTCGTCTGACCGATGCCCCGCGAGGGGAAATTGATGATTCGTTTTAAAGCTTCTTCGTCTTTGGGATTGATGACCAGTCGAAGGTAAGAGAGTACATCTTTGATTTCCTTTCTTTGATAAAAAGATAATCCCCCGTAAATACGATAGGGAATATCCCGTTTTCGAAGTCCGTCTTCAATCGAACGCGACTGCGAATTCGTGCGATAGAGTACGGCAAAATTACCGTTGGGCAATTGTTCGTTCATGCGATGGTCCCAAATGGAACCGGCCACATATCTGCCCTCTTCGGCATCGGTGGGACTGCGATGTATTTTAATCTGGGCGCCCTCGTCATTGGCTGTCCACACCACCTTCTCCAATTGATTTTTATTTTTGGCGATGATGGAGTTGGCAGCGTTGACGATATTCTTGGTTGATCGGTAGTTCTGTTCCAACCGGTACATGCCGACATTGTCATAATCCCGCTGAAAATTCAGGATATTGCTAATGTTCGCTCCCCTGAACGAATAAATACTCTGGGCATCGTCGCCCACAACACAAATATTCTGAAATCGATCGGCCAAGGCCTTCACGATCAGGTATTGCGAATGGTTGGTATCTTGATACTCGTCGACCAGAATGTAGCGGAAACGATTTTGATACTTTGCCAGCACCTCGGGAAAACGGGTCAGCAATTCATTGGTGCGTAATAAAAGGTCATCAAAATCCATTGCCCCCGCCTTAAAACAGCGATCCACATAATTTTGATAGATTTCGCCCATACGCGGTCGTTTTGCCATGGCATCGGCTTCCATCAGCTCGGGGTTCTGAAAATAGGCCTTCACCGTAATGAGACTATTTTTATAGGAGGATATACGGTTCTGCACCTGCTTGTACTTGTAGACATCCTTGTCCAATCCCATTTCCTTGATAATGGCGGAAATCAGCCGTTGCGAATCCTGTGTATCGTAAATGGTGAAATTGCTGGGAAAGCCCAGTTTGTCTCCGTCGAACCTGAGAAGCTTGGCGAAAACGGAGTGGAACGTCCCCATCCAAAGGTTTTTGGCCTCGGAGCCGCCTACAATGTCCGCAATCCGTTTTTTCATTTCACGGGCCGCCTTATTGG
>JBATUY010000133.1:0-2048 GCA_049671465.1 Pricia sp. | reverse complement strand
CATCAACAGCAACACTAGGTCGTTAGCCTGCGTACGCCACCTCTTTTTAAGGTGATTTTTAATACAACAAACCAGTTTAAAGTATTTTGGGTAATCATGAAAATCAAGCGAATATTGAAATTTTCTACGTTAATGCATATCCTTTTTGAACGTATAGTTAATTGTATTGGCAATTGGGGGTAATCATGAAAATCAAGCGAATATTGAAATTTTCTACGTTAATGCATATTCTTTTTGAACGTATAGTTAACTGTATTGGTAATTGTTTATATAGATTATAATTGTTCTATGCGCCTTGCAACTGAAATTTATCGAGCCATAAAAATGTAATATCGAGGTAATAGATAGCATAGATTTACTGGACTTTTACTAGACAAAAAAGCATATCATGAAAACAGATTATAAAGGCCCCGTTCTACGAGGTCAATCAAATCCAGAGTTAGGAAAATCCAATGAGCGCTCCTTGGGGGTACATTTAACACCTACTAAAGAACGAAAACATCGAAGCGCTAGGCGGAGAAAACCGTCTTTTTCGCGAAGTTTGGTAAGCCTTCGTCCAGGCCACTTACAATAATTAGTTGGCCTAAATAGGCGAAGATTTTTAAGTTGCTATTTCAAGTTTCGACGTTCATATATAGATATGATAAAAATTGCAACGATGCATACAAACAGGAAATAGACGCTCTTAGACTCCGCCCAAGCCCACCAAGAAAATATGTCGGCCATAAATGCTAGGCTCGCTATCACTACAATAGCTATAATCCAATGTCCGTAATCAGTCTGGTTGCGTTTCATAATGGCTTCTCCATTAATTTTTATATTTCTCAATATTACATTCTAAAAATTCTTGCCATTGTTACTTTACATATAAATGGTAGCACATTAGCTTACGATATCCGGACTGCCGCATCTTTGATGAAAACTTACTATTACATTCGCATAAATTGGATACAATTTTTGTATCCCCTAAATTTTAATCAAATGAATTTATCAAACTATACTAAACGTGCAATACTGGGTGGAATTCTTGCTCTTGGAGTTGTAGGATTAGGTACATTTATGCTTGGCCATCTGAGCGGTTATGAGGCCAAAGTCTTGATAAAATCGAGTATCGCTGGACTTAACACGCTCTGCAATACTATTGTTTTGGCCTCTGCAACAATTCTTGCGTTGATGTTGACCTTGTTGGGGGTAAGTTCTAGTACGTCGTCGAAGTTGAAGAAGGACCACTACACCCATATCATGCAGATTGCCAAACTTGATACGGTAATTTTCGTGGTCGCGCTTTTGTTCTTCCTTCTCTTTAACTTACCGGTGACGGAAAGTGATAGTATTCCCGAAAATTGGTTCGACATTATTTACTACATAACCTTGGGCGTTAGCGCCTTATTGAGCTCGGCATTAGTTGTAGTGGTACTTATGCTTTATAATACCATAGTCAATATCATCAAAATTGTAGGTTTAGGTATGACCGACCATCCGCTAGCGGAATCGAAGGAAAGTAAGGAAGATGAATGATGTATTACCCCTTTTTAATCGAACCAAATGAACACTGATTCGGGAAAAACGAAATCGGATTATTTTACCACTAGAGATGGCAATCTTTTGGATGAGTTCGCGGATGGTTTGAACCGTACCCTCCCCGTTAATAAATGGAAGCCTGAGGTCGTAATCACGATTCCTGCCCACGATGAGGAAAAACTCATTGCCAGATGTATCGAAGCCCTAGCCCATCAGCAAACATGTCAGGGAAAAAATTTGGACCGACGAACGTACGAGATTTTGATATTCTGCCATAATTGCACGGACGACACCAGGAATAGGAGTTTAATGACCCTCGCAAAATTTCCCGACCTCAACCTTACGGTTCTCGAATCGAATCGACCGGAAATAAATAACGTCGGTGCCGTTCGACGCGTACTTATGCGCATAGCGAGCAAAAGAGTCGCCGGGCCCCACGGATATATCGCTATGACGGATGCCGATTCCGTCGCTGATTCCCATTGGGTCGCTAATATCATGAAGTTTATTGGAAGCTGCTATGGTCT
>JBATUY010000132.1:0-13570 GCA_049671465.1 Pricia sp. | reverse complement strand
CCCTTATACCTTAAAAAGTTCTACGCAGACGAACCTCTTTTCGATACCAGTAAAATCGTGATATCCGTTTACGGGAAATCCTTCGAGGGCGAGCTCGATCTGGGCATGAAAGATAGAATCGCGTTCGATGGCCTGCCCGAAGAAAGCATCGCTTCATTGGAAACCCCTACGTATAATAATTTGTTAAAGATAGCGGTGGATAATTCAGATGCGGTAATTTTAGCTTCTGAAACAATTCCGGAAGAGCTGGAAAACCATATCTCCAACCTTGAAAAACCTGTGTTGCCGTACGTATCCCTACAAGAATTCGAGGATGCCTACGCCAATTTCTATAACACTGAAGTTTTAAAATAGCCCGCATGATTTTTTTGAATCGAATCAAGTTTACCGCGGTCGCGGTAATTGCTTTTGCTACTCTATTGACCTCTTGTGAAGAAGAATTGACCACCATTGGTTCAGGTGTTGTCGGAAACGAACCTTTTACTACCGATAAGGCTGTTTTTGATGTTTTCGCCGTCAATAAAAAGATAAAAGCAGTGCGCACCAACAAGCTGCCCATTTATCAATTGGGGGTTTTTACCGATCCGGTATACGGCAAGACGGAGGCTACGATTACTTCACAAGTGCAGCTATCTAGTGTGAATCCGCTTTTTGGCGATGAACGACCCGCGGACGAGGCAACTCAAGAAAATGAGACCGTTACCTCCGTCGTTCTTTATATTCCGTTTTTGCCGAGTGCAAGTGGTGGGGATAGTGATGGTGACGGATTGATAGACAGTGAAGACTCCGATCCCGATGATCCCAATAGCAACAGTGACACCGATCTATTGACCGATAATCAAGAGCAGAGCGCAGGTACCGATCCGTTGAATCCCGATACAGATGGTGACGGTATTAATGATGATGCCGACGATGATTATGTAAGGGAACAATTTGCGGCATTTGTCGATGTCGATAGTATTTACGGCAATCGCGAATTGCCATTTACATTGCGCTTGCAACGCTCCGATTTCTTTCTTAGGGATTTAGACCCGACCACGAATTTTCAGGAAGCACAAGAATATTATTCCGATCAAGATTTCACACCTTTTCTTACCGATGAAATTGCGAATATTACCACCTCTATTGATGAAAAACAGATTTTGGTGCCTAGGGAAGACGACCCGGATACGGAAAACGTTGATGAGTCCGAACAGGTGCAGAGAATGGATCCCGGTATCAGGGTAGAATTACCGACAGCATTCTTTCAAGAGAATTTATTGAATAAAGAAGGAAGCTCCGAACTATTGACACAGGCCAATTTCAACGAATTTTTAAGGGGTATCCATTTTTCGATCGAGCCGGCGGCGGGCGAAGACCTTATGGTACTGTTCGATTTGAAAGATGCTTACATTACGATGTCTTATGACTACACCGCCGAAGGCGAAACTAGAAGCAAGGATTTCCGGCTTAATTTTATTACCCAACAGCCTCGAAATGCACAAACAGGTCAGACCTTCCCCGTAGTCGGCAATGCGGTAAACAGCTTTGACAACGATGACTACACGCCTGAAATTGCCGCAGCCATCGCATCCGAAGAAAATGCGGAACGTATCTACATCAAGGGAGATGCCGGTAGTTTTGCCGAAATCAACCTTTTTGACGATGCCAACGGTAGCGAGGCCATAGCTCAGATCAGGGCCAATAATTGGATTATCAACGAAGCCAGTTTGGTTTTCTACGTCGATGAAGCGGCCGGGGCAAATATCCCGCCCAGATTGTATCTATATAGTACGGCATCGAACTTACCCTTGATCGGTCGTAATGATGGAGCTGCGCAGAACAGTAGTTTGGCAAGTTATCCATTTTATGACGGTATCTTAGAGGGCGAGGGTGCCCAACGTAAATATACGGTCAAGATAACCGATTATGTCAACGATCTGGTAATCCGCAACGCCGATAATGCTACTTTGGGCCTCACGTTTACGCCCGATATACGCATATTTAATGTGGCCAGCGCCATGCTCGCGGATGGTACGGAGGCCGATTTACCTATTTCGGCTACCTTAAGTCCTTTGGGTACCGTACTTTTTGGAAGTGCTGTATCGGAAGCGAATGCGGGTAAAAGACTTCAGCTCGAGATTTTCTATACGGAGGCGAATTAAAATCTTTCAAATTTCCCCCTTGATCATATACCAGTATTCTATTTTCCTCGTTTAATGTCTAGAAATGGGAATGTTTTATGAGTTTCCTTTAAATTTGCGCTGACAAAGCGTCCCCGAAATTAAAGAAATATAGATTATGTGTGGAATTGTAGGTTACATTGGGCACAGAGATGCCTACCCGATAATTATGAAAGGTCTTCAGCGTCTTGAGTACCGAGGTTACGACAGCGCGGGCATCGCGCTTTATGACGGTAACGAAATAAATCTGTCAAAGACCAAGGGAAAGGTCGAGGATTTAAAGAACAAATCGGAAAAAGACATTTCTATCAAGGGCACTTTGGGCATCGGCCACACGCGATGGGCTACGCACGGGGTTCCCAATGACGTAAATTCACACCCCCATTATTCCAATTCCGGAGACTTGGTCATCATACACAATGGCATTATAGAGAATTATGAGTCCATCAAAAAGGAGTTGATCAAAAGGGGCTATACGTTTCAATCGGATACCGATACCGAAGTTTTGGTGAACCTAATCGAAGAGGTCAAGAAGAAAGAAGGTGTCATGTTAGGTAAGGCGGTACAGCTTGCACTGAACGAGGCGGTCGGCGCCTACGCCATAGCGGTTTTCGACAAACAAAAACCCGATGAGATTGTGGTTGCGAAACTAGGTAGTCCGTTGGCTATCGGAGTAGGAGAGAACGAATTTTTTATTGCCTCGGATGCATCCCCTTTTATAGAGTTCACGAACAATGCCGTGTATTTACAGGATGAGGAAATGGCCATCATCCGATTAGGAAAAGAAATCAAACTTCGCAAAATCAAAGATGATTCGATTGCTTACCCGAACATCCTAGAACTGAAGATGAACATTGAGGAAATCGAGAAAGGCGGGTATGACCATTTTATGCTAAAGGAAATTTACGAGCAGCCCCGAGCGATACTCGATACCTATCGCGGTAGGTTGCTTGCCGAACAAGGTCTTATTAAAATGGCAGGTATCGACCTGAATCTTGATAGGTTGGTCAATGCCAATCGAATCATCATCGTTGCCTGTGGTACCTCATGGCATGCAGGTCTCGTTGCCGAGTATATCTTTGAAGATCTGGCCCGTATTCCCGTTGAAGTGGAATATGCGTCGGAGTTCCGGTACCGGAATCCCGTGATTACCGATAAAGATGTGGTCATTGCGATTTCACAGTCCGGCGAAACGGCCGATACCTTGGCGGCCATCAAATTGGCCAAGGAAAATGGGGCCTTTGTTTTTGGCGTCTGTAACGTGGTAGGTTCTTCGATAGCACGCGAAACCGATGCCGGGGCCTATACCCACGCAGGGCCGGAAATCGGAGTGGCTTCCACCAAGGCATTTACGACACAAATTACCGTTTTGACCTTGATCGCCTTAAAGTTGGCCAAAGAAAAAGGTACTTTTTCAGAAACGAAATTCAAAGCGTACTTAGAGGAACTCGAGACCATTCCCGGAAAGGTCGAGAAGGCTTTGGAGTCGAATCCCTTGATCGAAATCATTGCCGACGTTTATAAAGATTCGACCAACGCCTTGTATCTAGGGCGGGGCTATAACTTCCCGGTTGCCCTGGAAGGCGCTCTCAAATTAAAGGAAATCAGTTATATACACGCAGAAGGATACCCGGCAGCGGAAATGAAGCACGGTCCTATCGCTTTGATCGACGAACAGATGCCGGTATTTGTCATTGCGACCAAAAAGGGGCATTACGAAAAAGTGGTCAGTAATATTCAGGAAATTAAATCCCGAAAAGGGAAGATTATTGCCATAGTAACTGAAGGTGACGAGCAGGTTACCGATTTGGCGGATCACGTCATCGAGGTGCCCGAGACCTTTGAAAGTCTAACGCCATTGCTGACAACGATACCTCTACAGCTATTGTCTTACCATATTGCCGTTATGCGCAATTGTAATGTCGATCAGCCCAGAAATTTGGCGAAATCGGTTACGGTGGAATAGTTTATAAATTAAGGATGAGTTTTTACAGGGCTGTCGCTTTCGCGATGGCCCTATTTTTTCTAGGCCGCTGCAAAAGGTGAAGCGCTGATTCCGAAATATTTACTATGCATGCATAATTTTTTTCATTTTATGATTTTCGATATAAAAAAATTGCTAACTTGCCGTTACAAACTAATTTAACTTAAACTTAACATGAGAATATTACTGTTTTTCTCCCTGCTGTTGGTAGCGAATTTTGCAATATCGCAAACCACGGTAAACGGTACGGTAGTCGACCAAAATGATCAGCCGGTTCCAGGCGCGAACATCGTTATCCAAGGTAAGGCCATTGGCACTACAACTGATTTTGATGGAAACTTCACTTTGGAGACTTCTGAAGAACCTCCTTTTCAATTGGTTATCACCAGTATCGGTTATTCCGAAGGTAAACAAGAAGTTACCGAGAATAATTCGACCATAAACGTCGTGCTTAACGAGACCCAGACTTTTTTAGATGAGGTCGTCATTTCGGCATCCCGAACTCCCGAGCGTATCTTTGAATCCCCCGTTTCCGTAGAGCGTTTCGGTCTCAAGGAAATCGCGACCACCTCTTCGGAGTCCTTTTATAGTGGGCTTCAGAACTTAAAAGGCGTTGATGTCAATACCAACAGTCTTACCTTTCAATCGGTAAATACTAGAGGTTTTGCCGGGTTCGCCAACGTACGATTTTTACAACTGGTCGACGGAATGGACAACTCCGCTCCGGGATTGAATTTTGTATTAGGTAACCTTGTGGGAATGTCCGAACTCGAGGTAAAGAGCGTCGAGATACTTCCGGGTGCTTCTTCCGCACTATATGGTGCCGGTGCCTTTAACGGAATTCTATTCATGACCAGTAAAGATCCTTGGAACTATCAGGGTATCAGCACCTATCTTAAAGGAGGGTATACGTCGCAAAATGCGGCCGGTACCAACCCATATTACGACTTTGGTATCCGCGGAGCCCATGCATTCAGCGATAAACTAGCGGTCAAGGCGAATTTTTCAATACTGAAAGGTGAAGACTGGCACGCTAACAATAGAATCGATTTCGAAAATCCTGAACGTACTCGAGAAGATCCGGCCTACGACGGACTCAACGTTTATGGAGACGAGGTCTCTACCATATTGAACTTTGATCAACTTGCGGGGCTGCCGTCGGGTACGCTCGGTGCTGCCGAGGTTTCCCGTACCGGTTACGACGAGGTTGACCTGGCCAATTACAATGCGGAAAGTGTTAAATTCGATGGAACGGTACATTATAAGCCTTTTGCCGATGATCTTGAAATGATATACCAAGCTAGGGTAGGGCGTGGAAACACAATTTACCAAGGGGCAAACCGGTACTCGATTCAAGATTTTATCATGCAACAGCATAAATTGGAGATAAGAAACGATAATTTCTTTATCAGGGGATATATTACTACAGAGAACTCGGGTAACTCATACGATACACGGTTTGCCGCCATTAACGTAAACCGCAGTTGGAAAAGGGATGCCCCCAATCCGGATAATCCGAACGAGCCTTCTTGGTTCGGCGATTATGCCCAGACCTACATTGGCGCGAGATTGGGTGTCGGTACCGGAAACCAATTGGACGAAGCTACCGCGCATGCTTTGGCACGACAAGCGGCAGATTCGGGAAGGTTGATACCCGGAACACAGGCATTTGAGAATGCACTGGCACGGATTACCTCCGACGGTGATCTTACCACTGGTGCCCGATTTATAGATAATACGAAGCTGCGACATGTCGGAGGTAACTATAATTTTAGCCATCTTACCAAAGACTTTGCCGATATTCAGGTCGGAGGTTCTTTCAGGGAGTATGTATTGAATTCGGGCGGCACTATTTTCACGGATATTGACGGGCCAATCGTTTACGGTGAATACGCTGCTTATGCCCAGCTACAGAAAAAGATGTTCGATGAGCGGTTAAAATTTACCGGATCGATCCGATACGACAAAAACGAGTTTTTTGATGGATTCTTTTCGCCTAGGGCTTCATTAGTGTATACATTGGGTGAAAAGAAAAATCACAATATACGGGCGTCTGTTCAGCAGGGATTTCGAAACCCGACCACACAAGACTTGTTTATCGGACTCAATGCGGGTAGGGCTATACTGGTAGGATCTGCGCCTAACAACCTTGACAGGTATGTATCCCCGGAATTTCCGATAAGTCAAGGCGGTCAAGAGGCAACGGGGCAAACAACGGCGGTCTTGACGGGACGAGATGCCTACGAAAATGCTTTTTCGCTAAGTTCCGTAAACAGTGGAGCTCCGACCGCTGTAAATACTCCGCTCATCGAACCGGAAGAGGTAACTGCTTATGAGGTAGGCTATAGAGCTCAAGTCGGTAAAATAGCCATTGACCTAAGTGGCTACTACAACGCGTACGAGAATTTTATTACCAGCTCTAACGTACTGGTGCCCTACTACGGGCAGGCAGGTGATGGTGCGCTATCACTATTGGCGCTGCAAAACGGCGATTTTCAAGCTTTCCAAACGTATACGAACTCAAGCGCCGAAATCAATTCTTACGGTGCCGTTTTGGGTATCGACGCCAAAATTTTTGGTAATTACGATATTGGTGGAAGCTATACCTACAATAAGCTCGATTTTGATCGAGAGGCCAATCCCGATCTACTCATTGGTTTCAACACCCCCGAGCATAAATTTAAGGCATCCTTTGGAAACACCGCACTCTTTGAAAACTTTGGGTTCAATGTGAACTATCGTTGGAGCGATAGTTTTCTCTGGGAGGCTACTTTTCAGACCGGTGAAGTACCGTCCTATAGCGTGCTTGACGCTCAGATCAACTATGCTGTGCCAAGTATTAAGTCCGTTTTCAAGCTAGGCGGGTCCAACATCTTGGGCGATGAGTACATTTCAGCCATCGGTACAGGTAATATCGGATCGATTTACTATCTCTCATGGGCCATCAATCCCTAGATGAATTTACAGTATTAGTCAATAAAAAAAGGCAGCCCGTTCGGCCGCCTTTTTTTGTTGAAAAACGACATCCTAAAAAACAGTAAAAAGTAGTTTTCAGATTAAGCCTAATATCCTATCTTTGCACCCTGAAAAATAGGTCTAAGAACCAATCACTTAAACACAAGACTAATGTCAAAAGTTACAGGTAAAGTTTCCCAGATCATTGGGCCGGTCGTCGATGTAGAGTTTCAAGCTGGCGATGCACTGCCCAAAATCTACGATTCTTTGGAAATCACCCATAAAGACGGTTCCAAATTAGTCTTGGAAGTACAGTCGCACACCGGGGAAAATACGGTCAGAACCATTTCTATGGATTCTTCCGATGGCCTTAGTCGTGGAACGGAAGTTCTTTCGACGGGTGCGCCCATTCAAATGCCTGTCGGTGATGATGTTTACGGACGCCTTTTCAATGTTATCGGTGATGCTATCGACGGTCTCGGTAATTTGCCCAAAGCCGGTAAGGACGGACTGCCCATTCACCGGGAGGCCCCCAAATTCGAAGACCTTACCACGTCTACCGAAGTCCTTTTTACGGGAATCAAGGTCATCGACCTTATCGAACCCTATGCAAAAGGAGGGAAAATCGGTCTATTCGGCGGTGCAGGTGTGGGTAAAACCGTACTGATTCAAGAATTGATCAACAATATTGCCAAAGGCCACGGTGGACTATCGGTTTTCGCAGGTGTTGGGGAGCGCACCCGTGAAGGAAACGATTTACTTCGTGAAATGTTGGAGTCCGGTATCATCAAATACGGAGACGACTTTATGCATTCCATGGAAGAGGGCGGTTGGGACCTTTCCAAGGTAGACAAAAAAGCAATGAAAGACTCGAAAGCGACCTTCGTTTTCGGACAAATGAATGAACCTCCAGGAGCACGTGCCCGTGTGGCACTATCGGGCTTGACCATTGCGGAATACTTCCGTGACGGGGCTGGCGAAGGACAAGGAAAGGATGTTCTTTTCTTCGTAGATAATATTTTCCGATTTACCCAAGCAGGTTCCGAGGTATCGGCACTTTTAGGCCGTATGCCTTCAGCCGTAGGATATCAGCCTACCTTGGCCACCGAAATGGGAGCCATGCAAGAGCGTATAACCTCCACGAAACGAGGTTCCATTACTTCGGTACAAGCGGTTTATGTACCTGCGGATGACCTTACCGATCCAGCTCCGGCAACCACGTTTGCCCACTTGGATGCAACCACTGTACTGTCCCGTAAAATCGCTGAACTTGGCATTTACCCGGCGGTTGATCCTTTGGATTCTACATCACGTATTCTTACGGCCGATATTTTAGGAAAAGAACATTACGACTGCGCACAACGCGTTAAAGAGTTGTTGCAGCGCTATAAAGAATTACAGGATATTATCGCTATCTTGGGTATGGAAGAGCTTTCGGAAGAAGATAAATTGGCCGTAGGCCGTGCCCGACGGGTACAGCGTTTCTTGTCTCAGCCCTTTCACGTGGCCGAGCAGTTTACTGGCATTCCTGGCGTACTGGTCGACATCAAGGAGACTATTAAAGGCTTCAACATGATTATGGACGGCGAACTTGATAATCTTCCCGAATCTGCTTTTAACCTTAAAGGTACCATCGAAGAGGTGAAGGAAGCCGGAGAGAAGATGTTGGCGGAAGCATAACCGAGCGGAGCTTGGAAATTTCCACCTGATGCATTTCAATTGTAATTTATTTTGGGATTTGGAGCTTGAAATTTGGGATTTGTTCTAGCGCTGTAAGAATGTCAACTGCTACTACAAATTTCGCAACTACTAGAATTATGTACTTAGAAATCGTATCACCCGAGGCCACACTTTTTGCTGGAGAAGTTTCTTCGGTAACCGTTCCGGGCGTCGAAGGTGAGTTTCAGATGTTGAAAGACCACGCGGCCATCGTGTCCCTATTGCAGGAAGGCGAAGTCAAATTTGATGGAAGTGCTTCCGTATCCGAGGTGCACGCCTCTAAGTTTTCAAAAGATGCTAGCGGAAAGACGGTTCTTCATATTACGAGCGGTACGGTCGAAATGAAAGACAACAAGGTGATTGTTTTGGCGGATTGATCTCAAACCACAGTTTTATAGTATAAAGCTACACGATTCGTGTGGCTTTTTTTATTCATCAAAGGGTATCCTCGCCACTTTCAACTCAATAAATCGGAGATTTTGTTCCGTTGCTCATCGTCGGTCGTGACGCGGTTTTCGAATGTCGCCGTTAAGTGTAGCACCACTTCTTTGCGAACTGCGTCGTATTCTTCAACGTATTTCGTGCATTGGGCGCCCATGAAGTCTAAAAAGACGGTTTTGAGAGGGATGCCATTTTTTGAAAGATGGCGTACGATAGTCACGTCTTTCTTTTCGGATTGTTGCATGATCCAAGGGCTTATAGGTGCTATGTTTTCGGTGGGAATGCTGAGGGTCATAGACATAGTCAATCTTTTGGTTTCTACCTCCCGCGTGAAATGACCGTGATAACTATAGATAGGATAACGATGTTCGTCAACGACGAATTCCTGTTTTTCTGTCACCTGTTTTTCCTTCATAAGCACTTTCAATCGACCCCAAGAAATTGAATTTTCTTTGGAGCAATTTAAAAGTATAGAAAAATTAGAGGATGTACCGTATTTTTAGATGAAGTGCACTTCGAATGGGTATCGGACTTTTTTTGGCTCGAAGGGATTCTGTATTCACGGGATATAAAAGAAACTTTTCAATCTAACCGGATGATTTTCCAAACTTGCCCCTGGGAACTGAAGGTTGCCAAATCTACGAACCCCACCGCATAGTGTGCCCCGAGAGAACGTGTATTTTCGGCATTGACGTCAGTGATGATAGGTCCGAATTCCGGTTGCACTGCCTTTTGCATCGCAAGGTATAATTTTCGAAAGATGCCTTGACCTCGATAAGCGCTATCGATACAGACTTGGCCCATAACAATGTAGTTTTCTATTTTAGGAAGAATGGCTTCGACCTCTTCGAACATCGGGTGTAGTATTTCTATATCCTCGGCAAAACTAGGATGCATACAAAGAGCGTAACCGATGACACGCCCATCTGATTTTGCCACGATATGCTGGCAGACATCGTTCATCTTCTTCAACATCTCAAAAGTATGCGAAATGGTAACAAACCCCTCCTTTTTTTTTACCTCCGATGAAATATTGGCGGGAAGGTTCTTTCGCTGTAGGTCGAGTATCTGGTTCAGGTCCGCCTCGGATGTTGCTCTTTCAAATGTTACCATTTCAAATAGTATAAAATTTGCTGTTTGAAGATTTCTAAGTTACAAGGTAGCGCTGAAAACGAATGTTCAATGCTTTTTTAATAACGATGGCATCGATTTTACGAAATAGGGTTTATTCGACCTTTAGCCAAGCCTTTCGCATTTCTAACCGTTTTCTCGAAGGTTTGCCTCCAATGGTCTCCATCAGATGGATGTGATATTCAGGGTCGGATTTCAGAACGACCGATGTCGATTTCGCCTGCCCGTAGCGTTCAAAATCGATCTCTAAGGTATCTCCGACCTCAAATTGTTCGATAAAAGTTTTGAATGGCCAAGTGGAAAAGTCGTTACCATTGATCGATGTAATTACATCACCGGTATCCAGACTGGCTTCGTAGGCGGGACTTCCGATTTTTGGGTTCGATTGCACCACTCCGTTTCCATCGCCATCAAGTTCCATCGTCACCCCTAAGTACGGTTTTTCCGGATTTTGCCGCAATACCACCCCTACCGATGTCCATAGTGATTTGTAGTCGGGCATCCCACTTTTGTAGATGTAGTCGTTGAAGAAAGTATTACCGAGGGCATCTCCCGCGTAGTCGTTCAAGACGTCATGTAGATCTTCCAAAGTATATGGGGTTTCGCTTTTTCCATAGGTCCGCCAGACTTGTTTCATATAATCGTCGAGGTTCAGGTTATTCTCCCGTAACGAAAGATCGAGCGCTAGCCCCAAAACACTACCATATGAATAGTACGAGATAAAGGTATTCTCACGGTTTACCGGATCGACCGAGGTCGCCGCATCGACGAACGGGGCCTGATAGCTCATTTCAATAGGGGTGAAAAACTGTCTGGCCGGAGAATTCCATACGTAGTTGAAAGTGCTAGAAAGGCCTTCGACGTATTGTTCCGGCGTGATGATATCAGCCCTGCACAGAATCAAATTGGTGTAATAACTGGTAAAGCCCTCGGCAAACCATAGGGCTCCGCTCATATTCGCTTCCGAAAAACTGAAGGGCTCCAAAGATTGCGGGCGTATGCGTTCTACGTTCCAACTGTGGAAAAATTCGTGGGACACCGTACCGATATTATTTTCCATACCTCCTTCGGCCAGGCCTTCCGTGTCGGTCAAAATGGTGGAGTTACGATGCTCCATACCATCACCGGAGGCATTGGGAATGTAACAGGCCAAAAAGGTATAGGTGCCATAATCGAAATTGGGGAGTTCGCCGAAGACATCCCTTTCGGCAAGGACAATTTTTTTGACCTTTTCGAAATAGGTGTCCAGTTCCGCTTCCGTACCGTTGTGGTGCAACACAAACCTTATTTTTTGAGATTTTCCGTCTGCAGTCACATCGAATTCCCGCAATTGATAATCGCTGATCTCGACGGGACTATCCATAAAATACTGCAAATCGGGGGCGGAGTAGGTGGTGCCGGAGACCAGCGGCATTTGCGTAGCGATTTTCCAGTTCAGGTCTTCGCGTACCATAAATTCCACTTCGATGTTGCGGTCGTCCAGTTCAGGGGCGTACATAAAAGTGGCCGGAATATTCAGGTGCGCATGCGTCTCATCGACTTGTGAATAGGTGCCGTCACCGTGATTGGCAAACACGGTGTAACTGATATTCACGGTTCCATCATGGCCGGTAACGTCCCATTGGTATGGACTTGGGCGGTGAACCTCCAAAGTTTTGCCTTGGCTATCGGTCGCCTTGAAACCGTACACATTTTTGGCAAACTCATGCAGCGCATAGCGCCCTGGGGAACTGCGGCTCATTCGAAAAGCGACGGTGTCCGATACCAGACCGGCAAATTCGCCTTTGATAACCGCTTCGTGGTGCACGGCATTTTCAAAGGATATTTCATAGCGGTTGGTCTGCGCCATCGAAATGAATCCGCTTAAAAGCAACAGCATATACAATAGGTGCTTCATGGTAGTGAGAGGTCTATAAAATATTATAAAAGCGAAGATACGATAACCGTAAAACTAGTGGGTCAGGGTAGGGTTTTTTTGACTTTATTTGTTGTGTTCTAAGTCCGACCCAATTTGTTGCCTAAGCCAATGACCAAACCCTTTGATAGTCTCCGCAACCGTATCTTGATAGTGCTCGCCGTGCTATTTCAAGGTTCGCTCTTCGCCCAGGAGGATGCTGCGATGCCGACCTATAAAAATCAGGTGTCTACCAATTTGCTGCTTCCGATATTTAACAGTGTCGATTTGGCCTATGAGCGTACCCTCGGCAGAAAATTCGCTTTGGGCATTGCAGGTGCGGTCTACGGCGACCGTATCGAGGAAATTTCTTTCGACGACGCGTATCGCGAGCGTGAGCTTAAAACCAACTATGAAATAATGCCTTTTGCCAGATTATATTTTAACGGTAATCAACATAAAAGTCATTTTATTGAAATTTTCGGCTCTATCAGTGGCGTCGACGAATCAGGAAGATTGGTGCGTTCCGTAAACGACCAAGGTTACGGGGTATATGGTTTCGGCACTACAAGTTATACCCGCGGCGGATTGGGAGGCGGTTACGGCTATAGATTCCTGTTTTTAGATGGAAGATTGGCCGCCGAGGCTCAATTCGGGCTACGGACGAATTTCGATGTCAATTTTATACTCTTGAACGGGGCACTGGTGCGCACGGGAATCAAAATAGGCTATCGTTTCTAATTATAATAGGATGAAAATTTTTAGAGTAATACTAGTAGTAACCTTGTCAGTGATGTTTTTCGGATGTTTTTCTGACGACGACGCGTATCGAAATACGAGATACCTTTCCATTTCAGATGCCATTGTCTTCGATAACCAAGAAAATTACGTTGTAGGTGACACGTTGTTCTTCGAACTCGAATTCAGCCGATATCTTCCGGAAGAAGGATATACGGAACTCTTGGATATATTTGAGACCTCGGCGTCGGAAGTATTCGGATATTCGTTCGGCATATCGAAGTTCTCCACGTTTTCGAATAATTTCGAGTTCGTTAATATTGCTCCGGAATTTATTTTGGCCACACGGCTAACGGATACCGATTATTTCGGAGGTGGTTACACCGGCAATATGGCCGCTCAATTGAATGAAGAGCGGTCTAGGTATACTTCGAAAGTCGGCATAATCTTGGTTGAAGAGGGTCGGTACGCCCTTGATTTCAGTAATATAACATTCTCGACCGGCTATCACAGCGGCATCGTCAATATTGATATTTATCATACGAT
>JBATUY010000131.1:0-10512 GCA_049671465.1 Pricia sp. | reverse complement strand
GGATTTTCTATCCCGGTGTACGATGATAATATTGAAGCCGTGCATGGCCAGCTTTTTTGCCGTAGCCACGCCTAAACCACTACTGCCACCAAGTACTAAAGCCCATTGTTTATTTACATTCGACATTATAAAAATTTACTTTGCATCACCATTCCAATAACACTCGCTGCGCTGAAAATCCCGGGCCAAAGCTTAAGATCAACCCTTGTTCCCCTTTTTGGATATCTTTTTCCAAAAAGCGCTCCAAAACATATAAAACGGTAGCACTGCTCATATTCCCATACTCGCGTAAAACGGCGCGGGTATCATCGATATTTTTTCCCAATTTCCCGAAGAGTTCCTCTACGGTCTGCACGATTTTACGCCCACCGGGATGAAAAATCAAATGATCGACCGATGCAATCGTTGTACCGTTCCGCTCTAAAAAGGGATGCACAATATCGGGAAAATGCGATGCTATGGTTTCCGGAACCCTGATATCCAAAATCATTTTTAGGCCGTGATTCGTAAGGTCAAAGCCCATCATACGGGTGGCATCGGGAAAATGATACATCTCTCCGCCTACAATTTTCGGCCCAGCGACCTCTTTTTCCGAGGATAACAGCACGCAGGCGGCGCCATCCCCGAAAATAGCGGCGCTGACCATATTGGCCATGGAAAAATCGTCAAGCTGAAAAGTGGCCGTAGGGCTCTCGACCGCCACAACGGCAGCGCGTTTATCGGGATTGGCCTTTAAGAAATTATGGGCATATATAAGTCCCGATACCCCTGCCGCGCATCCCATCTCGGTGACCGGAAGGCGTATTACATCTTGCCGGAGTCCCAAATCATTGATTAAATAGGCATCCAAAGAGGGAATCATGATACCGGTACAGCTGACCGTGATGATATAATCCAAAGAATCTGGAGACCATCCTGTATTGGCCAAGGCTTTTTCAAGCACCTTTTTGCCCAATTTCTTTACCTCCCGGACGTAAATATCGTTTTTTTGTTCAAAAGAGGCCGCGGTAAATACTTCTTCAGGTTCCATGATACTGTATCGCCTATCGACGGCGGCCCCCTCAAAAATTTTGACCACCTTTCTACGGAACCGTGATTCTTGACCCGACAGCCAGGTGTCTACCAAGGGTACGATATCCGCGGTGTCTCTATAATATTCCGGTAATTGCTTGGCTACCGACGCTATTCTTACTTCGTTCATATTATCGTATTGTTCGCTGCGCACGCATCACCCACAAGTAGCGAAATGCCCATTTCCATTGAATTTCGTGCTCGACCGATGGCAGGTCTTTGGCAAAGTTTTCCAGCTCCGCTTTGGTAAAGCCACTTTGAATGGATACCAATCCGTCGTGTTTGGCAATTTTTGTCCGTATAAAAATAGCACTAAAGCCCTTAAAAAGTTGGTATGCGAGCGCACTTCTTTGCAAGTCGTTGATTACGACCCCGATACTTGCCAATTTGGTAAACTGTTTCAAGAAAACCGGAATGTTTTCGCTGTAAAAGTGATGCATGGTAAGGGTGCAAAGCAAGATATCACATTCCAAATCATCGGGATTCAAGGCCAAAATATCCTGCTTCAAAAACCGAATCTCGGGAAAATCAGCTGAAGCGCTCTTGGCTATGGCCAAACCTTTCTCGCTCAAATCGATGCCTGTGGCTTTGACGTTCACACGCCGCCGCCTACCTAATTTTACGATTTCCCGCAGCATACTGCCGTTGCCACAACCCATGTCTACAATCGTATACGATTCTTGGCGATGCTCACGTATCAGCCGTTCAACACCCTGTACCGTGATGCGGTTACCCCCCAAAAGCGTATTGGTACGATCGAGGTCGTGCAGCACCTCCTTAAGCGTTTGAACGGCGACATTTCCATCGTCCATTAACTCGGGGGCTCTGCTTCTTTCTGAAAAATCGGACATCAACATATAGGTTTTCCGTGGGTACTTCGAATCAATTTTTGCAAAAGTGCCGGTCGCGAAATCATTGCCGATACTGCGAAGGCGGACAGATTTGGGTTCAGCAAAAGGCTTTGTAAACGTCTTCCCATCCAAAGTCTCCGCTTAAAATGTCCGTTCCATTGCTGTTGGTAATCCCGTTCCAGTGCTTTCCGGTTTCGTGATTCTCCAATGAGAAATCTGTCGACCAGACCGGCCGCTATTTTGGCACTGTGTATCGCCATGGCCATCCCGTTACCGCAAAGCGGATGTATCAACCCTGCCGTATCGCCACACATCAAAATATGGTCTTCCACCGCCTTCTTGGGATGAAAGGATATCTGGGCAATGGTCAGGGGTTTTTCGAACAACGCACGAGCATCGCTTAAGAATGCTTTTAAACAGGGGTTTTGAGATACTACCTTGGCATTAAAGCTATCAATATCTTTTTCTTTTTGAAAACTGGCATACGAGGTCAAATAGCAAAAGTTCACCGCTCCGGTCTCCGTTTTGGACAAGCCTGCGTAGCCTCCCCTGAAGTTGTGCAGGGCCACCATATTTTCTGGAAAATCATCTAATTCAAAATGTGCCTTAACGCCCAACCACGACGATTTTTTATTGGTAAAATCGCGATTCAGGGTCTTGTCAAGAGCACTCCGCTTGCCATAGGCGCCGATTACAATATCTGAAGCATAGGTTTCATTGGAATCCGTAACCACTTTGAATACAGTATTTTCAAATTCTATGAAATTTACATTTTGGAATTTAAATTCGGCTCCTGCCGCTACCGCTCTCCGATAGAGCAAATCATCGAAAGCATAACGACTTATACCTCTGCCGCCCAAAGGAAGTTGGGTTTCAATCAATTTGCCCTGAACCGTGCTCAGCTTTAAGGTGTCGATATTTACCGAGTTGTCCGCATCCAGAGGCACCCCCAATTCGTTCATATACGGAACCACTTCATTAGATACATATTCCCCACAAACCTTATGATGCGGATATGTTTTTTTTTCGAAGACCAACACCCGATGCCCCTTACGGGACAAATCGATAGCCGCCGTCAAGCCGGCCAGTCCGCCACCCACCACAATCACATCGTACTGTTGCATAAATTGAAAGATAGGTCTTTAAAGTAGAAATCCCGACCGAATCGGTCGGGATTTGCAAGTAATTTTACGGCTCATGGCCACCCCGCATACACTTCCTACACGAATGGCGGCCAAGTGCCCGGCCGATTTCAAAAGTAGTTATCCTTTTACTTGCTGCTTTGCCTCCTCTTTGAGCGCCTCGCTCGCCACAATGGCCAATTCGACCCTACGGTTTTTGGCTTTGCCCGCTTTGGTCGAGTTATCCCCGATAGGCTGGTTTTCACCGTACCATTTTGTGGTCAATCTGCTTTTGTCGACCCCTTGGGCAATAAGATAATCGGTAACCGAGGTGGCCCGCTTCTTCGAAAGATCCATGTTATAGTCGTCAGGTCCGGCGCTATCGGTATGGCCCTCGACCAGAACATTTGATTTGGGATATTCTTTTAAAATATTTGCCATACTGTTTAGAGTCTCTGCTGAGGTGCCCTTTACGTCAGATTTGTTGGTATCGAAGTACACTCCTTGGTCTTCGGTAAACGTAACATTGATGCCCTCGCCGACCCTGGTCACCTCGGCACCGGGTATCTCTTCTTCGATACGCTCTGCCTGCCTATCCATTCGATTGCCGATATAGCCACCGGCCACACCGCCTATGGCCGCGCCTAAAATGGCACCTAACACCGTATTGTTACCATCGCCGACATTGTTTCCAATAACGCCGCCAATTGCGGCACCACTACCGGCGCCTATAGCTGCTCCTTTTTGTTTGTTGTTCGAATTTTGAATGGTCTTACAACCGATTACCATGGAAAAGACCATGACCATATATACTGATTTTGTGAATATCTGTTTCATTATTTTAGTTTAGTCATTATTAATTATGGATTTTTATTAAAGACTATAAAGGTTATTATGACGCTTATCGCGTAAACTCGTAAACGACCGAAACCGGGCTACCGTCAACCGTAACGTTCGATTTCAGGGTCATTTGCGACGGAGTAATCGAAACAACGTCCAACCGATATCCGGTCCTACCATAGATATCATTTTTCTTTTCGTCGATGTACTTGAACTGTAACTGTTGGCCGCCACCTTCATTCTCGATGATCGACCAGCGAATGTTGCGCTCACCACCGGAACAGAGGCTACCGGGCTGAATCGTATACGTTCCCGTACTATTATTGTTTCGGAAGAACCATGAACTTCCTTCAAAGCAAACGGCGGAGGCATCGTTGAAGAGTTCGGCCTTAAAACTGCCTTCTTCACCTTCGTAACCTACGTCATTGAGCGTCCAAGTGCCATCGACTATTTTGCGATTTTCCCGCACTTGTTTACTGGTTGAGCATGAGAACAAAAACAGGCTAAGAACGCCGATTAAAAAACTATACTTCATCATATAATTTGATTTTAAAGGTTTATGGGATTGAATTACTTACGTTGAAATCGCGGAAAGGGATTTGACCTTATCGCTTTATAGGTTGCAAAAGTCGATGATATACCACAGGATTATTGCTTTAAAGCACTTATAAATTGGCTTTAAAACCATAAAAGAGCCCTAATAGGCCAATAATTCGATCAAAGCAGCTTCAAATCTTTGCTTGGGCAAATAGCCATCTTCTAAGGTCTTGGAGAAAGGGATGGGTGTTTGCAGACTTGCTACCCGCTTTATCGGACCGTCTAGATATTCGAAACGGTTTTCCATGACCAAGGCGGATATATCGCTGGCGATACCTCCAAAAAGACTGTCCTCTTGCAGAATAATCAGCTTACCCGTTTTTTCGATGGACGTATAGATGGATGCCATATCCAAGGGCATCAAGGTGCGCAGGTCAATGACATCCGCCTCGATTTCCGGATGTTTTTCAAGGGTTTGTAATGCCCAATGCACGCCCGCGCCATATGAAACGATGGTAATGTGTTCGCCCTCCCTCAATAAGGCCGCTTTGCCAAAAGGTAGGGTGTAGTACGCTGTGGGCACATCTTGGTAAATACTTCGATATAGTCCCTTATGTTCAAAAAACAACACGGGATTCGGATCCTCGATGGCAGTGGCCAGAAGCCCCTTGGCGTCATAGGGATAAGCGGGGTAGACTATTTTTAGTCCCGGTGTTTTCGTAAACCAGGCCTCGTTGGTCTGGGAATGGAAGGGCCCCGCCCCGACATCGCCGCCGCAGGGCATCCGGATGACCACATCGGCTTTTTCGCCCCAGCGGTAATGCGACTTCGCCAAATAGTTGACGATAGGATTAAAACCCGTACTGACAAAATCGGCAAATTGCATCTCGACTACCGCCTTCATACCGTTGATGGAAAGCCCCATGGCCGCTGCGACGATACCCGATTCACAGATGGGCGTATTGCGTACGCGAGATTTCCCGAAAGCATCCACAAAACCTTCGGTAATCTTGAAAACCCCACCGTAATCGGCAATATCCTGTCCCATTATGATCAGGTTGTCGTGTCTTTCCATAGCTTGTTTGAGCCCTTGGGAAATGGCGTCCACTAATCTTATATTCTCATTGTTTGAATCAGGGGTGACTTCCTTAAAAACATATTTTAGATACACATCGTTCAACTCCTCAGTTTCATTAAAAGATACTGCCGGTTCCCCAAAGGCCAATTGCAAGTTTTCGTTGATTTCGGATTCTATCTCGGCTTTGAGAAGGTCAATTTTTATCGCATCCAACACACCTTCCGCCATCAAATAAGATTCGTAATTGACGATAGGGTCTTTGGCACCCCAGGTTTCCATCAACGCATCGGGAACGTATTTCGTGCCGCTCGCTTCCTCATGGCCCCGCATCCGGAAGGTTTGGAATTCCAACAATACCGGCGCGGGTTTTTTTCGGATCCGCTGACACAGCTCGTTTACTTTACTGTAGACCTCTAAGATATTGTTTCCATCAATCGTATACGATTCCATACCATAGCCTACTCCGCGGTCCGCTAGGCTCTTACAACGGTACTGCTCGCTGGTGGGCGTGGACAGTCCGTAACCGTTATTTTCGATGCAGAACAGTACGGGCAGCTGCCATACCGACGCAATGTTGAGCGCCTCGTGAAAGTCGCCCTCGCTCGTGCCGCCTTCCCCCGTAAAAACTGCGGTTACGCGTTGTCTGTCTTGAAGTACATCGGCCAAAGCGATACCGTCCGCCACGCCCAATTGTGGACCCAAGTGAGAGATCATGCCTACGATCTTAAAATCCTGCGTCCCGAAATGGAAGCTGCGATCGCGGCCCTTCGTGAATCCCCCTGCTTTGCCCTGCCATTGCGAGAAAAGACGATGCAGGGGGATTTTCCGGGTCGTAAACACGCCCAGGTTGCGGTGCATGGGCAAAATATATTCTTCGGAATCCAGGGCACTTGCCACCCCGACCGAAATCGCTTCTTGCCCGATGCCGCTGAACCACTTCGAAATTTTGCCCTGTCGCAATAGAATGAGCATCTTTTCCTCGATCATACGAGGTTTGAGCATTCGGCTATAGAGTTCTAACAGTGTGCCGTCCTCAATATTTTTTCTGTGGTACTCCATAGGGTCGATTCGTGGGATAAAAGTAAGAAAAAGTAAAGGCGAGTCGATGATTCGTATCCCTTTTCATTAACTTTGATTCAAATATTAATAGAACATAGCCATGAGTGCCATACCCAGTGTTGATTTACAGGATTTTTTATCCGACCATCCCCAGAAAAAAGAAAAATTCATTGAAGATATCGGTTCTGCCTTCGAAGATATCGGCTTTGTCGCCTTAAGCGGTCATTTTTTATCCAAAGAATTGGTAGACAAGCTATACTCGGAAATCAAGGCCTTTTTTGCCCTAGATCAAGAGAAAAAGGATGCCTACGAAATCGAAGGTATCGGCGGACAGCGCGGTTATACATCATTCGGAAAAGAACACGCCAAAGGCAGAAAAGAAGGGGATTTAAAAGAGTTTTGGCATTTCGGGCAGTACGTAACCGATAATCCTAAATTGGAAGAAGAGTATCCAGCTAACGTCACGGTCACCGAACTCCCGGAATTTAATGCAGTGGGCAAGGAGACTTTTAGAATGCTGGAAAAAACGGCCAAATATGTGCTACGTGCACTGGCCTTGCACCTCAATCTGGAGGAAACCTATTTTGACGCGTACATCAAAAATGGAAACTCCATCCTACGCCCCATCCACTATCCACCCATCACCGAAGCGCCCAAGAACGCAGAAAGAGCCGCGGCTCACGGCGATATCAATTTGATTACGTTGCTTATGGGCGCCCAAGGCCGCGGGCTACAGGTCAAAAACCATAATGACGAATGGGTCGATGCCATCGCCGGCCCCGACGAATTGATGATCAATGTGGGCGACATGCTTTCACGACTGACCAACAATAAATTAAAATCAACGATACATAAGGTCATCAACCCTCCCAAAGAGATGTGGGGAACTTCGCGGTATTCCATCCCGTTTTTTATGCATCCCATCAGCGAAATGCCATTGAACTGTCTCGAGAACTGTGTCGATGAAGCGCATCCAAAGCAATTTGAGGATATTACCGCGGGTGCTTATCTGAACGAGCGGCTTGTGGAATTGGGACTGGTCAAGAAGTAATTTTCAAGACTATGGACTTAAAAGACCAGCTTAAAGATTTGTTTCCTGACCACGAGACTTCCGAAGAGGTCGAGAAACCCGAGGCCAAACATGATATTTGGTTGCAAGACGACCCGATTCTTTGCAAATACGAAAAGCGCAAGGGAAAGCCGATTACCATTCTTGACGGGTATAATGGTGCCCAAAGTGATTTTAAGAAATTGGCAAAGGAATTGAAAATAGAACTTGGCGTAGGCGGTTCGTTCAAAAATGAAAAAATCATCATTCAGGGGGATTATCGTGATCGAATCATGGAAATTTTAAAAGAAAAAGGCTTCACCGTAAAACGCGTAGGCGGATAATTTTGTTTTGCTTCACCACTTTTTTGGGAAAAGTATATACAATTTTGCCCTAATATTTTCGTTTGGTTTGTTTTAATACTACTTTTAATCATCGAGAACCTAAACTTCAATTGGCATGAGTTCCCTTTTGCACATTACCAACGGAGATATTTTTACCGAAAAGCTGAAAGCCTTAAAGCTGAAAGGAGATATTATCACCTGGCGCGAAATGCTTTGTGAAGGGAAGACCCTGACCAGTGTCGGAAGTGAGTCTTTCTGGAAAACACGCTTCGAATTCCTGAATAAAAACTATAAGGTTTCAAAGTCTTGGTTTATCGAAAAAACCTTGAAGGAATACCGTTCGCTCTGTAACCACAAGCAACAGGACGAAATTGTACTTTGGTTCGATTACGATCTGTTCTGCCAGGTCAACATGATTGCCGTGCTCAGCTGGCTCAAGACTCATCGCAGGTATGCTCAGATTTCATTGGTCTGTAGCAGCAAAGACGAAGGCACTGCCCAGATGAAAGAACTCAGTCGTCTGGATAACGAGCAACTATTGAAACAATATGAAAATAAAATTGAACTGACACAAGACGATGTGGAATATGCCGACTATGTCTGGCAGCTATATTGCAGCGATAATCCGATACGTTTGGAAAATCTCTCGGATTACTCCGAATTCCAGTTCGATCATTTGTCCGGAGCGATCAAATCGCACTTGCATCGCTTTCCGACCATAAAAAACGGACTGAACGAAATGGAAAATGCGATTCTGGCCTTGGCCAGGGATAATAAATTCGTCGACCGAAAGACCTTGTTGGCCGATATTTTACAGCATCAAGCGTCTTTAGGTTTCGGAGATACGCAATATGAACGCGCCCTCCGTAGGCTGAAACCACTTTTTTCTTCCTTTAAACCAGTTCGATTATCCAAAAAAGGCAAAGAGATATTGGACAATAAAACAAGCTACTACTCCTGCATTCAAGATAACGACGTCTATCTGGGCGGTGCCTTGAAATATAATTTTCTATACAACACCGATTCTGATAGAATTTTAAAGCTCTAGTTCTGCTGAAGCGGCCCTTATCTTAATGTACCAAGTCATAAGACTTCATCCTCCTCATTTTAGTATATGAAATTGAGTCCCTCTGAACTTATTCTCAATCCTGATGGCAGTATATACCACTTAAATGTTTTGCCTCAAGATGTAGCGGACACTATAATTACCGTGGGCGATCCTGATCGCGTTGCGGAGGTGTCTTCTTTCTTCGATAGTATTGAAATTAAAAAAGGAAAGCGGGAATTCCATACCCATACCGGTACTTTGAACGGAAAACGATTAACGGTTATTTCCACGGGAATAGGAACGGACAATATTGATATCGTACTCAATGAATTGGATGCCCTTGTCAATATTGATTTTGAAACCCGTACCGTAAAATCGGTAAAGACCGCTTTGGATATTATTCGAATCGGAACCACGGGTGCGCTACAATCCGACATCCCCATTAATACTTTTTTAATGAGCGAATACGCCATAGGTCTTGACGGATTGTTGCATTTCTATGATAGCGCAACGGTACAGCACCCTAAAATGGCCAGCGCATTTATAGCGCACTGCGGTTGGTCTACTAAAAAAGCAACGCCCTATGCCGTCAAATATGACAAAACCTTGGCCGAAAAACTCATGTCAAATCGTATACGATTGGGAGTAACTATCACTAATACCGGATTTTATGGCCCTCAGGGCCGAAAATTACGCTTAGATACCGATGAAAATGGACTTATGGAGAAACTCGCCACTTTTCGATACGGAAATAAACAATTGACCAATCTCGAAATGGAAACTTCCGGAATTTACGGACTCTCTAAACTGCTCGGCCATCGCGCCGTTTCCATGAACTGTATTCTGGCCAATCGGGCCACCGGAAAGTTTTCGAAAAATCCGAAGGCGATGATCCAAGAGCTGATACGGTATTGTTTGGAAAAAATTTGCAAATGAGATTTTAGGAGAAGCCAATGTTAAAAGCTGAAAAATTGTACTGAATGTCTTCATTTAAAGAACACCATGTTTTCAAACACCGTGATGTCAGCTGGCTCAGTTTCAACGGACGGGTACTTCAGGAGGCCGCCGATACCCGAAATCCCTTGTACGAACGCATCCGGTTTTTAGCTATTTTCTCCTCGAATTTAGACGAATATTTTAGGGTTCGGGTGTCTAAACTGCGCCAGATAAAGAACGTTGACCCCTCGCTTCAGAAAAAGCTCAATATTGAACCGACCGAAATCTTACAGACCATCATCACCCGGGTTGAAGTGCAACAGCAGCTTTTCGGAAAGATTTTTCAAGGCCCGATTCTCACTGAACTGGCCCAAAAAGGAATCTTTTTGCTCGGTTATGAAGCATTTGATGGCACGCAACGCCGGTTCGCCAAAAACTTTTTTGAGAAGGAGGTACGCGACCATATCGAGATTGTTTCCGGGGCATCTTCCGAAATACCCTTCCTAACCAATAATGCGCTATATTTTTATGTTTGTTTTGAGGATGCGCCTTGCAGTTTTGTATCCATCCCTTCCGATA